>JBDKSR010000783.1:0-13251 GCA_039680545.1 Bryobacteraceae bacterium | reverse complement strand
GGTCGCTCAGGTTCGCCTGACCCGGCATCGTGAACACAACCACGTTGCCCTTGCCCTTGAGGTGCTCAACTGCCTGACGAGCCCCCATGAGACCCGCCTGGTAATTGTCCGTGCCGACATAGAACAGGCGCTTGCTCGCCGGGGCGTCCGAGTCGATGGTCACGACAGGGATGCCTTTAGCGATGGCTGCGTCGATCTCCGGCCGCATCATTTCGGGGTCCGCGGGCGAAACCAGAATGCCCGTGGGCTTCTTGGAGACAACGCGGCGGAATTCGTCGCGTTGGGCTGCAGGATCATACGTTTCGGGGCCAACAAAGTCCGCCTTCACTTTCAGTTGCGCCGCCGCTCGATTGAGACCCGCGGCTGCCGCCTGCCAGTAGGGGATCTTGGTGTTGGTGGCCACCAGAACGTACGTCTCGGTGGCTCCGTGATAGGTTCCCGCGCAATTCCACAACGGCAGACCAAGCGCGATCGAGAGGAAGAATAGTAAGAAACTCTTTCGCTTTGTCATTCTTCCATTTTGCGACTTCCCGACGCGCGTGACACACCAATTGTGCCTGCTACTTGACCGCCACGAGCGAGATTTCCTCGAGTTTCGGCGCACGGCCTTGCGCGTCCCGCTTCCTCTCGACTGACGCCTTCGGCTGAACGGTGGTCCGCGTGGGAGGAGCGCCCTTGAAGTAGAGCCCGTAAATGCCGTTCATGTCAGCGAAGTCATTGATGTCGTCGAGATAGACGTTGGTCGAGACGACGTTCGAGAGGTCCATTCCCGCTTCCTCTAAACCGTCGAGTAGATTCCGCATGGACATACGCACTTGATGCGCAACGCCGGCCGCAAAGATGCCGCTATTCGGTCCAGGAATGAAGGCGGACTTTGCCGAGCAGAACAGCGTGTCCCCCGCGAACACGCACGGGCTGGCCGTCGGGCTCGGAGGCATATTTTTCGGCCTGACCGCCCGCCTGAGGGCCAGATCGCGCACCGCGACGCCGGTGAATTTGATCCGGGCACCAAGAGGCAGGCTCGCGACCTCAATTGTCGCCCTCGCCGGGGTGTTGCCAAACTCGAAACGCCCGGCGTAGGCGCGATTCATGACGTCCATCGGCAGATCCCGGGTCAGATAGGGATTGACGAAGACCACGTGACGGAAATCCAGCCCTGCTGATTCAAGAACGCGCTTCATCCCGTCGAGCGCCGCCTGAACCTCGGCCGCAGGATCGCCGGGAACCTTTCCGGAAGTGCGATCCAGGCCAAAGCAGCCCGGGATGTACAGACGGTCGTGCGTGAGAACAGCCCCGTGGGCGATGTTCTTCTTTGAAGACAGATTCCGTACGGCCACTGCGTTGATTTCCACCGGCGTATCGACGGGCATCCGTTGGACGCCAAGCACGGCCCGGGCCGGGGGCGCCTTCGGGAAGGACTCATTCCACAGGCGGTCCATGATGGCGTACTGGCTCATGTCCGTGAGGTAGACCTGGGCATAGACGATGTGCTGAAGCGTCAGACCTGCCCCTTCCACGATCTGCTTCACGTTATTGAGGGCGAGGCGTGTCTGCTCCTCAAACGTCGCGGGCATCCTCCCTGCGGAGTCCCGGGCACCCTGCCCGGAGACGTACAAGTAGTCACCAACCTCGATGCCCGGGCTATAAGGGCCAACCGGTTTGGCAGAGCCCGCAGGAGTGATCACACGCCGTTCCGCGCCTCCCAAAGCTATCGCCACCCCCAGGCAGAGTAAAAACAACCCGGACAGTCGTCGCATGAGCAATGCCCCCTAACCTCCATAGAGTACTGGAACCGGCAGGCCTTGTGCCTGCGCCTGATCGGCTATAAACTTTACACAAACTCGAACGTGGGTATCAATTTGTTCAAATTTACGAGGACTGCCTAATGAAAAGAAATGTGTATTTGGTTTTGGCACTGTGCTTCGCTCTGGTGGCCCTGGCGCTGCCAGGAGCCGGGGCATCCGGCAAGAATTCGATCGACATCAACGTTGTCCTGAACACCCCCGTGTCGACCGCCATCCTTGCCGATCTCGCTCGCTACGGAACGGTGCGCGACACGGTAGCAGAAATCAATGCGGTTACCATGAAAGCGCCTGCCGATCAGTTGGAGGTCATCGCGGCTTTGCCTTACGTGGCCGCGGCTAACCCGGACGCCGAGAGAACCGGCTCGCCGGTGGACACGGTCAGTGTGACCGATTTCGCTGCGGGACTCAACACGTGGGACCTGGATTCGATAAACGTTACGGATCTCGGCGCGGGACGCACGATCGGCTATGACGGATCCGGGGTTTATGTAGCGGTGCTCGATACCGGACTGGTCGACTCCTGGAGACAGTATTTTCCGCAGGAGAGGATCGCCGAGGAATATGCCCGCTCTTTCACCGGCGGACCTGTGGGGAACGTTGCAGAGCAGCCGAACAAGTGGGAGCACGATCAGGATTCACATGGTACGCACGTTACGAGCACCATTCTCGGGTTCAAGTACGGCGGCGGAATAATGAACGGAGTGGCGCCGCTGGCCACGGTGATCCCGGTGAAGGTATTGAACCAGAATGGTTCGGGCTGGACGTCGGTGATCGCCCAAGGCATCGTTTACGTGGGCAATTTGAAGGCTGGCCCGCTTTCGGCGTTTCCCGTCGTGATCAACATGAGCCTTGGCGGTTCCGCTCTTGAAGCCATGGAGAAGGCCGCGATTGATTACGCGATTTCCAAAGGAGTCATCGTCGTAGCATCCGCCGGCAACAACGGCGCCGCCGGCATGGGCTACCCGGGTGCGTATGCTCCCGTCATTTCGGTGGCCGCCTCAGGGTGGGTTGGTGAATGGATAGGAACCAGTTGGTGGCGTTTGAAGAATGTCCCGGATCCCACGGACCCGGCGAATTTCTATATCGCCGACTTCTCCAGCCGCCAAAAGTCCGGCCAGGATCTCGACGTTGCGGCGCCTGGTACCTGGATTGTTGGCCCGTACCAGGTGAACAGCGGCCAGATCTCTTACTACTACCTGGGTGGCACATCCATGGCCAGCCCACACGTGGCCGGGATCGTGGCACTGATGGCGCAGAAGAACCCGGCGCTGACGGCCGCTCAGGCTGAGACGATTCTCGAGAGCACTGCGACTCCGCTGGCTCCAGGGTGCCGGAACGTCATTGACCCGAACACTGGCACCTATACGAATATTTGCTGGGGCGCCGACGCAACCGGAGCCGGACTCACGACGGCTGACGCCGCGCTCGTCCCGTAGCGCCATAGCGGGCAGTCAGCAGATTTGAGTATCAGTTTTACGCCTCCCCGGGCGCGGATAGAGAGAACCGGCCTGGGGAGGCAGGTTTGTACCGGAATCGGCTTTGAAGACTGCCTGAGTGGACACACTGCCGCCTTTTCACGAGGGCAGCAGTCAGCGCCTCGTCTCTACTTCAGCTCGAGGATTTCCTTTTCTTTCGTCTTGGAAGCCTGATCGAGCTTCAAGGTGTAGGCATCCGTGAGCTTCTGAATCTCGTCGTGTCCCCGGCGGTCGTCGTCTTCGCTGATCAACTTATCCTTGAGCAGCTTCTTGAGGGACTCATTGCAGTCCCGCCGGATGTTCCGCAGGGCGACGCGATGATCTTCCGTCACCACATGCAGGTGCTTCACGAGTTCCTTGCGTCTTTCCTCGGTCAGCGGCGGAATCGGTACACGAATGATCTTTCCATCGTTGTTCGGATTCAGGCCCAGATCCGAGGCTCGGATACCCTTCTCGATCACACCGATCTGGCTCACGTCCCAGGGCTGTACCGTGATCAGGGATGGCTCCGGCACGTGCAGCGTCGCAAGCTGATTCAGCGGCGTCGGGGTGCCGTAGTAATCCACCTTCACATGATCGAACAAGCTCACTGAGGCGCGGCCCGTTCGAATGCCAGCCATTTCGTGCTGGAGGTCCGCCACCACCTTTTCCATACGCGATTTGGCGTACGCCTGGACATCTTTCATCGAACTGAAGGTCTGCGTGCTAGCCGGCTGCTGTTCTGGTTTCATAAGGCCTCACGGATGGATTAGCGTGCCGACAGGTTCGCCCATCGACACAGACATTATATTTCCAGGAACGTTCAGGTTGAACACGATGATTGGAAGCTTGTTATCGCGGCACATGGCGATCGAGGTGGCATCCATCACCGCCAGAGAACGGGTCAGCACGTCTGTATACCCGATTTCCCTGTAAAGAGTGGCGTCCGGGTGCCGAAGCGGGTCCATGTCATAGACGCCGTCGACGCGCGTCGCCTTGGCGAGGACTTCAGCGCGAATTTCGAGCGCGCGGAGAGCGGCCGCGGTATCAGTGGAAAAATATGGGCTGGATGTTCCCGCCGCGAAGATGACGATCCGGCCCTTTTCGAGATGCCGGATCGCCCGGCGCCGGATGAATGGTTCCGCCACCTGGCGCATCTCAATGGCCGTCATCACCCGCGTTGCGGCTCCGGCTGATTCGAGCGCGTCCTGGAGGGCCAGCGCGTTGATAACCGTCGCCAGCATCCCCATGTGGTCCGCCGCGACGCGGTCCATATTGCGGGCAATGACTGAGACACCGCGGAAGAAGTTACCCCCGCCGACTACGACGCCGAGTTCGACGCCTTTTGACGCCACCTCGGCAATTTCAGCGGCGAGCGCGTGGATACGCTCGGCATTTACTCCGAAACCGGCGTCACCGGCCAGAGCCTCGCCACTCAATTTCAACAGGATTCGTTTGAACTTTGCCACTGAGTGAGCCCGCGGCGCCAGCCAACCGGCGTGACGCCGGCCTCCAGTTATTGTGCCTGCGAGTCGCCGATCTTGAATCGGACGTAGCGCGAAACCGACATATTTTCGCCGGTCTTCGCGATCTTCATCTTGATGAGCTGATCGATCGTAACCGAGTTGTCCTTAATGAAGGGCTGGTCGTAGAGGCAGACTTCCTCATAGAACTTGCTGAGCCGGCCTTCCACGATCTTGTCCGCAACCTGTGGCGGTTTGCCCTCGGCGATGGCGCGGGCTTTCTGAATTTCCCGTTCCTTCTCGAGGACTTCGGCGGGGACTTCTTCGCGCCGGACGTACTTCGGGTCCGCCGCGGCGATCTGCATGGCGACGTCATGCACCAGATCGCGGAAATCATCAGTACGGGCTACGAAATCGGACTCGCAGTTCACTTCAACGAGAACGCCCAACTGCGAACCGGGGTGGATGTAGCTGCTGATAAGACCCTGCTTCGTCGCGCGGGTAGCCTTCTTCACCGCGGACGCGATACCACGCTTCCGGAGCACTGTTTCGGCCTCGTTCAGGTCACCCTTGGCCTCAACCAGCGCGTTTTTGCACTCCATCATTCCGGCGCCGGTGCGCTCACGGAGTTCCTTTACCAACTGTGCGGTAATTTCCGCCATATGATCTTCCTTAAGATATTCGTGAATCTGAAATGAAGTGAACTAACGGACGGGCACGGATTACTTCTCCGCGTCCGCCGCCGTCACATCCGGGGTTGCGGCTGGGACCTCTTCACCAGGGCCCTTGCGCGGCAGCGATACGGAAGGAAGTTCCTCGTCCGAGAGTCCCTCCGCCATGATCTGCTCTGCGTAACGAGGATCCACGTATTGCGTGTACTCGGGGACCTCTTCGCCTTGCCCTTCCTCGGTGACGATCTTCTCGGCCACGAACTCCTGCTCAGTCGCCAGGGCCTTGCCCTCGATAATCGCCTCAGCCACCTTGTTCGTAAACAGCCGGATTGCCCGCAGCGCGTCGTCGTTGCCAGGAATCGGATGATCCACTTGATCCGGGTCGCAGTTGGTGTCCACAACGGCCACCACGGGAATCGCCAGCTTGCGCGCCTCGCTCACCGCAATCGACTCCTTATTCGAGTCGATCACGAACATCAAGTCGGGCAACTTGCCCATTTCCTTGATGCCAGCCAGGTTCTGGAAGAGGTGCTTCCGTTCGCGGTCCAGCCGGGAGATCTCTTTTTTCGAGCGTCCTTCCCAGTTGCCGTCGGCAGCCATCGCCTCAAGCTCCTTGAGCCGCTTGATCGAACGTTGCACGGTCACCATGTTGGTGAGCAAACCGCCCAGCCACCGCTGGTTGACATAGAACATGCCGCAGCGCGTAGCTTCTTCGGCGACGGCTTCCTGCGCCTGCCGCTTGGTGCCGACAAACAGCACCGTCTTTCCCTGCGCCGCCATCTCGGCGACGTATCGCATGGCATCCTTGAAGAGCTTCAGCGTTTTCTGAAGATCAATGATGTAAATACCGTTGCGTTCGCCGAAGATGTATTCTTTCATCTTCGGATTCCAGCGCTTGGTCTGGTGCCCGAAGTGAACGCCTGCTTCGAGCAGTTCCTTCATCGAAATTGACGGCAAACTGCCTCCTTATGTTGTTATCACGCCACACGCCGCCCAAACGGAATTTGCGTGCGGAAACTTTGCTTCACGGAAAACAGCGAAAAAGCGGGCAATCCGGCACATCACCGGATACCCGCCGCCAACTCTGACGCATTAGCGTTTCGAGAACTGGAACCGCTTCCGCGCGCCCTTTTGCCCGTACTTCTTGCGCTCGTGGATCCGCGGATCGCGTGTCAAAAAGCCAAGGGATTTCAACTTCGGCCGCAACTCGGAGTTGAACTCGATCAGCGCTCGCGCTATACCCAGACGCGCCGCGCCGGCCTGCCCGGCGACGCCGCCGCCGTCGGTCAGGATCAGAACGTCAAACTTGTCGGCTGTTTCGGTTGCCAACAGAGGTTGCCGCACTATCGCCCGGCTCGCCTCCGTGGGAAAAAACTCTTCAAACTGCCGGTTGTTAACCGTGATCTCGCCTTTGCCAAGACGCAGAAATACACGCGCCACCGCGCACTTTCTACGCCCGGTTCCAATATGCTGCACGATCGTTCCTGCCACTCGGATTCCTCTCTCCTAGACCTACTTGTCTGCGGGGACTTCGACGGGCTTCTGAGCCTGATGCGGATGCCGGTTGCCCGCATACACTTTCAGCTTCCTGTACATCTGCTTGCCGAGCTTCGTCTTCGGCAGCATGCCCGCAACCGCTAATTCGATAATCTTCACCGGCCGCTTTGCGCGCATCTCGGCGACTGTGACTTCCTTCAGTCCACCCGGATAGTGCGAATGCTCGCGGTAGACTTTCTGCTGGTCTTTCCGGCCCGTGAGCTTAACCTTCGCGGCGTTGATCACAACCACGTGATCGCCCGTATCCAGGAATGGTGTGTAGCCCGGTCTGTGCTTGCCCATCAATATCATGGCTACCTTGCTTGCCAACCGGCCCAAAGCCGCGTTTTCAGCATCCAACACGATCCAGCTACGCTTGATGTCTTTCCCAGACGGAAATACGGTGTTCATGGACAGACTTTTCCTCATTGATTACTGCTGCAAAACTCTTAGACTACAGGAGTTTACCCTTCAATGTCAAACACCTGAGGCACTTCTATGACCCGAAAATCACGAGTCATACATCGTGCCGTAGGCTTCTCGCATTTCGTTGGCCGCCCGCAGTGCCCCTTCGAAGGGGATAAATGGCCCTTTTCCGATCCCTGGACACGTTTTTGAGGCCTCTTTCCATGCCTCGCGCGATTCCAGCACTTCAGGCCAAAAGGGGTAAGCGCGGCATTGCGTCGGCTTCACGGAATGCACGGTACAGCCGCGGCCGCTCAAAAAATGACATTGCGAACCGCGCGGTTTCCGCAGCCGCAGGAGGTGCCGGGTACGATAGACGTATTTTTCCTCGAAAGTCCGCGCCGGCATCCCGAGAAATGCGGCCATTCTCTTCAAGTCGCCCTCGGTAATGTAGACGTAGCCATCCACCTGGCAACAGCATGTGCACCCGGCCTGACATTCGAATTGCAACTCCTGCATCGACTTCAGGATAGCCCACTTCCCTCCTTGTGCGAAGAGGCTTACAATAGAGCCGTGATGGTCCGGCCAGCCAATGCCCGGCCTGCCTTATTCGGCTGCGACTGACAGCCCCCCGCCTCTCCTCTTTTCTTTGAGTGAATTCCAGGTAGTCAGGAGGACAAAGAGATGAAGAGAACTGTCGAGGCGGTTCGTCCCGGTCTCCCCTGCATCTTGACGCCACTCCCCGGCCCGAAGGCACGCGAAGTGATCGAGCGCGATCAGCGTGTCATGTCGCCCTCATACACACGCTCGTACCCGATGGTAGCCGAGCGCGGCGAGGGTGCAATTGTCGAGGATGTGGACGGAAACCGGTTTTTGGATTTCAATGCCGGCATCGCTGTAGTCGCCACCGGTCACTGCCATCCGCGGGTCGTCGAAGCGATCCGCCAGCAGGCCGAGCGGCTTATACACATGTCCGGAACCGACTTCTATTACGAAAACATGGTGGAACTCGCCGAACGGCTTGCCGCCCTTGCGCCGGGCGGCATTCCGCGACGCGTGTACTTCGGTAACTCCGGAACCGAAGCCATCGAGGCCGCAATGAAGTTAGCCCGCTACCACACGGGCCGCGACAAGTTCATTGCGTTCTTCGGCGGATTCCACGGCAGGACGCTGGGGGCACTCTCTCTAACGGCGAGTAAGGCCGTACAGCGACGGGGTTTCGGACCGCTGGTGCCGGGTGTCCACCACCTGCCGTTTGCGTACTGCTACCGGTGCGCGTACGGCAAACACCCCGAGACGTGCGGCGTCGAGTGCGCACGGGCAATCGAGGATGTGCTGCTGAAAACGATCCTTCCCGCGGAGGAAGCAGCCGCCATCGTACTCGAGCCGATCCAGGGAGAGGGCGGCTACGTCGTCCCGCCGAAGAAGTTTTTCGACGAAATTCAGGCGATTGCCGCCCGGCACGGGATCCTGATCATCGCCGACGAGGTCCAGTGCGGCATGGGACGAACCGGACGGCTGTGGGCGTCCGAGCACTTCGGCCTCGTGCCCGACGTGATGGCGGTGGCCAAAGGAATCGCCAGCGGATTGCCGCTCAGCGCGACGATCGCACGCGCCGATTTGATGCGCTGGAAGCCCGGGGCGCACGCCTCGACATTCGGAGGGAACCCGGTGGCTGTCGCTGCCGCGCTTACGACACTCGAATTACTCGAGCAAAGGTTGGTCGACCAGGCTGCCGAAACCGGGGCCTTCATCATGGACCGTATCCGTGACTGGCCGCGGCGTTTCCCGTGCGTGGGAGATGTACGGGGCCTCGGCCTGATGATCGGCATCGAGTTCGTCCGCGACCAATCCACGCGCGAGCGCGCTCCGGATCTGCGTGATCGTGTTGTGCAGATGGCCTTCGAGCGCGGATTGCTCGTGCTGGGGGCAGGCCCGAACACTGTCCGTCTCAGTCCGCCTCTTACGGTTACGAAGGACCAGGCCGCTTTCGCAACAGATACACTAGAGGACTGTATCCGCGAGGCGCCGGGCATGGCGTAGGGGTATCCGCCCGGCCGTTCGCGGGCAGAAACGTCCCATGCGAATTCTCGACGTAGGTTGCGGAGTCAACAAATATGCGGGGGCGATCGGCGTGGACCGCAACCCACGGAGCCGCGCCGACGTCCTCTGCGATCTCGATCACGTACCGTACCCGTTCGCCGGCGGCTCGTTCGACCAGATTCGCGCCATACACGTCGTCGAGCACGTTTCCGATGTGATCCGGATGATGGAAGAATTTCACCGGCTGGTCCGCCCGGGCGGCCGGATACTGATCGTCACGCCGCACTACACCGATTTCAGCTCGTTCTGCGACCCCACGCACCGCTGGCACCTGAACAGCTTCTCTTTTCGCTATTTCGGCGAGGACCATGGCGGGTTCGGCTACTACTCCGGCTTCAGACTGCGCGAGATTTCCGTCCGCGTGAAGCTACTTGCTCTATGGAGATGGCTCGGATTCGAATTCATGGTCAACCGTTCCGCGCGGTTCCGGCGCTTCTGGGAGTATTACCTCTGCTACGTCGTTCGCGGCAAAGTCATGGAGTTCGAGTTCGAAAAGATCTGACGGGCGCCGGGTGGGTGGAACCGTGACCGGCTGGCTCTATCGCATCTCGGACAGGCTGCGAGCCGCCGCACGCAACCGCGTATGGCCGGCCGACAAGGCACTGGGACGGCGCGCGGAAGACCTCGCTCATCGTTATCTGCGGAGCCGCGGGCTCAAGGTCGTGGCCCGCAATTACCGCCCCGCACGCGGACACGGCGAGATTGACCTGGTCGCGTGGCATGGGGAAACGCTTGTCTTTGTGGAAGTGAAGGCCCGCAGCACCGCGGAATTCGGGGACCCCGACCGCGCCATCGGCCGGGAGAAGCGCATCGCGCTCATCAGGACCGCCTTCGAGTATGCCCGGCGCGCCGGCGTCCCGCCGCAACAGGTCCGCTTCGACGTCGTCAACATCGTCTTTTCCGGCTCAGCTCCGGTCGAGTGGCTGCAGGGGGCTTTCCGGCCCGGCTCCGTGATGTAATACAATACTTTCTCGCCGTACTCTCAGGAGGAGTCTGACTGGTGCCTGAACTGCGTAAAGACCCGGTGACGGGCAGATGGGTGATTATCGCTTCGGACCGGGCCATGCGGCCCAACGACTTCATCCGCGAGCAGGTCACCATCAAGGGTGGCCGCTTCTGCCCGTTTTGCCCTGGCAATGAGCAAAAGACACCTCCGGAGATCCTTGCCTTCCGTCCCCAGGGAAGCGGGCGGAACGAGCCGGGATGGTCCCTGCGGGTAATCCCGAACAAGTTTCCGGCATTGCGCGTCGAGGGCGAACTCAACCGGCAAGGCGACGGGATCTATGACCGCATGAACGGGGTGGGGGCACACGAGGTCCTGGTTGAAACGCCAGACCACAACGTTTCCCTGGCGCAGCTTCCCGAAAAGAACGTCGAGGATATTTTTTGGGCCTTCCGGGAACGAATCCTCGACCTGAAGAAGGATCACCGGCTCATCTACATCCTGGTTTTCAAGAACTACGGCGAAGCGGCGGGCGCCTCGCTCGAGCATTCGCACTCCCAATTGATCGCGCTGCCGGTGGTGCCGAAGCGGGTTCGTGAAGAATTGGCCGGTGCCAAGAGCTACTTCGACTTCAAAGAACGCTGCATCTTCTGCGACATCGTGCGGCAGGATCTCGAAGACGGCACGCGAATCATACTTGAAACCGATCATTTTGTGGCGATTTCGCCTTATGCGTCACGGTTTCCGTTCGAAACGTGGATTGTCCCGAAACGCCACCAGTCGCACTTTGAGGACATCGAAACGGCGTCGATCCAGAACCTCGGATGGGTGTTGCGCGCCATCGCACGGAAGATCGACAAGGTATTGGAACACCCGGCCTACAACCTGATGATCCATAGTTCCCCGATTCAGGAAGGCCCGCTGGCACACTACCACTGGCACATCGAGATCATTCCGAAACTGACTAAAGTGGCGGGATTTGAGTGGGGCACCGGATTCTATATCAACCCGACGCCCCCCGAGACTGCGGCCAAGTATTTGCGCGACGCGGGGCTCGTGTAACGCCCCCGCGCTCTACCCGATCAGCTTTTCCAGATAAATCTTAGACGCCTTGATGTCGGCGGTCTGCTTCGGCCCGGAAATTTCCCGTTCGATCGTCAGAGGGCCCTTGTACCCGATTTCCTTCAGACGCTTGATGAAGACCGGGAAATTGACCTTGCCCTGGCCGATCGGCACCTCTTCGCCCAACTTGGCGGGATCAGTGGGGTACTTACCGTCCTTGGCGTGGACACCCATGATATACGGTGCAAGAATTTCGACCGCCTCCACGGGATTCGCCTTGCCATAGAGGATGAGGTTGGCGGGATCGAGGTTCACGCCGATGTTGTCGAGGCCGGTGTCCTTCATCGCCCGCACCAGCGTGACGGGAGATTCCTGTCCGGTCTCGCAGCGGAACGTCTGGCCGTTCTTCTTACAGTAGGCGGTCACGGTCCGAATTGCTTCGACAGCTTCCTTGTACAGAGGATCGTTCGGATTCTCCGGGATGAAACCACAGTGGGTTTGCACACCAGGAACACCGCACATCTTGCCGAAATCGGAGACCGCCTTAATCTTCGCGATTCTCGCTTCCCGGTACTTGCGGGGAACGAGGCCGATCGTCTCCGGCCCTTGATAGAAGTCGTAAATCTCGGGCGGTGGGCCTCCAGCCACAAGCGACGTGGCTTCGATCTTGTACTTGTCTAAAGCGGCGCGCAGCAGCTTCGCATTCGTCGCATCGGGATTGCCTACGCTGATCTGGCAGGTGGGGAAGCCTAAGTCATACACCCTCCGCACAGCCGCGTCCAGGTCTTTTCCCGTGTGGATGATCAGACCGAGCCGCAGGGCCTTGCCCCCGGCGGCCTTCTGCGCGGCAGCCGGCCAGGCAGATACGGCCACGCCTGCGGCGGCATGAAGGAAACCTCTTCGATCGCATCTCATGAACATCACTCTATTGGTTCCTCGTCTCCATAGTCAAACCTGGCTCAAGCCCCCGTCGAGCGCCAGCAACTGCCCCGTGACGAAGTTGGACGACTTCAGAAAATAGAGAACCGCGTCGCCCACCTCTTCGGGAGTTCCTCCGCGACCGGCCGGGGTCCGCCGGACCATCCGCAAACCTTCCTCGTCAATGTCCTCAAAGGGGATCACGCCGGGCGCTATGGAGTTCACTGTGACGTTTGGGGCGAATGCCTTTGCCAGCGCCCGCGTCAGCATGATGACGCCCGCCTTCGACGCGCAATAGTGCGCGTGCGTGGCCCACGGCCGTATGCCGCCGATCGAGCTGATATTTACGATCCGGCCGCCCCCGTGCGCCAACATGTTCCGCGCGCCTTCGCGGCAGCAAAAAAAGACAGCCTTCAGGTTCACGTCAACGATGTGGTCCCAGTCCGCCTCGGTGATGTTGAGGGGATCGATTCGGGCAAAGCGGGCCGCGTTGTTCACAAGCCCGTACAGCGCTCCCATCTGCTGTTCGAGTTCGCCAAACATGCGCTCGATTTCACTAACCATTTCGAGATTCGCGCGGAACAGTGGAGCGCCGCCGCATTCTTCAGCAGTTCGCCGGGCTTCCGTTTCGGACGTATTGTAATGAACCGCTACCCGGACCCCCTCCTGAGCCAGCCGCAGGGCGATGCCCCGCCCCACCCGCTTGGCGGCTCCCGTCACGAGTACGGCTTTGCCGGCGAGCCCGGTCCCTCCAGCATTCATGACTTCGAAGTTACCGCATCTCGGGTGTATGTGCACACAATCAGCGGTGATTGTGCACAACATCATCGGTCAGACCTGAGACAATGAGCCGCCCACTCGCCCCCGGATTGTCTAAGCTAAGAGTCTAAG
>JBDKSR010000782.1:0-3684 GCA_039680545.1 Bryobacteraceae bacterium | reverse complement strand
ATTCCATCGATGGAGCCACGTCAACCGGCGAATTTGGCAGCATGATGCGCGAGATCTTCGAGCCACAGACGGACGCCACCTTCCGTTGGGAGCGCTGGGCCACCCTTCGCGGCAAGAGGGCGCATGTCTACTCCTACCTGGTGTCGCAACCGCGTTCGAGATGGCGCATCGATTACGAAAAACGGCTGGACATCACACCGGGATACAAGGGTTTGATTTACATAGACCGTGACACAGAGATGGTGATGCGGATCACGCTTGAAGCCGTGGACATCCCGCCGACGTTTCCGGTGCAACAGGCCGCCACCGTGCTCGATTACGATTACACCGACATTGCGGGCAACCAGTACATGCTCCCGCTGAAGGCCGTGGTGCGGATGCGCGAAGGGAAGAATCTCGTCAAGAACGAGGTCGAATTCCGGCTCTACCGCAAGTTCGCCGCCGAGGCCACGGTCACGTTCGACACGCCTCCTCCGCTGCCCGAAGAGAAGACGACCGAACAGCCTCCAAAGCCTTAACAAAACGGGTCCCCGCGGAGTTTTGTGGGGGCCTCGTTTCCTCACGGACAATCGAGACTGGCGTATTTGTTATCATGCCTTCTCATGGCCGAATATTCGATTGGCGTCGACCTTGGCGGCACGAATCTGCGTGCTGCCGCCCTTGACCGCAACGGAAAAATCATCAGCAAGATCTCCGGCAGCACCAAGTTATCGGAGGGACGGGACGCCGTCATCGGCGACATCGCCGCGTCGATCATCAAGCTGCGCGATGAGTTGGGCGTGGGCGAACTGGCAGGAGTCGGGATCGGCGTGCCGGGCTTCATTCTGATTGACCAGGGCATTTTGGTCCGTTCGCCGAACCTCCCCGGTTTCGAAAACTTCCCGATCCGGGACGAGGTCGAGCAGTTGCTGAAGGCTCCCGTAATCCTGGAAAACGACGCCAACGTAGCGGCCCTGGGAGAGAAGTGGATGGGAGCGGGGCGCGACGTCAACGACCTGGTACTGCTTACGCTAGGGACCGGCATCGGCGGCGGCATCATCTCGGGCGGACGAATTCTCCACGGGGTTGACGGCATGGCGGGCGAATTGGGCCATATGACGGTGAATCCGACCGGAAACCTGTGCGCCTGCGGCAACCAGGGGTGCCTCGAAAAGCACGCTTCGGCCACGGCAGTCGTGGCGATGGCGAAGATGCTGGGACTCGGGGAGAATATCACTTCGGCCGGCGTATACGAACTCGCGGTAAAGGGAAATGAAAACGCCATACGGGTATTCGAGAGCATGGGCAGCGCGCTCGGCATCGCACTGGCGAACCTCGTCAACGTGTTCAATTTCCCGCTGTATCTGCTGAGCGGCGGTATGCTTCCCGCATGGGACTTCTTCGCTCCCGCAATCCTCCGCGAAACCGAACGGCGATCGTTCACGTTCCGGAGTACGAAGACCAAGATTGACAAGGCTACCCTGGGAAATGAGGCGGGACTGTACGGCGCGGCCTATCTTCCGCTCCAGGCAAAGGACGCCGCAGCCCGATAGGGATCATGAGGACTTCATCTATGTACTGGTTGGGCGTTGATATTGGCACCGGCGGCAGCCGTGCCCTACTCGTCGATGAAAAAGGCGCTGTGAAGGCGGGTTTCACGGCTCCTCATGAAGACATGCGGATGGAGAAGCCGCTTTGGGCGGAGCAGTGCCCGGAGGACTGGTGGGACGCGGCGCAAAAGGCCATTCAGGGCGTTCTCGCCGAGGCCAAGGTCACCGGAAAGAACATCAAGGGCGTCGGACTCTCCGGCCAGATGCACGGATTGGTGCTGCTTGATGAGAACAACGATGTGATCCGGCCCGCGCTCATCTGGTGCGATCAGCGAAGCCAGGCCCAGGTGGATTTCATCAACAAACGGGTCGGCAAGAGCAACGTGGTTGCGTTTACGGCGAATCCGGTACTCACAGGCTTTACCCTTCCCAAGCTGCTCTGGGTCCGCGACAACGAGCCCAAGGCTTTCGAGCGCGTGCGCAAAGTATTGTTGCCCAAGGACTACATTCGGTTCCAACTGACAGGCGAGTTCGCCACGGAAGTCTCCGACGCCTCGGGCACGTCCCTATTCGACGTCGTGATGCGCCGCTGGTCCGGTCAGATGTTGGAACGTCTCGGTTTGGATCGCGAGATCCTGCCGAGGGTTTACGAATCGAGCGACATCACCGGACAGATCACAGCCGAAGCCGCTGCGCGTACGGGCCTGCTTGAAGGCACGCCGGTGGTAGGGGGCGGCGGAGATCAGGCTGCAAGCGCGGTAGGCAACGGAATTGTGGAACCGGGAATTGTGTCTTGCACGTTGGGTACATCCGGTGTGGTCTTCGCGCACATGGACAAGGCCAATTACGATCCGCAGGGCCGCGTACACACCTTTTGCCACGCCGTGAAGGGGGCCTGGCACGTGATGGGCGTCACACAGGGCGCGGGCTTGAGCTTGCAGTGGTTCCGCAATCAGCTTGCTCCGGGCACCGGCTATGACGCGCTGACCGCCGAGGCTGCAACAGCGCCGGTTTTGTCTCACGGGCTCTACTGGCTTCCCTACCTCATGGGCGAGCGCACGCCGCACCTCGACTCGACAGCACGAGGCGGATGGATTGGCCTGACCGCGAAACATACGCGTGCCGACATGATCCGTTCACTCCTGGAAGGTGTGTCGTACAGCCAGAAGGATTGCCTGGACGTCATCGAACACATGGGCGTCCCGGTCGAATCCGCACGTGCATCGGGCGGCGGGGCGCGTAGTCCTTTCTGGCGGCAGTTGCTTGCCGATATTTTCTGCAAGCGCGTTGTGACGCTGGCCTCGCAGGAGGGATCTGCTTACGGCGCGGCAATCCTGGCGATGGTCGGCAGTGGGACCTATACAACGGTGCCGGAGGCCTGCCGGGCAGTGATCCGCGAGGTCGATTCCGTGTTGCCGAGGCCGCACGAGTCCCAGAAGTACAGGCGCGGTCATGAAGTATATCGGGCACTCTACCCGACACTGCGGCCGATTTACGGTCTGATCGAGAACCTCAAATAGGACAGCGGTCGGACTCGTTTAGCGCGCCGATGCCGGAGTGGGCACGTGCCAAAAGTAGATGCGCCGTCCGTCTACAGTGATCTCTTTCTCAGGCTTCCAGTCACCCATGTCGAAGCTGTGGGATACGATACGCGTTCCCGGACGAAGCTCCTTCAACAACTTGGGCCGAAGCTTCAGGTTGACGCTCGACAGGAGATAGAGGGTCACGACGGTGGCTTCCTTGATATCGGCATCAAAGAAACTACCCTGCTGGAACCTCACGCGGGACGTGATCCCCGCTTCCTTCGCATTCGCCTCGGCTTCTTTGATGCGCTCGGGATTGATGTCGACGCCAACCGCCTTCGCGCCGAACTTCTTGGCCGCCATCACAACGATGCGTCCGTCACCGCAGCCCAAGTCATAAACGACATCGGTGCTTTTGACATCAGCGAGCTTGAGCATCGCCTCGACCACTTCAGGCGGAGTCGGAACGTACGGCACATCACCGGATTCTTCCCACTGTGCGAACACCGGCGGCAAAAAGAGCACAAGCAGACATACCAGGGGTATGGATCTCCTCAGGATTCGCATTGACTAATCTCCCCAGCCCCGTTTGACCGGCGGACAACGAACCGGCATGGGCCACTCATGGACGC
>JBDKSR010000781.1:0-2312 GCA_039680545.1 Bryobacteraceae bacterium | reverse complement strand
CTTTCGCGGTCGGCCGCCGGCGTGGGTCTTCCGCAGCGCAGCCGCCAGGCGCT
This sequence comes from Bryobacteraceae bacterium, assembly GCA_039680545.1. Classification (GTDB taxonomy): domain Bacteria; phylum Acidobacteriota; class Terriglobia; order Bryobacterales; family Bryobacteraceae; genus JAEHDI01. Next base: position 2,259 of record JBDKSR010000781.1, on the reverse strand, counting down.
GTCGCGCGCTGCGAATCTCGTCGTCCGTCAGCGCGCGGGGAATTCGGTGGTGGCAGATGGGGCAGGTGGGCATCTAGCGGCCCGCCTTCGCTTCCCGCTCATCCAGGTACGCCTGCGCGATCTGGTCGGCGGTCAATTCGTCGGTGACGCCCTCGAATGTCCAGTCCTTCAGTGTCTCGGGGTTGATGCCGCGCGCGGCGGCAGCCGTTTCAATGGCGGGCCAGTCGTACGTCATGCCGGTGTCGGTGTTGCGGGTGGCTTTCGTTTCGTTGCTCATACTTGTTTCCTTTCAGCCCCCTTCGCAAAGGGGGAAGGGCGGGCTACTGCCAGCCCTCGGTTCCGTCGATACTCCGATCCTCGTAGTCCGGCTCAACCCGGATTGTCGCCAGCAGGTCGGCGTCAGAGAGTTTCGCGGCCTGCCGCCACGTCATCCCCGCGGGGATGCCTTCGCGCTTGCAGTTCTTGCTTTCGAGTGTGTCGCCGGCGGCAGTGTAGCCGCTGGGGATCGTGAGGCCCAGGAGCCGCAGCGCGCGGATCTGGCTTTTACTAATCGGCATTTCGTGTTGCGGCTTGCCTGTCATGATCGTCATCTGAAATCTCCTTACATCTGCAATCATAATCTACCTGGCAGTTCGAGTCAAGAAAAATCGGCAAACTATATTTCCTTTATTTGCAATGCGATACAGGGATTCGCCGCGCGACAAACAAAAAGCCCCGGCTTGCGACCGGGGCTGGTTTTGCAAAATTCGCTGATATTATCAGGCAGGTTTGCGAATCGGCACTACCCGCGCCGCCAACTTGTCCACGCTCTTTTGCGCCCGTTCCTGCTGCGCGCGGCGGTAGACGGTAGCGGTGAACTCGGGTCTCGCGTGGCCCAGGATGGACTGCGCGTCGCTCACATCGCCGTCAAACAGACTCGCAAATGTCGTGCGGCACATGCGCCATGTGAGATCGGGGACGCCGGCCGCTTTCCGCGCGGATATCAGCAGATTCCGCGTGCGCTCCTGGTTGAGCCAGCGCATCGTGCCGTCGTTATTCGGGAACAGGAGCACCTGTGACTGCGGCATGGCCTCGATATGCGCCACGAGGTCAGCGCGGAGTTGCGCTGCGAGAGGGGCGGTTCTTTTCTTGCGGTTCTTTGTTGGGGCGTTCTGCCCGCGCACGGCCTGCCGTTCGATGCGAAGGCCGGCGGGCACGACATCGGCACGCGTAAGCGCCAGCATCTCGCTTGGCCGTGTTCCGCACAACAACATTACAGACCACATCATCCGCTCCTCGCCGTCAGCAGCGGAGAGCAGGCGCGTTACTTCGGCCTCGGTTAGCGAGCGCGGTTGCGTGCGCGGCTTTCCCTTTGGCGCGCGAACTTTGCGGGCCGGGTTGCGCTCGATGAATTCGTTGTCCATGGCTTCCTCGAACACATCACGAGCGATGAATTGCAGCCGGTCAAGCAATACCTGCCCTGCGCCATTCCGTGCGGCCTTCGCCAGCGCGGCCTCGATGTTATGTTTCAGCACGGCATCGAGGCGCATTTTGCCGAGTTCCGGCTCTAAGCGTACCCGCCAACTCGACTCAATAGTCCGTGCGGTGTTGTAGGCCCAGCGTGCGGTGCGTGCGGGCAGGTAGATTTCCCGCCAGAACTCCGCGACAGTCATGGAGCCAGAGTGCGCGGCGTGGCCGTTCACCCCCTCGATGAAGCGGTCGCATTTGGCCTGCGCTTCGGCGCGCGTGGTGGCGTTGCACAGGCCGAACTCCTGCACCTTGTGGCTCCGGCGCTCTTTTCCGTCCACGAGCGTGTAGGCGTGGTACTCTGCAGCCCAGTATTCGTATCCGCGGTGGCCGCGGCGCTTCACGCGCGGGTGCTGACTTCGTGTGCGAGGCAAGGCGGCTCCTATCCCTTTCAGTGGGGGGAGGGGCGCCGACAATTCTATCACCTCGCCAAGCCCTCCAGGAACGCCCGCACCTCACCCGGCACGAACCGGATACAGCGCGCGCCCAGGCGCTTGCAGGGCAGCGCGGGGTGGCGCCGGCCGGAAGCGTGCTCACGCACCCAAGAGGGCGCGACGTTAAGATACGCGGCAGCCTCCTCGACGTTCCATAAGGACTCACGTTTTACCGCAACATCTTTAATCTCTGATGTTTCAAACATAATTCCTAATCCACGTTTAAAGTTAGCGTTTTCGTTTTTGCGCTTTTAGCGCACCCGCCCGGTTGGTCAACTTAACTACGCCGTCGCGTTCTAGCCCGGTTTCCGCCCCAGCA
>JBDKSR010000780.1:0-1539 GCA_039680545.1 Bryobacteraceae bacterium | reverse complement strand
GAGAACATTGCCCTGCCTCTGAGGGTCCACACCAAACTCGCCGATGAAACCATACGCATCATGTCGATCATGAAGCTCAACATGGTCGGATTGTCGGAGTTCTGGAACTACATGCCTTCGCAGGTGAGCGGAGGGATGAAGAAGCGGGCGGGACTTGCAAGGGCGCTTGCCATGGAGCCCCAGGTTCTGTTCGTCGACGAACCGTCGTCGGGACTCGACCCGATTACGGCCGCAGGACTCGACCGGTTGATTCTGGAGCTTCGGGAGACGATGGGAATGACCGTCGTCGTTGTCACCCACGAACTTGAAAGCGCCTTCAAAATAGCCGATCGCATGGTGGTTATGGACATGGGTACGATCATGGCCGTGGGAACCCCGGAGCAGATCCAGGCGTCCGAAGACGGCCGGGTCCGGCAGTTTCTCAACAGGGAGGCCGATCCTCAGGATCTGAGCGTCGATTCCTACGTGAAGTGCCTGCTGGACAGGCGCGAGTAGCGATCCCGAATGGGGGACGATGACCGGAGATCTTTCGAGCGGTCACAACCCTGTTACGATATGAATTCAACGAAGAATAGATCCGGCCGCTTCGTCCAGTTCTCATGACGCTGTGGTCCGGCGGTCTTTGCGCAAGAATCCAAGAGGTGTTCAGGTGTCAAATCCCATTCAGACTTTAGGCGCTTTCGGCCTGAACAAGATCTACGATGCCGGTCGTTTCGGCGTTTTCCTGCTCTATACCCTGCGGGGAATTTTCCGCCCGCCGGCGAAATTCTGGCCTGTCGTCAAACAGATTGAGTTTCTCGGATCCAAATCCATCCTGCTCGTCGGCTTTACGGCGGCGTTTACGGGAATGGTGCTTGCGCTGCAGGGCTATTACACTCTTTCGCAGTACGGGTCGGAAGGCTATGTCGGTGCGGGCGTCGGGCTGTCGCTCGTTCGTGAACTCGGGCCCGTGCTCTCCGCCCTGATGGTCACGGGGCGGGCGGGGTCCGCCATTGCCGCCGAAATCGGAATCATGCGGATAGAAGAGCAGATAGACGCTCTTGAGTGCATGGCGATAGATGCGTATTCCTATCTGGTGGTGCCCAGGTTTATTGCCAGCCTGATTGCCATGCCCCTGCTGGTCGCGTACTGCGACATCGTGGGCATTCTGGGAGGCCATCTGGTTGGCGTGACGCTTCTTGGAGTCAGTTCCGGCGCTTACTGGGACGGCTTTTTCGCAAGCGTCTTCTGGAGCGATGTCCATATGGGCCTGACAAAGTCTGTGTGTTTTTCGATCCTGATAGTGTGGATCTGCACGTACAAAGGTTTTTATGCCGGTGTTGCCGAAGGCCATTTCGGGCCCGAAGCCGTCAGCAGGGCAACGACCAATGCGGTCGTTCTCTCTTCAATATCGATTCTGATAAGTGACTACGTCATCACTTCAGTGTTGCTATACTCATAAAGGGTACGGATTATGGATAAGAAGAACCTGGAATTCAGCGTGGGTCTGTTCATGATTATTGGTCTCCTCTGCCTTACGTACTTGTCCCTCAAATTCGG
>JBDKSR010000779.1:0-3686 GCA_039680545.1 Bryobacteraceae bacterium | reverse complement strand
TTCCCAGCCTTTACAACGGCAAGAACAAGACCTTCTGGTTCTACCTGTGGGAAAAGAACAAGATCCAGTACGCGTACGATTACACGAACACCGTTCCGACGGCCGCGATGAAGCAAGGTGACCTGTCGGGGTTACTGGCGCTGGGTTCGTCGTATCAGGTCTACGATCCTGCGACGACTGTAGCCAATCCCAACGGTACGTACAGCCGTCAGCCCTTCACTGGCAACAAGATTTCGGCCGATCGCCTCGACCCTGTGGCACAAAATATCTTCAAGTACTGGCCGGAACCAAATTCACCCGGCACGACCACGAAGGAGTTTCGGAACAACCATTTCGCCAGTTTCGCGGGTCCGTTTCCCGTGTGGACACACCTTGCGCGTGTCGATCACACATTCAGTTCCAATCATCGTGTCTATGGCCGCGTCATGCGGGAAGGTTTCTGGAGCGAGTCCAACAGAAGATTCCTCTCTGACTACGACGGCATGCATTACAACCAGGACAAGTGGGGATTGGCACTGGACGATGTGTATATGTTCAGCCCCACTCTGTTCATGAACCTCCGTTACGGATTGGCCTATCGCTGGGGCAGTGCGTACAGGTTCAGCAAAGGTTTCGATCTGAGCTCGCTCGGATTCTCCAATACGTTTCTTTCACAGATCCCGGATCCAGAACTGTCTGCTTTCCCGTACGTGAGCGTGGGCGCCTTTACGGCACTCGAGGGCAATGGAACCGACGGAAAGTGGTCTTCGTTCATTAACTCGTTCAATGCGAACTTCACAAAGCTAGTGGGCCAGCACAGCATCCGCTTAGGCATGGAACTCCGGCAGACCAGAGAGTTCTCCCGCTACTGGACGAATGACAATACACCATACTTCGTGTTTTCGAGTACATACACGAACGGCCCGCTGAACACTTCGACTTCTCCCACGACCGGTGGGGAACTGACAGCCTTCCTGCTGGGTCTGCCCGGAACCAGTAGCTACATGAGCAAATCGGCGAACACCGCGACGCAGGAGGTCTACTACGGACTCTACGTTCACGACGATGTGAAGCTGACGCCCAAGCTGACCATGAACATTGGCGTTCGCTGGGAGTATGAGATGCCGCTTACAGAACGCTACAACCGTTCGGTGTCGCAGTTTGACTTTAACGCGGCGAGCCCGATTGAAGATGCCGTACGGGCCAACTATGCCGCCAACCCAATCCCTGAAATTGCGGCGAGCGACTTTCATGTGAAGGGCGGACTCACGTTTGCGGGTGTGGGCGGCAACCCACGGACTTTCTGGAGGAACGAGAAGAACAACTTCATGCCGCGCATCGGCTTCGCTTATCAGGTCATGCCGGATCTTGTCTTCCGCGGGGGCTACGGGCTCTTCTTTGATTCGATCGGAATCAACACGCACGATGCGATTCAGAGTGGGTTCACGCAGACCACGCCGGTGCAGGTTTCGCTCGATAGTGGTATCACGTACATTGCCAACACGGCGAACCCGTTCCCGAATGGGTTGAAAAGCCCAGCGGGTGCGAGCGGTGGCCTTTCCACATACCTGGGTCAATCCGTCAGCTTCTACCGGCCTGAACGCAAGAACCCGTACAATCAGCGTTGGTCTCTCGGATTCCAGAAACTGTTCTTGGGAAGGTTCATGGTTGACGCCTCCTATATCGGAAGCCGCGGTACTCGCCTCCAGGTGTCGAGGCAACTGAATTACGTCCCTCGACAGTACCTAAGCACGTCAGGGACGCGTGACAACACGACAATCAGCTACCTGGCCAAGACGTTCACGAGCCCGTTCTACGGGACCAACTCGATTTACGGAAAGACGATTTCGCGCTCCAGCCTGTTGTTGCCGTATCCGCAATTCACGGGTGTGAGCGTGTACGACCCGGTTGGGTACTCTTGGTATCACTCGCTACAAATGCGCATGGAGAAGCGCTTCTCGAAGGGCTATACGCTGTCGATCGCTTACACGTTCTCGCGGATGATGGAGGCGACCTCGTACTTGAACAACAGCGACGCCGGACCGTATGAATCCTTGTCGAGCCTGGACAGGCCGCACAGGCTTGTTATCAGCGGAATCTGGGAACTCCCGTTTGGGAAGGGCAGGCGGTATGGCGCGAATTTGCCGGGTCCCGTGAACTTCTTCGCCGGTGGCTGGCAGTTCAACGGAATGGTGCAGCGTCAGAGTGGACCTCCGCTCGCGTGGGGTGATGTCTGGACGCTGTTCACCGGCGACTCGACGAAGGTCGGACTTTCGAAGAGTGAACGAAGTGTTGACCGGTGGTTCAATACGGATGCCGGTTTCAACAAGGTCAGCGGGCAGCAGTTGGCGCAAAACATCCGTGTGTCGCCACTGTATTTCAGTAATCTGCGGGCTGACGGCCAAGCGCGCTGGGACTTCTCGCTTTTCAAGACTTTCCCGATCACGGACAGGGCGAACATCCAGTTCCAAGCGGAAACTATCAACGCCTGGAACCATCCGAACCTGTCTACGCCGTCCATGACCCCGACAAGTAGCACCTTCGGCGGGATCACGACTCAGGACGCCACCCGCACCTGGATCTTGTCGCTGAAGTGGGGTTTCTGATAGAGCTGCTAAACACGCCCTCGGCATAAACGTGCGCCGCTGCTCCGAAGTATGGGGTGGTGGCGCACTTCTTGTCACCAAACTCCTCACTTTGGGCCCGGTCACCCCGCACTCGGCTACCCCGCGGCTGCTTGTGCTCATGCTGTAACTGAAATCGCGGGTGCACTGCCCTATCTTGCCCTCCGAGTGGAATCTGTGGTGACTAAGTTTGCCTCTGCCCGGAGCACTCAACCGGAGGCCGGCAGTCGTCGTTGGCAAGGAGTGAACGGAGTAATGGCTGTTACTGTCATGCTTAATAGAACTTTACAAAACTAGTCTTAATGATAGGCATATTTGTAATTACGGGAAGCCGAACGTAGTAGAAAGCTGCATCTCGTATCCTTAAGTCGTACCCAAAAGCCACGACGGCATGAGTTTTTCTCCACTCATAGCAACGCATGCGACGGGTTGTCTGCAGAGTCCATTGCATCGGGTGTTTGCTGATTCAGCCGTGCCAGTTAACACTTCTTTACATAATGATTCTTCATGAATAGTTACTGAAAATAAATATTGCGATGTCAAATATTGGAATGGTAATTTTCAAAAGTAAAATAACTACAGTCGAAAAGTGACTGTTAGTATTGCTGGCGTGCCGCACGAGTTATACAAATAGAAAATCGACGGGCGCAAGGCTAATCCGCCACTCGTGTCGAATCTGTCCTGTGGCGGGAGCGCCCCGGTGCGGAACAGTGGCGAAGAATGACAGTGTTCCGAGTAGGTAGCAAGTCTTAGAAAAGGGGTCTACCGAATGATGAACTGCAAGTGTAGATGCGGGGAGAGGCTGTTAACGGCCCTGCTCCTCGTGATGGTCTTTTTAATTCCAGCGTCACTCAATGCGCAGGATGCACGCGGTAACATTACGGGCCGTGTCGCCGATTCGAGTGGTGCAGTGGTCGCCGGCGCCGAAGTGCGCGCGACCAATACGGCAACGGGTGTCTCGGCGATCGCCAAGACGAACGAAGCCGGAAACTACATGTTGGCCTACCTGATTCCCGGCAAGTACGATATCGAAGCCGAGATTTCCGGATTTAAGAAGTTCGTCCGGAAGGGCATCGAGGTCCG
>JBDKSR010000778.1:0-3404 GCA_039680545.1 Bryobacteraceae bacterium | reverse complement strand
CTGCGTGCATCCATGCGGCCCATCGAGATACGTGAAGACCGGCGCAGGACTGGGCGCGGCAACCGTAATCGTCACCTTGATCCGCTGTGCCTTCGCCAGCATCGCGTCGGGAGCCACTGCGATTTACGCCGAATGCGTGCCGGGGGCGAGATTGCTTTGTGCCCAGCCCTCGATCGAGATGGTCAGCGGGCCGGAGGCGGCTCCTTTCGCCGGAGTGACTGTCAGCCATTGGACGCGGCCAACAGGTGAGGCCGTCCAGGGGCCCACGGACGTGACGTTCACCGTTTGCGGAATCCCTAGGAATCCTCCAGCCACGGTCTGGAAGGACACCTGCGATGGCGAGACCGACAAGGACGCCTGACCGCGGCAGGAGATAACACCCGCGCAAAGGACGAAGACCGCGACTGACCACTTTCGGTATGACATGACGGTATCCCTAAGAGTATCGAATGTGCCGGCTCGGCTGCGGCAGGAGGTAGGGGACGAAACGCATCACGGGCCCGCGCGAACGCCCTGGCGTGCTATTCCTGGTTTTAATGACCATGCCCGAGAGTTGGTATTGGAACGAGTTTGCTCTGACCGGAACGGATTACGGAAGCGTCGAAGAGGTAGCGGTTTACGATCGGCGCATGGCGCAGGTTCGTGACGTCGCCGCCGAGAACCGCGCCATCCTTGCGGCGCTCGATCTTCCGTCCGAGGCCAGAGTTATTGAAATGGGCTGCGGCACAGGCGCGTTTTCGGTCATGGCCGCCGCGCAATGCCGTAAAGTATTCGCGGTGGACATCTCGCGCATGATGCTTTCGTACGTCGAAACACGGGCCAAGCGCGAGGGCGTCGCTAACATCGAGTACTGCCACGGCGGTTTCCTCACCTATGAGCACAAGGGCGCGCCGGTTGATGCTGTGGTGTCCGGCCTGGCGCTGCATCACCTTCCCGATTTCTGGAAGTCCGTGGCATTGCGCCGCATCGCCGCCATGTTGAAGCCCGGCGGACGGCTCTTCCTCATGGACGTCGTCTACTCTTTCGAGACAACGCCCGAGGAGTTCTTCCCCTCATTTGTGAACGGTATGCCGGAGACCATGCGCTCGCACACGACTGATCACGTGGGGCGGGAGTACAGCACCTGGGATTGGATCATGCGCGGGTTACTGGAACGCGCGGGCTTCACGATCGAGGATGCCAAGTTCGAAAACGGATGGATTGCGCGCTACCTCTGCCGTAAGACATCCTGACGGCCTCGTCCTCAGTTCTTTCCGCTATCAGGCAAGCCCAGCACCTGAAATTAGGTGTCTGCGTGGCATGCTGGGCCGGTGAGTCAGACGGGCCGCGGCTTGAGGAACTGGTCCGTGAGGGTGTCGCAACCACCGCACTCTCGATCCGGCCCACATCCGGCGAGATGTCAGGCTTTGGTGGCTTTCGATAACCGCCCGCCGGCGGCGCGGGAATTTGTGCTCCCGCGGGCCGCGATCATCCTGGTAACCTCCATGGCGGCGTAAGTGGACAGCAAGAACAGCAGCGGCTCCAACGGGAAGCGGTATCTGGGCGATACCTGGATGATGTAATAGACAGCGGGATAGGCGAAGAGCGCGGTGGCGGCTACCCAGGCAAACGCGTGCCTTCGGTAAAACAGCAGAGCCAGTCCGCACAAACCGCTGATGGTCAGGGCTGCTTCAAAGACGGCTTGCCATGGTCTCCTCATGTTCGGCAGCCAGAAGAGCCGGAACCGCTCGACCGTCAGGCGCAGGAACCTCGCTTTGTGTCCGGTGATCCACGAGATCGCCTGGCGGAGCTTCGAGCGTTGATACGCCACTTCGCCCATAGCGTGCACTTTTGCTCGCTCACCTGCGCCCCTGAACGGATGCAGCAACCCAAATTGCGGATCCCTCACGTTGCGCTCGAGGTCCGCAGTGAGGATGTCATTATTAGAAACCTGCAGCTCCAATCCGAAATTGGAGCGAGTCCAAATGGGCGAGCCCAGAGCGAGGTAATTGCGGAGCGACCACGGTGCCAGAATACAGACGACGCAGAGGGAGACTATCGCGAAGAACGCTAGAATAGGGCGCCACTGCGAACGGCGCCGCACGAGGCAGGTTACTGCCCAGGCTGTCAGGACTGTGCTCAGGACCGGGTTCAAAAGGCAAGCCAAACCGGCCACGGCTCCAAACTGGAGGGCCTCGGACTTGGCAAACTGCCCGGCTTGGCAACTCCGGCAGAGCAGAAAAAAGAGCGCCGCCAGCGCCAGCGCGGTATACGGCGCATCGAAGGAGCCGCTGGTCTGGGACCAGTAGTTGACGGGGAGCAACGCTCCCGCCATACCCGCCAGCACCCCGGCGCGACGGCTGAGTTGCCCCGCTACCGCCAGTGCGGGTAGAAACGCGAACGCCATCGCCGCCGCCATACAACCAAACGCCGCAACTACCAACGAACCGGCTTGCCCGGTCCCGAATAGCCGGAATAGGACGCTGACGAGCAGGGGATGAAGTGGAGCGCAATGAGCAGTTGGACCAACACCGGCGCCATACGCATCGGCGTACGCTCCCGTTGCGGCAAGCGAGCGGGCGATCGATATCGGCTCGCCGCCGATCCTGGTCTCCGGACCGCTAGCGACCCACAGCAACGCCAACCTGACCAGCAGGCCGGCCACAAATACCACCCCGCACCAGGTCATCGTGCGTCTACGCCGCCAAAGATCCGAACCCTTATCGGCGGGACCACTCGCCCAGAGAAGCCTCATGAGCGGGCCGCAAAAGCAGAATGTAACCCAGGGATTTCCATTATGGGTTCGCACGGACGGCTTAGCATACATCCACGTGCGTTCTATTGATCCACAACTTCCAGCTTTGTCAGCTTTCTATCAGATTTCGGTGGTGCCCCTCCACCATCCCGACATACTACATATTGGGGATACCTCAGTCAAGCAGATACCCACTTCCTGGGAAATTACGACGATGCCTGAGAATTGGTGTTGAAATGAGTTCCCGCTGACCGGGACGGATTACGGAAGCATCGAAGAAGTTGCGCGTTCCGACCGGCGCATGGCACAGGTTCGTGACGTTGCCGCCGAGAACCGCGCCATCCTTGCGACGCTCGACCTTCCGCACGAGACCGACGTCATTTGTGAACGGCATGCCGGAAAGCATGCACCCTCACACGACTGATCACGTGGGCCGGGAGTACAGCACCTGGGATTGGATCATGCGAGGGCTATTGGAACGGGCGGGCTTCACGATCGAGGATGCCAAGTTCGAAAACGGCTGGATTGCGCGTTACCTTTGCTGTAAGGCGAACTGACGATCGGCGTCCTCCGGCGTTTCCCCTATCAGGCAGGCCCAGCATCTGAAATCACGCGCCTGCGTGGCATACTGGGTCAGTGAGTCAGACGAGCCGTGTAGCGGTGTTTGGTC
>JBDKSR010000777.1:0-2800 GCA_039680545.1 Bryobacteraceae bacterium | reverse complement strand
CAAGTGGGAGTAGGAACCGCGACCGGTGGAAGTTCTTCGGGAATCGAAATTGTCGCCGGTAACGGGATCGTCCTTTATGAATACAGGCTGAGCGAGGACGAACTCACGGTAAAGATTACGGACGACGCGGGGAACGTCGTTGCCGGACGCGAGGTTTCGTTCGCCATTACGGACGGGATCGGTACCGTGACCGCTGGCTCATACGGAACTGTCAATGGGACATCGAGCGGCCAGACCGTGAAGATGATAACCAAGGAGGATGGCCTCGCCAGCGTCAAGTTTATCTCGGGTGACGTGGCCGACTCATACTCTTACGCGCAGACGACAATCAATGCCAGCCACACAGCGGGTTCGGTCAACTTCACATTGACGACCGCAATTTCAACGTGGCCCGGCACAGGGATTACTGCTGGACTGCCGCTTGTCGAGTTGATATCGCCGACGGATCGGAATATCACAGCGAGGGCGGGTGAAACGCTCGCCGGTGCGATCAAGATGCGAGTGTCGATTCAGAGTGGGCCTCAAATGGGTAAACTCCTGTCCGGTGCCGGCATGACTGTCAGTACGGGACTGGCAGCCGATAAAGGACCGACCGCCAGTTGCTCGCCGCTCATCCCCTTGAGCGACGCGGAGGGAATCGTGACTTGCGACCTGAAGATTGGCCCCACGCTCGGAACGGCGACCCTGACTCCGCTGATTGGCGGCTATCAAGAGATGCCTTACGGCGGGTACATTCTTACCGTGCTGCAGGGTGGTCCTTCAACGATCGCGATCATCCAGGGCAATAACCAGTCTGGTAACCCAGGCGCGACACTCCCGACGTCCCTGGTTGCCGAGGTCCGCGACGCGGGAGGGAACAAGATCACGGGTGCAACAGCGACGTGGGAAGTGCTCTCCGGTTCCGTCACGCTGAGCAATACTACGACCACTTCCGATGCGAACGGGCGGGTCTCTGCCGTTGCCAAGCTCGGAAACATCGCCGGCGCCGCGAAGGTTCGCGTATCTTCGGGCTCGGCTTCGGCCACATTCACTCTGACAGTGAACATTTCCGCGACCCAGATGACAAAGATATCGGGCGACAATCAGACCGCCGTTGTTGGCGCCGCGTTCAGCAAGCCGCTCGTTGTCGAATTAAGGAATGCGAGCAACGCAGTAGTTTCCGACGTCAACGTGTCCTATGCCGTAACGAGCGGAGCGGCTACGCTCTCCGCGAACTCTGCTGTCACAGGTACTGACGGCCGGGCTAGCGTCACGGCCACAGCCGGTACAACGACCGGCGCCGTCGTGATCACGGCGAGCGCGGGAACGTTGTCCGCCACGTTCCAGCTTGCTGTCGTCAACGAAGGGCCGGCCGTTAAGGCGACTGGCATCCGTTCCGCCATCAGCGGCGACTCGGGCGTAACGCCGGGTGGAATGATCGCGATCTATGGTGACGGGATTGCCTCGGATGTTGAGGGAACTGTCACCGGTTCCGCGAACCTCATTGGTCAGCTACCGACAAAACTCTCCAACGTTCAAGTGTTGTTCGGCGATACGGCCGCTCCGATCTATACGGTCAATAACTCGAACGGACAACAGTGGGCCGTCGTCCAGGCTCCATTCAGTTTGACCGCACCGGGTACGGTGACTGTGACGGTCATTGTCAATGGCAACTCAACGGTTATCGATGGAGTGGCGGTTAAGGCCTATCAACCCGGCATCATCGAGACGACTGATGCGGAAGGCAACACCTACGCCACCCTGATCAATGCAGACGGCAGCTATGTGACGCGGGAGAACGGCGCCAAGCGCGGCACAAATATCCGCATGTTTGCCACCGGACTTGGACAAACCAACCCGGTCCTTGCCGCCAATTATTCGGGTATTCCGGATCAGAAGGTGCTGGCCGATGTGGTCATTGGCGTCAACGACGCTGGTGTGCCGGGGGAAGTCTCGGCCGAGACAATGATGGGGGCGATCGGCGTCTACATCGTTACCTTCGAATTGCCGGCGGATACGCAGGTAGGCACTGCAAGGCCTTTTGCAATTGCGGTTCGCCCGGCCGATGGAAGCTCATTGGTCTTCGGCAACCCGTCAACAATTCCAGTGCAGTAGACCTCAAGTCAAGGGGCCGGTTGCATGCCGGCCCCTTACTCTCTACGCTGTTTCGGTTGTCATCGTAATTCCCAGTACGGACTCTCCGTTGTTCAACGCCGTGACTGCATCGGCAAAACTCGGTGCTGTTTCTCCATTCGCCTGGGCGATTTCGGTTCGTATCATCAGTTCAGCGAGCCACTGCGCGTTTGACTCGTAGGTTTTCGCAATCTCTGCCGCGTCGCCCAGGTAGTCGCCCACCTGAATGTGATACTGTACCGGACCGGAGAAGACCCCGCCGGCCTCGCCTACCTGCCTCGTCACGACCGTTCCTCCGAGCATTTCGGCCAGTTCCTGCGCGGTTGCCTCATCCACGTACGATTCAGCGTTGACCGAATAGGTCTCAGTCGCGCCTGTGTCGGCGTCCACAGCCGTACCCGCCGTTGCGGCCTCTTCCCCGGTCATGAAGACCGGATCGACGTCCGCGGTCTCACAGCTAGTTCAGGTGACCTCTTCGAATGAGACGCTCATTGCCGAAGTTTCGGCAGTGACAATATTTTGTCCCTCGTCGCCCTCGGCTGCGGCGGAATCGGAGGCTTCGCTTGTTTTCACCGTCACCGTTGTTGAGGTCTGCGCCCCCAGGTCTTCAATCTCCTCGCGCAGGGCCTCCACGAGCTGGTTATTGAATGATTCTTCAGTATTTTCGGCTTCGGCCGATGTGCTGCCC
>JBDKSR010000776.1:0-6231 GCA_039680545.1 Bryobacteraceae bacterium | reverse complement strand
GCCGTGATACGCCAGACGGCATAGGAGGTTGTAGAGGATTCGTATCTTGTCATCCCACCGCGCTCCGATGACCGCCGTGACAGATTCAGAATACGCCACCGTGTGCAGCTCGCCGTTGGGCTTGCGTCTCAGTTCGGGGGAGACTCCGGCAATAACAGGATACCCCTCCGTCGCGTGGATCGGAGGGGTTTGGGGGCGCGCGCTTGGATAGTCCCAGAGTTCGCTCATTTCGACTCCCTCATTAACTGCCGATACCTCCACCACACGCACCGCGCCCAGTGGACGTGGCCACGCTTCCACACCTTTGCGACATCGCCGCCGTTGTCGCTGTCCGGACAATACCGACGCGCCCACGCCATGACAAACGCGGGAGAGATTCGGCCATCCGCCCGGTAGATAGCGCGCGCCTCGGCGTACTCAGGGCGCGATGACCACCGTCGGCAGAAGTCCTTGAAGCCCGAGACCAAACTCTGGAAGTGCTGATACCCGTCGGCCCCGCCATCGCCGCGAATGCCAAACACGTTATTGTGTTCGCGCGCCAGGTGCGACTCGCCCCACGCGCTCTCATGGATGGCTACCGCTATCTGCCACTGCCAGGGGCAATCTGTTTCGACCTCCAATGCCTTTGCGATTCGCAACCACAAGTCCGGCACGCGCTTCAAGATGCTCATTGATCATCCCTCCGCATCGTCCATCGTGATCGTATAAGTCGCCAGCCCGCCCGACATCCGCGCCGTTGCGAGGACGCTGAATTTTGCGGCCACTCCGCTTGTCGTGAAATTAAAGACCTTGGCGTAAGTTTTGGCGTTGTCCGCAGCCGGAGGCGTGAATCGGATCGTCACTGCAAGCGTGGCGTTTGCGGCCAGCGTCGTGGGAGTGAACCCAACCAGCGCGAAGTTGGCGTCCCCAGAATGCGTCCCGATATTGATCGCCAGATTATCAATCTTGGAGACGATTGTAAAATTCTGAGTGATAGCCCCCCCGCTGCTCGCCACCTCGGCGAAGTGAACGTGCTCCGCGTCCAAGTAGAACTCGCAGCCCGTTCCGCTTCCGCCGCCAGGCGTCATCCCGTGAACTTTGTTACCATCAATCAGGCCCGTCGGTTCCGTTCCGCCGCCCTCCTTGGGCTTCTTGTATTCCCAGTCGCTGAGCTTTGCAGGCTGGCCGCCATAACTCGGATACCCGGCGACGTCCACAGGTTTGTTGTCAATGATGATGCTCTCGTCCGGTAGCCAGTCTGTAAAGCCTCCGCCGCTCTCGATCTGGCTTACCTTGTCGGCAACGACAACAACCGGATCAGCCTCAATGGTTCCGTCCGGCTTGACGCCGCGCGTGAAGTCCCCGATCTCCATCGTCACGTCCACGGGATCCAGCAGGTTACGATCCATCCTGACGATGGCCTCCGTCGTGTCCAGAGCCAGAGCCGTGTCAACGATGCGCTGATAACGCCCGAGTGTAAAGACGCGGTCCTTGAACAGCCGATAGGCGTCCTGGTCCATCAGGCTGACCTTGTAGGCAACGTGAGGTTTGCTGATCCGAGCCAACTCCATCACCGCCAGCGACATCAGCGCGTCCGCATCCGTGATCGTGTCGTATATCCTCACGTCGCTGATCACGCCGTAGCCTGTCACCGTGTGGCCCACTGAATAAAAGGTCTCAGGATGCGCCTGATTTTCAGCAGCCGTCGCAAGCCATGCGGATGACTTTCCCGCCCCGCTGTGGTCAACCGTCCCGGAGCCCCCGACGCCGGAATCACCGAACCGCAGGTAGATCACGGTGTCAACCGTTGCGCTCACAGTCCAAACCTTCACCCAGCACGCAAGCGCGCCCGTGGCGTGGTCAAACGAAACGATCTCGATATCCAGCTTGTTTCCGTCCGTATCGAAGAATGCGATATCGCTTCCATCCTGCATCGCATACCGCGCCAGCCCGTCATTGCTCGCCTCGCTGATCCAAAGCGCAAACTCGGCAACGCCCGCAATGCGCAGCGCAGGGTCCGGCGTCACCTCCAGAGGATTGATGATGATCTGCTGATAATGCGACCAGGGCGCGTCATCCGACTCGATGTAGTCCTGCGTCGAGCCTGTTGCGCTGCTCAGGCAGACGCGCGCCCCGCCCTCGTTCTTGCCGAACGCATACAGGCGCGTGGCCACAGCGGCGCTGTCAACCGTGCGTTGCAGGCCCTTGATATCGCGCCGCGTCGTGATGTGATTCTCGACGGTCTCATCCGCCACCGTCCAGATCAAGGCGCCGTGAACATCCACGCGGATGTGGCTCTTTTGCTCGATCGTCGCAGCCAAGTCCATCAGGGCCTTGAACAAGTTCCCGTTCTCGACCTTGAAGACCCTGACCTCGTCTCCGATGACCGTGTCAATCGTCCCGTAGGCGATGGGCCGCGTCCAGGTCTGGAGGGCCAGCAGGTCGTTGACGATGGCGTCCACGGTCTTCCCGCCCGCGCCCGTGTCGTATGTCAGCACAGGCTCGCGCGACATCTGCCACATGCGCCCGTAGGCCGTGACCTCCGCCGTTGCGCCCTCAGTGTTCTCGACCAACGTCGCAAAGATAAAGACCTTCTCGGGCATGGCCTCATTGCGGCGCCGCACCCATATCTCATTCCGCCCAGCCAGAGCGCTCACAAGGTCGTTGTCAAGGGCGCAGGATAGCCTCAATATCTCAGGCTGGTTGATGCGCTCCTCCATCTTGGCCGTGATCAAATCCCTGGCATAGCAGATCAGACGCCCGCCGCCGTCCCTGATCTCGATCAGGTATTGGACGGACGTGTAGTCCAGAGCCGTGGATTTAAAGTCAAGCGCGCCCATTATGCAAGAGCCTCAAACACCGCCTCAACCGCCGCCGAGATTTCAGCGTCCGATGACGCCGCGCTGATGCCAGCCGTGATAACCACATACTTGGCCACTTCGCAGGCATCGAAACGACTGCCCTTATCGCGCAACTTCTTGATCCAATCCTTCTTCGCCTGCTTCCCCGAGAGTCCCGCCATCGCAGCCTTCACCAGCGCGATCTCGATGCGATCCACAAACGACGGTGTCCGCGCCAGCGCTGCCATCTCCGCGTAGGTCAATGCCATCATGCCCCTCCAAGTTGAGATCGGAGGCGCTCGGCCTCCAGCGTGTCCCCGTCAAGCACCGCCGCCAGGATCGCCCGTATCGGATCAATCATCTCCGGCACCGCAGGAGGCGGAGGCGGAGGAGGCGCCACATACGCCACGTCCCGCGCCACACCGCCGCCCGCGCGCCACCACTGATAGATGTCCTGAGCTTCATCAATCTTGCGCTCAGTCCCATCCGGATAAATCTCCCAGATGTCCCACGTGCTATTATTCGGACTCGTAAACCGTCTCTCATAATCAATCATAGCGTCCCGCTCCTGTCCTCGCGACCGGTCCCAAGGTTATAAATGAATCGGATCTCTTCATCCGTCAGCGCGCGATTGTGGTAGCGCATATCATCCAATTTGCAGGCGAAGTAAAACGAGCTCGACACCACCGATTTACTGATAACCATCGCCTGCGTGGCGGCCGTCGTCGCCGACCCCGTCCAACTCGTTGACCCAACCTCTGAGCCATTGAAGTAGATTTGCAACTTCGTCCCCGTCAACTGGGCGACCACATGCACCCATTGATTCTCGGGCACCGTGGACGTGCTCAACACGGTCCGCCACGCTGTCCCGTCATACATCCCAAAGTTAAGCTTGTATTGATCCGCGCCAAGATCAGTCCCGTAGATGCGCACCTGGAAATTGCGGTAAGACGCGTTGCCCATCTCCGCGACGATACCGCTGGCGGGCCGCGTGTAGTAGATCCAGAACGCCAGCGCATAGTTTGCCTGGGGGAAGTGATAGGCCACCGAGACGTAATCGTTTACGCCATCAAAATCAATCGCTCCATCAACCTTGCCCGTCACGTGATGCGGAGTGCCCGCCGCGTTCGTGTACTGGTACGATGCCCCGTTGAGCAGCAATCCGTTTTTTGTGCTCTTCGAATCGTAGAGCGTATAATCCGTAGTGTTCTCGTTGAGCTTCCACTGCGCCACCGTGGCCGACTCCAGATCAATCGGAGTCCAGGCCCCCGGCACCCGCATAAACCCCAGCAAAACCAAGCACCCGATCAAAGCAAAAAACCGCATAATCCACCCAGCCCTTCTTATGTCCCTAAAGTCCCTTAAGTCTCTTCAGTCCCTTCCCCCTCATCCTTCCCCTCAGTTTACTCATTCCTCATTGCTCATTGCTCATTTTACATTAAGCGGTTCCTCGCTTACTCCATCACCCACACCGTGCTCATCGTCAGACCCTGCGCCTGCGTCCCCACTCCCGCAACCGTGCAAGTCACTTCCACAGCCTCCCCATACTGCACATCGTAGTTGCTCACGTTGATCGCCGTCGCAGGATTCGCCACCCACGCGCCCGACGAACACTGCACCCCGTTGCTGCTGTCGTTGTTGCTGACCGCCGACCCATTAACCTTCAGGTTAACTTTCGGCTGCGTGGTCCCCGCATTGGTCTTGTGTCGCGCATAGATCGCCACGCATCGAGCAGGCGTCAGAGGCCACCGGAAGTAAGTGGACATATCATTCTCAAGCAGATCATTCGCGCCGTCCCCATACGCCCCGGCCACGAAGAAATCAATCTGCCGGACCATCTCCGGCGTTCCCGCCCGCAGGTCCATCGCCCCCAGGTTGAAAGGCGCGCCCGCCAGGGAGAACGACGTCCCCGCCGTCACCGCCAGGACAACGCCGTAGCGATACCCGTTGTCGTACCATCTCAGCGGAACCCCCGGCGCCATCAGAGCCGTGTCCGAGCACGCCACCGTCCCGCTCGTGATCGCGCGCCAACGCGTTGACCAGCGGTCCACGTAGCGCCAGCGGAAGTTCGATAGGTCCAGCGCGTCAATGGAGTTTGCGTAGAGCGCGCCGCTCGTAACCATCGAGCCCATGACGTTGAGGTACTCGCCGCCGCCCGTCAGCATCGTGACGTTGCCGCGATTGTGGCCGTAGATGTACTGCACATTGATCTGCGTGAACGTGCTGGCGTCGCTCGTTCCGCCTCCGGTTCCTCCGGTAGCCGCAGCCCACCCGATGGATGTGCTTGTCGCCGTCAGCACCTGACCCGCGCTCCCTCGCGCCAGCCGCGAAAGCGTTCCGCTCGTCGCGCTCCAGATAGGCAGATCGCCCTCTGCGCCTCCGAGGATATAGATCGCGTAGTCGCTCTCCCACTCGCTCCGGCTGATCTCCGGACCCACCGGGCGCAACTTGACCACGCCCGTGGTGTCCCCCCAGGAGCCACCCGCAAGCAGCATCAGAGCCAAGACGTATCGCTTCATTAGACGTACCTCTCCCGATAGATCAGACGCAGGCTGCCAGCAGCAGGAGCCAGCAGGCGCAGGTTGTTCGCCACGCCAGGACGCAGCGTCAGGAACGTTCCGCTCACCGTTGCCTGCGACAATTCCCAGTCATCCAAGCCAGCCTGGTCGAACCAAACGCGCCACGTCGCGCAATCGAACTTCAGACGGTTCCCGGTCGCGAGCGTCCCGGCCCAGCTGATTCGTTCATCCGTGTCCGAATTCTCGATCACAACGACGGTTGCCGCGCCCGTCGCCTCGAAGATCACCGCCGGCGCGATCTCATGCGTTCCGCCGGGAGTGATCTCCCACGCCGCCCGCGGCCACGTCTGGACGTCATCCGTCTCGGTTGTGCTGTAGGCGTGCGGGTCGTTCGCGATGAACGAAAAATCAACCTTCGCGCTGGTTCTCCGCAACTCCGCCACAATCGGACCGCCAAGCCGCGCCATCCAGTATCTCCCAGGAATCGCGTCAACCGACAGGATGCAGTCGTTGCGCTCGTTCAGGGCCAGCGCGATCGCGTCCATCTTCGCCGTCAGGTCCGCGAAAGAAGCGCCGATGACAACGCCTGAAAACTTTAGCGCTCGCGCCTGGTAGCGTGATGCATTCGCCAGAGCGACGTCTGACCCGGGGACAGTTATGATGTCAAACTTCGGCGCCGGAATCCACTCGGGTCCGGATGCGTTGACCTTCACGCCAAGGGACGAAAAGTCCACGCCGTTGAATGAAAAAGAAAAACTCATGCGACGCCTCGCATGCGAAGGCTCTCAACCGTCCTCCGCGATATCGCTCCGGCCAGACGGTCCACATCGCCCTGATTGCGCACGTACACATTCCCGAAACTGTTCGAGATAGACAAATTGCCGAGGCCTCCA
>JBDKSR010000775.1:0-2597 GCA_039680545.1 Bryobacteraceae bacterium | reverse complement strand
ACAGCGGGCCAGGACTCACAGGCATTCCGCGTGGTGCGGTGAAAAGCCTCCGGGTGTTCTCGTATCACTTTAATTACAACTTCACGGGCGGCCACGATTCGGTCGGGGTCCAGAGCGGCTGGGATATCAAACGAATTCTCGGCACCGTGCCGGTCGAACCTGATGGCTCGGCCTCATTCAAGGTCCCGGCAAATACCCCTATCTCCATCCAGCCACTGGACGAGAAAGGCCGGGCGCTTCAAGTGATGCGAAGTTGGTTCACGGGCATGCCCGGCGAAGTCGTTTCCTGCGTTGGCTGCCATGAACCGCAGAACAGCACACCGCTCCCACGCTCGAATGTTGCTTCACGCCGGGTGCCGTCGGTGATCAAGTCCTGGTATGGGCCAGCCAGGCCCTTTGCGTTTCGCACTGAAGTGCAGCCGGTGCTCGATCGATACTGCGTCTCGTGCCACGACGGCCAGAAATCGCGTAGTGGCCGTCCAATGCCGAACTTCGTGAGCAACGCGGAGAGTACTTACTTCACGGACGATGTCCCGTACCTCGCGCTCCAGGCGTATGTTCACCGCTATGGGCCTGAGAACGACTACAACATTGCTCGGCCCATGGAGTATCACGCCTCGACGAGTCCGCTCTTTCAGATACTGGATCGTGGCCACCACGGCGTAAAACTGGATGCCGAATCCTACGATCGTCTCATCACCTGGGCGGACCTCAACGCACCGTGGCGCGGTAGTTGGGGCGTTCACGGTGTGCCAGGAAAGGTCCCACCTTTCCGCAAAATGGATCAGGTAGCACGACGCATTGAACTGGCGAAACTCTACGCCAAAGTCGATACGGACCCTGAGCGCGAATACGTACAGGCGCTTGCCGAAGTGACAAGGCGCGGGAAGCTGGTCCCTGTCAAACCCGAACCGCATGCTCACCCGAGCCAGGCAGTTCCCACGGTCGCCGGTTGGCCGTTTGACGCAGCGCAGGCACAGCGTATGCAAAAATGGGCGGGGCTTCCGCTTGAACGCTCCTTCGACTTGGGCAACGGCACCACCCTCAACCTGGTTCTTATCCCCGCCGGTTCTTTCGTGATGGGCGATCCACGGGGTCCGCGCGACGTGCGTCCTGTCTCGGCAGTCCGGATCGACAAACCGTTCTACATGGGGCGTATTGAGATTACAAACAGCCAGTACCAGGCCTTCAATCCGCAGTACGACAGCCGTTTTGTCGACCAGGCCGGCAAGGATCACAATACACCTGGATTCCCCGCCAACCTGAACGATCAACCCGTGATTCGAGTCACATGGGAACAGGCAGTGGCATTCTGCAGGTGGCTCAGCGAGAAGACCGGCGAGCACTTCACGCTTCCGACTGAGGCCCAGTGGGAATGGGCCAGTCGCGCCGGCAGCGCGTCGCCTTTCTGGTTTGGCGGTCTCGATTCCGATTTCGGCCCGTGGGCCAACCTGGCCGACAACAGTATGAAGGGCTTTATCACCACGTATGGATATGCTGCGGGGAAAAGCTTCCGGTTCACGCACCTGCCGTACATCGAGACTGTCGACGACGGCAACATGATTACAGCGCCCGTGGGCTGGTACAAGCCCAATCCATGGGGGCTGTTTGACATGATCGGCAATGTCGCCGAGTGGACCCGGTCCACGTTCCTGCCGTACCCATACAACGGTAGTGATGGCGACAATTCCGGCCCCAAGGTCGTCCGTGGAGGGTCCTGGTGCGAGCGTCCGGACCGCGCTACATCCGCGTTCCGTTTGGGCTACGAACCCTACCAGCCGGTTTGGGACGTTGGTTTCCGCGTCGTCATGGAGACCGATCGAACTGTGGCACGCCGCTAATGCATCGGAGCTTTGAATGAACATCACGAAACGAAAAGCGATCATTCTCATTGCTGCCGCAGCATTCACTGCCGGCGTTATCGCCACGGCGCAGAAGTCCGGATCACAGCAGACGCCCCTTTCACCCACGGTGTTGGCGGTTTCGCCGAATGCCAAGTCTTTGTTTATTGCTTGCGCCACCGGCAAGCAGGTCATCGAATTGGATCTGTTGTCCCGCAAGGTCGTCCGGAAGGTAGCCGTGCCGGGCGAAGCGTCAGGACTCGCGGTATCCGCCGATGGGCAGCGCCTGTACGTCACATGTGCGGCGCCCTCGTCCGTGGTGGCGATCGTGGATGTGGCCGGGACCAAGGTAATCAATACGATACCTGCCGGCCATACCGCTACCAGCCCGGTGCTGAGTCCAAACGGCCAGTTCCTTTACGTCTGTAATCGCTTTAACAACGATGTGGGAGTCATCGATCTGCGCACCCGGAAGCAACTCAGACGGATTCAAGTTGAGCGCGAACCCATCGCGGCGGACGTGACGCCGGATGGCAAGCTATTATTGGTCGCGAATCACTTGCAAAACGGGCGATCGGATCCCGAAACGGAAAATGTTGCGGCTGCGGTCAGCATAATTGATCCCCATGCCTCCAAGGTAGTGAAAACCCTGCGGTTACCCAACGGAAGTGGTGAACTGCAAGGTATTCGTATCTCGCCCGACGGCAAGTACGCGGTTGTCGCGCACGTTTTGGCACGTCATCAGGCTCCCACGAC
>JBDKSR010000774.1:0-7159 GCA_039680545.1 Bryobacteraceae bacterium | reverse complement strand
GAAGATGTTGTTCACCGACTTCTGCTGCGTCCCGATTTGCCCGCTGCCGATGCTGGAAGCATAGCCGCCGCTGATCTGAAGCATCATTAGTCCGGGGCCGCGCTCGTTTCCGTTCGTGATGCCAAGTTGTTCGGCTACGTTCCCCAATCCCTTGTCGGTCGAACCGGCCCAGAGGGTGATCCGGTTCACGCCAACTCGAGCCTCGTTTACCATACTCGGGCTGATCGTCCGGGTCCAGTTTACGACGCCGTTTTGGAATGGGTTGTGTGTATAGCTGTCGAAGGTCAGCGGGAAGGAATTGCTGGTCGGCAACTCCTGGCGTCCCCAGGAGTAACGCACTGAGAAATCGTCCTTGTCGGTCAGTTTAGCGTCCGTCTTGACGTCGAACTGGTCCGAGAGAATCTGGCTGCCCGCCGCGTTGACCATGTTGTACCGGAGTGCACTGTTAGTGGGTTGCGGGTATAGGTCGGTTTTGTTGAACAGGTTCGTCGCCACGATGTTCCGGCGCGACGTGGGTATCTGGTTGTTTGCAAATGGCGTCTTGATGCCGCTCGAATCCAACGTGAGAGGATCGTAGAGCTTGATCCCCACTTCAGAACTGAGCCGGGAAAAGTCGCCGGTTCTATATTCGGTCGGGATCACTGACATTGTGCTGATCGCCGGCGGAACAGCCTGGCGGATACCTTGATAGTCGCCGAAGAAGAAAATCTTGTCGCGTTTTACCGGACCGCCGAGAGTGCCGCCATATTCATTCCAGCGAATTGGGGACCGCGGGTTGTTGTTGTAGTTGCGGGCCCAATTATTCGCATTTAACTTTTCATTGCGGAAGAACTCGAACGCCGAACCGTGCAGGTCGTTGGTGCCGGACTTGAGCGTGACGTTGATGACGCCACCCTGGAAGTTCCCGAACTCGGCCGAAGCATTGTTCGTGATCATCTTTACTTCCTGGATCGCGTCCAGGTTGGGCAGGTAGGCGGTCCTATCGTTGGTGGGTTCGTTGTTGTCTACCCCGTCCAAAAGGAAATTGTTGGCTTCCGCCCGGTTTCCGTTAACGTAGGGACGGCCTCCACCCGCTGTACGCTTGCCGTTATTGAACGAACTTGGATCCGTCGCCGTGACACCAGGAGCGAGTAGCGTCAGCGCGACGAAGTTGCGGGCGATCAGCGGTGTGTTCGTAACCGTGTTTGCTGTCAGCACCGCCCCGACAATGGTTGTCTCCGTGTTGAGCAGGGGAGCCGCGTCGGTCACTTCGATCGACTCGCTTACAGCACCGAGTTCGAGCGTAAGGTCTAGGCGTGCTCTCTGGTTCAATTCCAGGACGATACCCGGACGCACCAGGGTCTTGAAACCTTTCGCTTCGATGCGTACCTGATATGTGCCAGTGGGGACGCGTGGAAAGGCGAAAATCCCTTCGTCGTTCGTCGTCGTGGGCCAGACGGTCCCACGGTTCACGTCTCTGGCGGTGACGGCCGCGCCGGCTACAGCAGCTCCGGTCGGATCGGTGATCCGTCCGGTCATGCCGGCGCTGACTTCCTGCGCCGTGCTGGACGGCAAATACAGGAAAAGCAGACAGAGCAGGGCCATCAAGGCACACCCCGCCCGCACTAAGTCTCTTACTTTCATTTGCACCTAACCTCTTGATTGATTGAGCTGCTTGAACAAGTATGTGAGACAGCTACTGCCAAATCAATGCCCAGTTCGCCGGTAAACCATTCGACTATATAAGGCTTAATAGAAGCTTCTACCGTTTGTATCTGTCTGATTTTCTATATGTTTCGTTCCGATCGTCAAATTCATTGCGCAATGTTAATATTTCACAACGCAAATAACGGGCTGCGCATCATAAAAATCTCAGGCCGGTAAACACGGTAAGTGAATGCGCGTGAAAAGCAGATCAATGAAGTGCCGTCACGGGCCGGATCAGAAAAAGAGACGGCGGACACCAGCAGCCAAGGCTGTAGTACGCAGGGGCTGTTGATGGTGTGCAGAGACAAAAAACGGGGGCCGGAACGCCCCCGCTGGTACTCTGCTAATTACAGATCAAACTAGAAACGGAACTTCAGAGCAAACTGGATGCTTCGTTCGCCCTGTGCGCTCGTGATTTCACCAAACGTCGAACTGTCGACGCTCCTGGTGGGAGAGGCGAAGTGCGGCGTGTTAGTGAGGTTGAAAAACTCACTTCGGAATTCAATGTTGTACTTCTCTCTGAACGGGAATACCTTCTGCGCCGAGAGGTCGAACTGAGCGAGGCCCGGTCCACGGACTACGCCAACGCCCGAGTTGCCAAACGAGCCAGACACCATTGACTTAAAGGCGGTGGTGTCAAGCCACCTGGTGCCGGGGCCAACCTGCATCGCCCCCTTGCCGTCGCCGATCCGATTGGCACGCGGACCACGCGAGTTGGTGTTCGACCGGTCGGTCGCCGTGATTGTAAGCGGGAAACCGCTCCGGAGGTTCAGCAGTCCGCCCATCTGCCAGCCGCCCAAAAGGCCATTGACGAACGGATGCGATGACGAACCCCACTTCTTGCCGCGTCCGAAAGGCATCTCGTAGGTGTAGACGTAGGTCAGCATATTCTTCGCGTCGAAGTACGTCGGGCCCCATTCCCCCTTCCGGTTATACAGGTTCTGCCAGTAAGCCGACTGTGCACCGGCCTGCCCGCTTTCCCCGTAATACCCGATGGCGTCGCTCATGCCCTTCGAGAACGTGTAAGACAACTGGTACTCGAACCCGAAGGACAATCGCTTCCGGGCTGTTACCTGTAGCGAATCGTACCGCTGGTTGCCGCAAGCCTCGGTTCCGGAAATCTGCGAGATGTTGGCCAAAGTGGAATTGCCGGCGAGGTACGGGCTCTTGGTGATCGTTCCATCGGCACTTCGTTGCTTCTGGAAGTACGGCATGGGCACGATCAGGTGCGTGCCGTGCTGGCCGACGTAGGACGCCGTCACGACGTTGCCGCCGGGCAACTGGTGCTCGATCGTGAAGCTCCACTGCTGGACGTTAGCCGGCCGCACAAACGGATCCCACAAACGGATTGTGCTCTTGTTGTACGGATCCTTCGCCGACACGAGAGTGAAGCCCTGGTCCGTTGTCTGTCCGGGCGTGTTGGTGTTGTAAATGGACTCGAACTCCACATTAAACGGCGGGTTCAGAGGCATACGGAGATTTGTGCCCGTGCCTTCCATAAAAGAGGAGATAGTGTACGCGCCGCGGATGACCGTCTTCTTGCAGAGGAACTCCGGCGTCCACGCGAAGCCCACGCGAGGCTGGAAGTCCTTGTAAAACGGTTCATACAAGGCGCGGCTGTTCCCATCCTGGCCGGCCATCATCAACTCGCCTGAGAATGGTCTGAAGTTGGACTGCCGGTCCTTGACCTCGACGAGCGGGCTGTGGAACTCCCAGCGCAGGCCGAGGTTCAGTGTCAGCGAGTCAGTGATGCGCCAGTCATCCTGCCCGTAGAAGCCCAGGATGATCTTGCGATGTCCCCAGCTTCCGGTGTTCACTCCAAGTGCGGCGTTGGAAGGATACCCAAGGTAAAAGTCTGCCTCGGCGAAGCCCTTGGAATAAGGAGTTGAATTGGCGGTGAAGTGGCCGTCGAACGTGATCGTCCCGGTTCTGCCCGAATTGCCGGAGTAGAACGGGTTCATCTGCTGGCGGAGCAACTGGCCGCCCATCTTGATCATGTGGCGGCCGCGGATGATCGTCAGGTTATCGGCGTAGTGGAAGGTGTTGTTCGGGAATTTCTGCTGCGTCCCGATGTTGGCGCTGCCGATACCGGTGGCGTAACCACCACTGAAACTGAGGGCCATGAGGCCCGCGCCACGATCATTGCCATTCGTGATGCCGAGTTCCTCGGCGACGTTCCCCATGCCTTTGTCTTCGCCGCCGTTCCAGTTCATAATCCGGTTGACGCCGATGCGGACCTCATTTACCACCGACGGGCTGATCGTGCGCGTCCAGTTGATGACTCCGTTCTGGAAGGGAGCATGGTTGAAGCTGTTGAAAGTCAGCGGGAACGAGTTCTGCCCCGGCAACTCCTGGCGCCCCCAGGAATACCGCACTGAGAAGTCGTCCTTGCCGGTCAGTTTTGCGTCCATCTTCACGTCGAACTGATCCGAGACGAGCTGGCTGCTCGAGGCGTTGTACATGTTGTACCGGAGGGCGGTGTTAAGCGGAGCCGGGTACAGGTCGGTTTTGGTGAACAGGTTCGTCGCAACGATATTCCGGCGCGAGGTCGGAATCTGGTTGTTGGTGAACGGAGTCTTGATGCCGCTCGCGTCTGTCGTGAGTGGATCGTAGAGCTGAATGCCCAGTTCGGAGTTGAGCCGGGAGAAGTCACCGGTCCGGTACTCAGCGGGGACTACCGACATCGTACTAACGGCCGGCGGAGTGGCTCGCCGGATACCTTGATAGTCGCCGAAGAAGAAGATCTTGTCACGTTTAACCGGTCCGCCCAACGTGCCGCCGAATTCGTTCCAGCGAATCGGCGATCGTGGGTTGTTGTTGTAGTTTCTTGACCAACTGTTCGCGTTCAGCTTTTCATTCCGGAAGAACTCAAAAGCTGAACCGTGCAACTCGTTGGTTCCGGACTTGATCGTGACGTTGATGACGCCGCCCTGGAAGTTCCCGAACTCAGCCGAGGCGTTGTTCGTGATCATCTTGACTTCCTGAATCGCGTCCAGGTTGGGCTGATATGACGTCAGGTTGTCCGAGGTGTGGTTGTTGTCAACACCATCCAGCAGGAAGTTGTTGGATTCCTTCCTGTTTCCGTTTACATATGGCCGGCCGCCGCCCGACGTGCGCTGGCCGCTGTTAAATGCGCTGGGATCTGTGGTTGTCACGCCGGGCGCCAGCAGCGTCAATGAAATGTAGTTGCGGCTGACAAGCGGCGTGTTAACTACGGTATTTGACGTCAGCACCGAGCCAACGATCGTTGTTTCGGTGTTGAGCAACGGAGCTGCTCCAGTCACCTCAATGGATTCTGTGATAGCACCGAGCTCTAGTGTTAGGTCGAGACGAGCCCTCTGGTTCAGTTCGAGATCGATGCCCGAACGCACCAGTGACTTGAAACCCCTTGCTTCAATACGCAGGTCATATGTCCCGACCGGGATGCGTGGGAAGGCGTAGATGCCTTCGTCATTGGTCGTTGTGGGCCAGACTGTCCCGCGATTCGCATCTTTTGCCGTGATTTTTGCGCCAGCGACTGCAGCACCAGTTGGATCTGTAATCCGCCCGGTGATACCGGCACTAACTTCCTGTGCCGTGCTGGATGGAATATACAGGAATAACAGGAAGAGGAGTGCTGTTAGGGCACACCCCACCCTTAGGCTTCTTGTGTTCCATGCTTTCATCTGTTTGGACCCCACCGTGATGATAAGTGTTTGCTGTCTGCGATATTTGACCACGGTTCCGAGTTAATTATGCTGGCAATGGGCAAATCCGTCAATAAAAATAGCAGTCCCAAACCGTTGCCGATATACGTTAAGACTTCTTAACACTTCCGCGCGTCGTGTCACGTTGTTACTCGGTAATAACTATCCGTAAAGTCATATCTGTAGCGCACGTAATATAGGAAATAAAACAAAGCTGATGGCCGGGGACGGTGGAAGGCTGACTATGCCGTAAGGTAACCGGTTGCCCAAAAACCAGAGAGACAGGGGGAGGCGGTGAGAGTCCGGAAGCGTGCTCTGCTATCTGCGCTTCCGGCAATAAAAAAGCGGGGGCCAGGACGGCCCCCGCCTGCAATGCTAAAGTGTGGGGTCTGCTAGAAGCGGAACTTCAGAGCGAACTGAACGTTCCGTTCGCCCTGGGCACTCGTGATTTCACCAAACGTCGCACTATCGACGCTCCGCGTTGGTCCGTTGAAATGTGGCGTATTGGTCAGGTTGAAGAATTCGCCGCGGAGTTCGAAGTTGTACCTTTCCTTGAACGGGAACACCTTCTGGAGCGAAAGGTCAAACTGGGCGAGGCCCGGCCCCCGGACTACACCAACGCCCGAGTTACCAAACGAGCCGGCTACCATCGACTTGAACGCCGACTTATCAAGCCATGTGGTGCCCAGTCCGACATCTTGTGGCCCCTTGCCATCGCCGACCCGGTTCGCGCGCGGACCGCGTGACGTCGTGCCAGACCGGTCGGTCGCCGTGATGGTCAGCGGGAAGCCGCTTCTGAGTGTGAGAAGGCCACCCATGTTCCATCCGCCAAGGAAGCCGTTGACGAGCGGATGCACGTCTGCGCCCCACTTCCTGCCCTTGCCGAAGGGCATTTCGTACGTATAGACGTACGTCAACATATGCTTGGCGTCAAAGTACGTGGGGCCCCACTCGGCTTTCCGGTCATACAGGTTCTGCCAGTAGGCCGATTGTGAACCGGCCTGCCCGCCCTCTCCGTAGTAGCCGATGGCGTCGCTCATGCCCTTCGACCACGTGTATGACAATTGGTACTCGAACCCGTAGGACAGCCGTTTCCGTGCCGTCAACTGCAGCGAGTCGTACCGCTGGTTGCCGCAAGCTTCGGTGCCGGATATCTGTGTGATGTTGGCCAGCGTGGGGTTGCCCGCCAGGTACGGGCTCTTTACGATCGTGCCGTCAGAAAGCAGGTGCTTCTGGAAGTACGGAATTGGCACGATGAGGTGCGTGCCGTGCTGGCCGACGTAAGCGGCGCTAACAACGTTGTTGCCGGGGAGCTGATACTCCATCGTGAAGCTCCACTGTTGTACGTTGGCGGGACGCACAAACGGATCCCACAGCCGGATGTTGCTGCCCACGTATGGGTCCTTGGCCGATACGACGGTGAAACCCTGATCCGTGGTCTGCCCGGGTGTGTTGGTTCTGTACAACGACTCGAACTCCACGTTGAACGGCGGATTGAGAGGCATCCGGAGGTTGGTACCCGTGCCTTCCATGAAGGAAGAGATGGTGTAAGCGCCGCGGAAGACTGCCTTCTTGCAGAGGAGCGCCGGCGTCCACGCGAAGCCTACGCGAGGCTGGAAGTCCTTGTAGAACGGCTCGTATAGGGCGCGGCTGTTGCCGCCCTGTCCGGCTAACATCAACTCGCCCGTGAAGGGTTTGAAGTTGGACTGCCGGTCCTTGACCTCGACGAGCGGGCTGTGGTACTCCCAGCGAAGCCCCAGGTTCAGGGTCAGTGAGTCTGTGGCCCG
>JBDKSR010000773.1:0-6294 GCA_039680545.1 Bryobacteraceae bacterium | reverse complement strand
GGTCGGCGGTAGTCCGCAGTTCCTCAAGCGCACGGATCGACACGAGCGTATGCTCATCAACCGTGTAGCGGTGATGGAAGTCGCGAAGGACGAGGCAGTCGATCCCTTTCCATTCGGGGAACAGCACGTCGAGCATGCTGTTCTCGTGCATCGAGCGGAGCGCCTTTGCAGCGTGCGGTAGGGCGAGTGTCTCTTCGAGCGCGCGCCAGAGCGGCCGGGGCCCGGAAAAGTAAGTACGGAGATTTGGAAGGCAGCCGGCGATGCGCCACTCCGTGTCCGCGGCGGGTAGCATACCGTGCCGGGCGACAAAGGTGAAGAGTCGCAACGACAAGTCCGGATCCTGTTCGAGCACATTGGGCGAGCGGAAATAGACCCGCTCCCGGGCCACAGTAAACTCTGTATTCGAAAGCCGCGACCGCCAATCGCGGAAGCCGTCGAATAGTGCACTGCCGGTGGCTTCCCTATCCTCAATCGCGCGAATCGCGGCACGGTAAATTAAGCGAGCGTGGAAGAAATACTCGCGCATCCACGCAGCCGCGCCACGAACTGTGGCGAACTGCTGCCCGGCGATATCCTCCTGCGCGTCGAAGGTTACAAGATTCGTATCGCGTCCGGCCGTGTAATGCAGATAGCAGCGGACCGTAGACAGAAAGCGCGCCGCGGGTTCAAGCTCGGGAAGCTGAGCGGCTACCGGCAGGCGGTACGGCTGAGCGTCTCGCAGTTGGTCGAGCCAACGAATGACCTGATAATCACGCAGCCCGCCAGGCCCTTCTTTCACGTTCGGTTCGAGATGGTGGATCGTATTCGAGTAACGCTGATGCCGTGTGCGCGACAGGCGGCACAACTGCCGGGCAAACTCCTGCCAGTGCCCGTGGAAGAATCGCGGCAGCTTCGTTTCGAGTTGCACGAACAACTCCCGATCACCGGTCAAAAACCGGCGATCGAGAAGACTGATGCCCAGTTCGACATTCCGATCCTGATACTCGCAGCACTCCCCAGGCGTGTGAACCGAGTGGCTCACGCGCAAGCCGCTGTCCCAGAGGTTCTGCAGAAACCTGGAGAGCGCGTCCCGTTTTGGACCGGTTCCAAGCTCAGAGTTCACTAGTACCAACAGGTCGACATCCGAGCCTGGAAACATTTCCTGCCGGCCGAATCCGCCCGTCGCACCAAGCGCCAGTCCTAGCGGGACGGCCGGAGCGAGAGTACGGTCGTATTCCTCAACGACGGCCGACCCGACCGCAGCCGTGCGAGCCGCCAGCACAGCGGAAGCATCACCCGTCGAAAAGAACTCGTCTCGGACCGCCGTTGCGGCAGGGCTAGAGTGCAGTTTCTCCACGTTCGTCGTTCCGAATCCGAATTGCCTCAGCGACTTCATAAACGAAGATCTTGCCGTCGCCGATCTTGCCCGTGCGAGCGGCGGCGCACACGGTGCGGATGACTTCATCGGCTCGCGCCGACGCCACTACCATCTCGACCTTTACTTTCGGGAGGAGGTCCACATCGTATTCCTTCCCCCTATAGATCTCTTTATGACCTTTCTGCCGGCCGTGACCCCGCACTTCGGTAACGGTCATTCCATCAATGCCAATCCCTCTCAGCGCTTCCTTCACCTCGTCAAGTCTGAAGGGCTGAATGATAGCTTCGATCTTCTTCATCGCCGGTCCCTCCCTACGATTCAACGTTATAGGCTTCTTCTCCGTGCATGCTGAGGTCGAGCCCTTCGACCTCGTGGTCGGCCGAAACGCGAACGCCGACCAGTACGTCGCAGAGCTTGAGAATCGCGAGCGTAGCCACCGCCGCGAGTACCCAGGCAAACACACAGCCAACAAGTTGATTTGCGAGCTGCAATGCGTTGCCATCAACAAGCCCCAGAGCTGCAGGCCTTCCGGAAGCGTCCTTAAGACCGCTGTTCACGACATTCGTTGCAAAGACACCGGTCAAAAGCGCGCCCAGTGTCCCTCCCGCGCCATGGACGCCAAAAGCATCGAGCGAATCGTCATAACCGAGTTTGTGCTTAACCGTGGCTACCATGAAGTAACAAAACACCCCGGCGGCGAGGCCGATTGCCAGCGCGGCAAAAGGCCTCACGAAGCCGGACGCGGGCGTCACCGCCACGAGCCCAGCTACGGCGCCAGAAATTCCCCCCAGAACGCTGGGCTTCCCGTTCTTCAGCCATTCTGCCCCGAGCCAGCCGAGAGCGGCGGCGGCAGCGGCGAAATGGGTAGCCACGAAAGCGCTGGTAGCCAACGCCGATGAGCCGAGCGCGCTGCCGGCGTTGAACCCAAACCAGCCAACCCACAGCAGACACGCTCCGATGAAGCTAAGCACCAGGTTGTGCGGCTTCATTGCTTCGATCGGATAGCCCTGCCGCCTGCCCAGATACAGCGCGCATACCAACGCCGAAACACCCGACGTGATATGCACGACGGTCCCGCCGGCAAAATCAAGGCACGGGACCTTGCCTCCCAGAAATGCATTCAAAAGTCCCCCTTTACCCCAAACCATGTGCGCCATGGGGAAGTACACAACCAGCATCCAGAGGGTCGTAAACAGAAGCATGGCGCTGAATTTCATACGTTCCGCAAAAGCTCCCGAAATGAGAGCCGGCGTAATGATGGCAAACATCAATTGATAGATCATGAACGTCTGCTGCGGAATGGTCGCGGCATAGTCAGCGTTCGGTTCCGCGCCGACCCCGTTCAAGAAAAGATAGCGGAGATCGCCGACCACCGGGCCGCCTTCGGCGAATGACAGACTGTACCCCACAAGCGCCCAAATCACCGTAACGAGCGCCATTAAGACAAAACTCTGCATCATTGTCCCGAGGACGTTCTTCCGCCGTACAAGTCCTCCGTAGAAAAGCGCGAGTCCCGGCCCTGTCATCAGCAGCACCAGCGCCGCACTGACCAGCATCCACGCGTTATCACCCGCCGACTGTGCCGCCTGCGTAGCAGACCGCAGCGAGGCGATTTTGTCATCCACGCTGCCTCCAGTTTGTGCACAAGCGACAAAGGGCAGAAATATACTCAGAGCTAGCCTCGAATATTTCATTTGGACCTGTTTGATTGACTAAATAAAAACCGTGCTAACTATATCTTCCACGTTGTGCAGGCAAAAGACTAACACAACGTTTCTATCGGCATAATTCAAATTTTCTATCGCGACGCTTCTATCGACACAATCCACATTTTCTATTGGCGTGCCGGGCGGCCGTGGCCGTAGAATCGACACATCTCGACAGGCTTCTGGTCCAGCGCAAGCCGCGAGAATTCCCATACTTACGGAGGCAGCAGAAAAACATGAGCAGGGTGAAGTGTTTCCTGATGAGTGCTGTATTCGCAGGCGTGACTTCTCAGGCGTGCGCTCAGACAGCATGGTCCGCAGATCAGATTACATTCAGCGGCCTAGTTGACGGGTACTACAGTTTCAACCTCAATCATCCGGAGTCCCGGCACAACCAACTCCGCAACTTTGACGTGAGTGCAAACCAGTTCAGCCTCAACATGGCAAAACTCACCGCGGAACACTCGGCCGAACCCGTTGGTTTTCGTTTGGATGCCGGTTTCGGAGAAACCTTCGACGCGATACATAATTCTAATTCCGAGTTTTCTACGGTGCGCAACATTGAGCAGGCTTACATCAGTCTCCGGCCCGCCAACGCCAAAGGCTTGCAGGTGGATCTCGGGAAGTTTGTCACTTCGGCCGGCGCGGAAGTGATCGAGACACATAGTAACTGGAATTACTCGCGGTCTCTGTTATTTGCTTGGGCAATTCCGTACTATCACATGGGCATCCGGACAGCCGTACCGATGGGCAAGCACTTTACTGGCGGAGTCCAGCTTGTCAATAACTGGAACGGCATGGGGGACAACAACACCGGCAAGACAATTGGCCTGACCGGCACGCTCGCATCGGGGCCCCTGAGCTGGGCCAACAACTACTACGTTGGACCCGAGAAAACCGGAATTAACGATGGCTGGCGCCATCTGTACGCTACGACAGTTTTGATCAGCGGCTCGAAGATCAGCGCCTACGTGAATTTTGATTACGGTGCGGACAGAATTACGGGCTCGAATACAAGCAACGTCTGGTACGGAGTGGCTGGTGCACTACGATTTGCCTTGACCGATCACATCGCGGTCGCGCCACGGATGGAGTGGTTCAAAGATCGCGACGGTTTCTCGACCGGCACGGCGCAAACATTGAAGGAGTTTACGCTCACTGGCGAATACAAGTGGGCCGACGGAGTGCTCAGCCGCTTGGAGTACCGCCGCGACTGGTCTGATCAACCGTTCTTCGATCGTGGCGCGGGCCTGGCCACGTCCAGGAGCCAGGATACCGTCCTCGTGGGCTTCATCGCCTGCTTCGGATTTGAGCGATAGCTCACGCTGCTATTAAAGATTTTCTATTGAGGGAATAGTCATGACAAAACTAACAGACGGATCGGAGTGGGGGTGATTCCTCGTGGCGAAGTCGGGAGGTAGTAGCGCAACTTGGCTTGTCGATGGACGCAGTCGGGAAGGAGACTTACGAAGTGGCGGTTATGATGGCTGTGACCACCACGATCGTTGCACCGCCTCTTCTGAATCTGGTTTCTCGGTGTGAAGAATCGGCTCCCAGCGACGAGCCAGAGATTGTTGCCACTCTACGCTGAACCGGTCTGCGGCCGTCAGCCGCCGTTCGGAGGCCGATACACTGGATTGCAGACAGGCCAGGGGGCGAATCCGATAACTCTGGTCTGGCGGTCCACCCAAAGAAGTTCTTCGTTGCCTTTGCCGAAATCGG
Organism: Bryobacteraceae bacterium; assembly: GCA_039680545.1. Lineage (GTDB taxonomy): Bacteria > Acidobacteriota > Terriglobia > Bryobacterales > Bryobacteraceae > JAEHDI01. The sequence continues at coordinate 1,509 of JBDKSR010000773.1, read as the reverse complement.
TGGTAACAATGACCCCTGTGGAGCATCCACGGACCTTCTTGATATCCAGCGCGGAAAGATCCGCATGGGGGCTCTTGGGCCCCCAGTCCTCCATGAACTTGTCGAACGGGTAGTCCCGGCAAGCAGGAGCGTCAGGACGGTCACATCCCCAGAGACGATATGCCGACTGGTAGTCCTTGGCGCGGAGATACTCAAAGAAGCGCTTGGCTTGCCGGGTCTCTCGAAAATTGCGAAACAGAAAGTAGAACGTTCCGGCGGCGACGACAACGATCAATGCAATGAGGAGGGTGCGCTTCACGAGCCGCTCACGCCGTTCCTCCCCTGCTCCGTAACGCTCTAAATAGCCCGCCATCGGTGTAAATCGACAGATGCTACTTCAAAGGGTACGCCTTATCGTAAGCCGCTGTCGCATCCTTTGTAATGTCGAGCGCAGGCTTGAAGAAGACGGTGTTCGAAACATCAATGACGACATCGAAACCGCGTTCCTCCGCGATCTTCTGCACAACCGCCGTCATTTGCTTCCCTGCCTTGGTGAGGATGTTGGTCCGCTCGAACTCGATCTCAGACTGTAAATCCTCTCCCAGCCGCCGCAGTTCGCGCTGCTTGCGCTGGCCCTGCACACTGAGGTCCTGCTGCGCCTGTTGAGTCAGCTTTTCGCCCATGGTCTGCAGCTGTCTCTGAATGTCCTCCAGTTCAGTCTGGAGCTTGTTCATCTCGTCCTGCCGCGGCTTATACTTCGCTTCCAGATCGGCCTGTGCCTTCTTAATCTCAGCGGTGTCCAAGAGAGATTGCTGAACATTCAGAACAGCAACCTTGGACTGCGCGGCGGCCGGCAGCGCTACAAAGGCACACGTCAGGGCCGTCAAAAGAGAAAGACGAGAATGCTTCAACAGATTCATACGAACCAAACTCCTCACTTTGGGAATACCAAAACAGGTTAACACACAGCAGAACTCGGCATGCGGGCGCTCTAAAAGGCTGACATTTCGCGGCCATCGAGCTCCCGCGTATCAGTCTGAACAGTCGCGGCGGACAAGTGGAAGATGCTAGAATGAAGGCGTTGGGAGGTGGTCTAACGGTAAGACGGCAGACTCTGGATCTGCTTATCGGGGTTCGAATCCCTGCCTCCCAGCCAAGCCGATCCGATCGACTTCACCCAAGAACCATGAGAGTCGCCCTCCTGTTGTTGCTTTCCTTCGCTTCGTTCGCACAGCAATCAGAAGAACTGTTCGATAAGGCGCCTCCTGAGGTGGACGAGGCACTGCGCGCGCGAGTTGCCCAGTTCTATCAGGCGCACGTCGACGGAAAGTTCCGTCAGGCCGACGAGCTGGTTGCTGAAGACAGTAAGGACATTTTCTTCGAGGCGGAAAAGACACGCCTTCGTGGATTCGACATCCTCAGAATTGTGTACTCGGACGAATTCACGAAAGCTAAGGTCGTCGTCGCGCTTGATCGCGACATGGGCGCGTTAGGAACCCGCTTTCGAGTGAAGGCTCCCGTCAGCAGCCT
>JBDKSR010000772.1:0-11852 GCA_039680545.1 Bryobacteraceae bacterium | reverse complement strand
GTTCGGGACGGGCCGCCCGCCAAGGAAATGGCCCTACTGACGAGCACGGACTCATTTTGCGGCATCTCGACTGCGCCCGGACGGTTGAGATCTCCAACGGCATAGAAGTAAGTCGCCTTTCGCTCGGGGCAGTAGAGAATGTCGCCGCCGCGAAGACGAATGTTCAGGTCCGGACGCTTTCCATTCAGCACTTCCTGTAAGTCGATCGCCATGACGTCATATGGGTTTTCGGGGACTGCCGGTTTCACACCCGCGGGAGCCGGGGGTTTTTGCCGATACAAGTACACGGTCCTGCTCGTAACAGAGTTCATGCCCATTCCGAGCGAGACGAGATCCATCATGTACATGTCCTGTTTCAATACGTACTGTCCGGGCATCAAAACCTCACCCAATATGTAGACCGTATGAGCCCGATAGTCCACGACGCGCGCCTGAACCCACGGATTCTTTAAAAGCCCACGTTCGCGCAGACGCCGGCCGACCTCTTCCCGTAATTGATCCAGTGTCATGCCGGCAACCGAGAGGACTCCCAGGTAAGGTACGTGCATCCGTCCGGAATTGCTGATGGGGACCGCGCGGTCGAAATCTTTTATCCCCAGGACGCTGATCGCTACAACATCTCCAGCACCAAGACGGTAATCCTTCTGCTCTTGCTTTTCATCGAACACAGCGGACGAAGTACCGGCATCCTGCGCACAGAGCGACCATGCTGCAAGAATCACTAAGATAATCCAGCGCATAACAGCCTTCCTGTTTCCCCAGACCTTACCGCGCGTTTTGAATTCTTGTTTGAGCGTTGACTTGAGCGACCCCGGGGAGAGCTCCCAGTAGCCCGTATTCGAGGGTCTTGATCGTGCTCCCCGGCAAGAAGATGATATCGTTCGGCCGAACGGGAAAATCCTGCGATTTACCCTTGATTATCGCGGCGAAATCGACCTTTCGTTCGACCCGTTTTCCGTGTTCGTCGTAGCGAACCAGCATCCCTCGACTCAGCTTGGCAGTCTGGTTGGGACCGCCTGCTTGGGCAATCGCTTGGCTGATTCGCAGCTCCCGCTCGGCGGGAGCGGGAATCTCATAGCTGCCTGGTCCTTTGAAATCGCCAATGGCATAGAACTGCCTGATTGGCCGCCTCGGAATTGCGAAGACGTCACCTGCTCTCAACGGGATGTCAGGCTGGAGAACGCCGCCATTCTTAAGTGGCTCAAGATCCACCTTAATGACTTCTGTGCCGGGCAGGGCTGTCTCGGGACTTAGGAGTACGCCTCCGGGGTGCTGTTTCGCCGTTTCAGGGGCGATACGGCGGTGGAGATATCCAAATCGGTCGGCGGTGTAATCGATCCCCCCTGCCATGAGAATCGCTTCCATGAGGGTCAGCTGCTGCGACATGATGTATTCCCCCGGATTGTCCACTTCGCCAAGGATGTAGATCGGCTTCGCTTGGTAGTCGGAGATAAACACCAGTACTTCGGGGTCTTTCAGTAGATGCTGCCCCTTTAACCGGGAGCTGATCGCTGCCTCGAGCTGCGACGCAGTCAAATCCGCCGCCCGGACGACGCCCGCCAGCGGGATCGTGATCTGACCCGAGTTACTGATCTTTACCGATTGAAGTGCTGAGGTGAGAGACTCTTGGCCGATGACCTCAATCTTGAGCTCGTCGCCGGGGCCCAGCACGTAATCAGTAGAGATCTTCGGGATCCTCAGAAAACCCACACGATCCAGAAACTGACCTTTTTCCGAAGCACCCTTCGATGCGCTCGGCTGGCCTGGTAGCCGGATTACCTGCCCTGCGCCAGCCTGCGCCAGTAGGATTGCACCGCTGACGATAATGACAATTCTGTCTCTGCATGACATACGCGACCTTCACTTGAACTTAAATGCGAGTCTGCGTGGCCCTTAGCCAAACGCTGCCGTCGCGCGACGTACGTCTATGCGACGGCTCGTGGCCACGAGTGTGCTCGTCGTTCGCGGATAGTCGAAAATCACTTTCGTTCCGGAACGGTCCAGGTTGAATGGAAGTTCGGGGAGACCGCGAAGAGATGCGCAAACATCTTCCCGCTGCTCCGGCCGACAGTATAGAAGCAGGAATCCGCCGCCCCCGGCACCGGTGATCTTTCCGCCTAACGCACCCGCCTTCCTTGCAGCCTGATAAGCGTCGTCGATCACGCCATTGGAGATCGTGCTCGCCATCTGCTTCTTCAACACCCAGCCTTCGTGCAGCAGACGGCCGAACTCGTCAAGTTCGCCGCATATCAGGCATTCCCGTCCCATCTTCGCCAGGTCTTTCATCCTCTTCAGCACGTCCAACTTGAGATTGATATTCTTGACCTGCTCCGTCAGGACATCCTCCGCCTTCCGGCCAATGTTTGTATAGAAGAGCATCAGGCGCTGATTCAGTCGGGCCCAGCAACCATCCTGGAAATCAAGAGGCTCTACTCTCACGCGCCCGTTTCGATTGAACGTCACGAACTTTTGCCCACCGCACGCGGCGATGTATTGGTCCTGCATCCCGATCGGCTTCTTAAGAATGCCCAGCTCGATTTCGCACGCTTCGCGCGCCAGCGTCTCCGGGTCCCTCGGTTCATTCAGGTATTGATACATCGCATTCAGCAGGCCTACTGTCACTGTGCTCGATGACCCCATGCCTGACCCCGACGACGGAATGTCACCCATCGTGGCGATTTCGACGCCTTTGTAAATTCCCGTTTTACGAAGACACTCGCGGACGAGATCGTGCTGTATCTCGTCGATGCTATCCACTAGTTCGGTCTTGGTATAACCGACTCTAAGCTTGTCATCAAATCTTTCTTTGATGATGACGAAGATATAGCGGTCGATCGCGGAGCTTAGAACGCAGCCCCCTTCTCGCAAAAAATACTGCGGGAAGTCAGTGCCACCACCAAAAAAGCTGATGCGCAACGGAGTTTGCGTAATGATCACGTCATCCCCCCGAATCTTGATCCCCAACTGTGACCGTTGACTGACTCTCACGCTGTAATGGCGAGCCCGGCGTGGATGAGGACGGCGAGGCGCTCATCGCTGAAAGGTTTGCCGCACCGCCCGCCTGCATTACGATTCCTCGCATACGTGCCAACATGGCCGACATGTTGAACTTGTCGCTAACAATGGTCCTCAATTCGCCTTGATGTGCCCACTTTCTGTCTTGAGAACATTCGCAGTAAGCAGTGATCTTCTCTTCTAAGTCCCCTGAAGTGACGTAGATATACCTATCCGGCAGCACCTCTTCTACACCTTCCCAGAAGTGAGACAAGCAATAGCAACCCGTAGCCATAGCTTCGACCAGCGCGTTCTGCATCCCTTCCCAGTAGCTATTCGAGACGAAAATGTCTATACCTTGAAGAAACAGCGCCGGATCCGTGATCCACCCGTGAAAAACCACTCGGCCACGCAGATTGAGATGATCGACGGCCCGCTCAATGCTTACCTGGTACCTTTGGCTTTCGGGATCGTTGGTCGGCCCGCCGGCAAGATGAAGCGTCAGGTCGTAGCCCTTTTTCGTCAGACTATAGAGCGTCAAGATCATGTCATAGACACGCTTGACCGGGTTCAGGTCACAGATCATCCCGATCCGGCCGCTGAACTGGTTTGGACGAGCCCGAAACCGGGAGAGTGACTTGCCCGGATACACGACCTCGGTCTTGGCGGATTGTTCGGGAAATCGTCCGACGAATTTTCTCCGCATAGCCTCGCTTACGAGCACGACGCGGCTGACAGCGTCCCACCGGATCTGATTGGCAAATCCGAAGAGTTCCCATGAATGCAGCCGGGCGACGAGTGGAGTGTTTGTTTTCAGACGGCTGGCATAGGCCAACTGCTTTCCTGCCCACTCAAAGAACACGACATCGTTCCGACGGAGAAACGACTGCAATGAGAACCGGTACCGCTTCTCATTGACCCTCGCCCCCAGAAAAGGTAACTTAAGCGGCGTGAATTCGAAACACTCCGTATGGAATGCCTGACGCCAGTCCTCAAGCACTTCCGCGATAAACGGTGAAGTACCGTCGATGATCACTCCAAGGTTCATAGTCTGTTTGCTGATTGCTCGCCAGCCAGGGTCTAGACGAACGCACCGACCGAACTGACAGCGCGTACCGGAAAACTTTGAATCCTCCCGACAACCCGGGCCTGATCGGACTCAGTCAGATCGTTGTAAAACGGTAGGCGCAATAGACGTTCGCTCACGCTCTCCGTGACGGGACAGTCGCCCTGCCGCGCTCCTAAGCGCTCTCCCATCGGCGACAGGTGTAACGGCAGATAATGAAACACGCTCGAGATTCCATCGGCCTTTAGGTGGTCGATCAGGCGATCACGAAAGTCGGCTGTTGGAGTAATGATGTAGAACATGTGGTAGGGGTGTTCACACCCAGGCGGGATGTACGGCAGAGTCACTCCGCACGCTTCAGCCCAGCCGCTTAACTGTTGGCGATAGTAGTGCCAGATCTGTTTCCGTCTTGCCTGGATCTCCTCCCGAAACTCGAGCTGGGCGTACAGGAAGGCCGCAAGAATATCAGAAGGCAAGTAACTCGAACCGATATCGACCCAGGTGTACTTGTCCACCTGCCCACGGAAGAACCGGCTTCGGTTCGTACCCTTTTCGCGAATAATCTCAGCCCGCTCAATGTACTGCGGGTCATTTATGATCAGGGCGCCACCCTCACCGCAGATCACGTTCTTTGTCTCGTGGAAACTTTGCGTAGCCAGCGCACCGAACGTCCCGAGATACCGTCCTCGGTATCTCCCAAAGAGCCCATGCGCATTGTCCTCCACGACGGCGATCCCATTGTCTGCGGCAATCCGGCAGATTACATCCATCTCGCAGCCAACGCCCGCATAGTGGACCGGAATGACTGCTCTGGTCTTTCGGGTAATCAAGCACGGGAGCGATGTCTCGTCGAGGTTCAGCGTGTCAGACCGGATGTCGGCGAACACGATCTGAGCGCCGCGGAGCACGAATGCGTTCGCAGTACTCACGAACGTAAAGGATGGGACGATGACCTCATCGCCGGGACGAATGTCGAGCAAAAGCGCCGCCATCTCGAGCGCGTCGGTGCACGACGTAGTCAGCAGGACCTCAGGTACGCCTAGCACCCGCTCCAGAAGTGCGTGGCATCTTCTCGTGAACTCGCCGTCGCCTGCGGCATGTCCCTTGAGAATTACCTCTGAAATGTAATGCAGCTCTTTCCCAACCAGTGTGGGGCGGTTGAACGGAATGTTAGACATTTGACCAGCTCCAGTCAGGAACACTACTTGGAGGCTCAACGGCCTCTGTCGTTGCCACACGGGAGCCTACGATCAGCGGAACCTCGCCGGTGGCCCCAGATGTACCAGGAAGCATCTGCTCCGACATTGAATAGCAGGTCCAAAATTGTTACTTGATGAATGAACGGAGGATATAGCTGTGGATACTCCGGATAATCACTGTAGTCTTTCCATCGCAGCTCAATTTTTCTTTCAGCGAATATCTGGGGATCGATGTACGCCTTTGCTGATGGCCCCGAAATGTACGAAGTTGCACCAGCCCTTTCGAGCAGATCCAAAAGGCGACCGAGCCTGCACCCTTGTGGCTGAAAGACCCGGGAGTCCACAAACTCCGTGCTTATTCCCAAAAATTCTCTCGCAATCGCTTTAGTCAGATACTGATTCAGCGCCGAGAGATTGTCCCATTTGTGCCCAAGATATACTTCCTCGAAGAACGGCTTGTATCGGTTAAAGTGCGGAGCGTCATGATAGAGCCGTTGAAGAGTGGTCCAGTGTCTCCGTGCCCATGAATCGTCACGAATCTGTACTTCACAGATCAGCCGGTGTTCGTCTTTTCCGACCGGAATCGTGATCCACTCGACGCCCTCCGGAGTTTTAATAAGGTTCCTGTTTCTCCAATCATTTTTGGTGTATTGCACATCGTCATAGAACACGAAAAGATCCGCATCGTTGATGATGTCGAAATACCCTTTCCACGGAATATAGTTCGACTGAATGACGGCAACCGTTCTCGCTTTCGAAACGCTGTTGCGAGATTCCGGCGTTATTAGATCCGTGGCCGTCGTCTGCTCTGTCATAGACGTGGCGTTTCTGCCGATGAAATTGTTGTTGAGGACTGACTTCTGCGCGAAATGGAGTTCGACTGGCGGCGGAGGTACTACATCGATGGCATTACAGGTCAGCGAAGGTATTCTCTACCTGTGGGCAAATCGGCAATTCTCCGTACCGTGCCCCCATCACACGTATTCTTCCGGTTTCGTCCTTATAGACCCGTCCTGCGGCATACCATGCAATCACCTGGAGGTACATGAGGCGCACACTGTAAAACAAACGGCTACCGAGAGACTCCTCCGAATCATTTTCGCGGACACCATGTACACACTGAGCGACAATCGGGCCGTGGTCCATCTCGCAGTCGACCTCATGAATGGTTGCACCAACGAACCGGGCATCGGCCGCCAGAGCTTGGCTGACTGCATGCATTCCCTTGAAGGAGGGCAGGAGGCCCATGTGGAGATTTATGATCCGGCCCGAGTAGTGATTGACGAGACTGTCAGGTATAAGCTTGTCGAAGGTAAGAAATAGCAGCCCAAGGTCCGCTTCCCGGCATAATTGGTCCAGCGCGCGGTCGGCCAGAGCTCGGTTTTCATAGTTCAGTCGAACGAACGGGACACCATGTATGGCACAGAACGCATTCAAATCCTTCTCAGCCTTTTCTTCAGCCGCCAGGAGGACCGGAGAAATGCCGAGGTTTTGAGACTGGGCGATGGCGGCCCGGGCAAGACGGCCTGCTCCGGATACGCAAAATCCAACGCGAAGAAACCGATCTCTCATACAACTTCTTCCGTTCTGTTGAGAATGCCTTTACGCATGCCTACGAGCGATCGAAACATGACGGCCCAAGCCCCACGATTACTCGCATATTGAGGTCTGTTGAGCATTGCCCGGAACATCTCGGTCACAGCAAGCCGCCGCGCGCCTCCGCTGTATGCCTGTAACGCTCGATTGAAACAGTAGGATGCGAAGAGGATACGCAACCTGCCGTGGTCGAGAATTCCATCCGCTCGCTGGCTAAAGTCCAAGAGCACGGTCTGTGTTGCGACGGCGCCATACTCTGCCTCGAAACTCATCAGTTCATGCGTGATGATCTGAATGCATCGTTCGTCCAGCACGGCCCCAGCAGCCACCCCCTGCCGAAGACAGGCGGTTCCCTCTTCTCCACGACCCCACATCACCGAACGAAAGCCTCTCAATAAATATCCTGGGGCGACCGCCCATTCCAACTCTGCACGTACCGACCCGAGTTCCGGCGGCAACCGATCCGCAATCACTCTTAACTGCGCCTCGTGGTCCACCTGGCAATTCATCGTTGACGCTGCCAAAAACATCCCGACTAGTCCTGAGGGCGCGCCAGCTAGAATGCCGGGATCCAGTTGGAGGGCCTCACGCAACAACGCCCATCCGCTTTCAATATCCTGTTGCAAGAGCGCACAATAGGCCCATGCCAGGCACTTATTTGCATAGACCAGCGGTGCTTGCGCCGCCACATCACCGGGGCACCGCGAATCGCGCAATACAGCTTCCTGACATTGCCTCTCCGCCTGATACTTATGCACGATGTCGAGACGCCGAGGCTCACGCTGTATCCGGCGGTAGTTGAGTGCCCGATTGACCAGTCCAAACTTGCATCCGGCCAAGAACAGCCGGCCGCAGAAAATGACTTCCCGGCCCTGCAGTGGTAAAGTGCCTTCCTCCCAGACGTCCTCTCGCAGAGCCCACTGTCTCCGCATCACCCACACACTCGGCGGAAGAGGAAAGCCGGAGATGAGATCTATCAATCTGAGCGGATCTGGGGGACGGTAGAGACCAACAACCGTTTCAGATGGATGGCTAAGCCAGAAAAAAGGGTTATACGTAAAGCCGACGTCAGGACACGATTCAAGAGCCTTCACATGGGCTTCGAGCTTATCAGGGGTAAATCGATCATCTTGATCCAAAAAGGCGACAATCTCACCCGAAGACGCGTGCAGTCCTGTTTTCCTTGCGAAGTCTGCTCCTCTGTTGCGTCCGTGTTCGATCAACTTGATCCGTTTATCAGAAAAACGCTTAATAACTCCAATCGAGGAATCTGACGAACCGTCATCGACAAGAATCAATTCAAAATAGGGATACGTTTGGCTAAGGACACTCTCAATTGCCCCGCCAATGTATTCCCCGCCGTTGTAGACCGGGGCTATAACGCTTATCTTCTTACTGCCCATAAATGCTCATTCGTCAAATGACGTCACTGATTTGAAATTCGATCCGCTTAAAGAGGTGATACCCCACAACGAATACAAGGAGCGAAATTGCAGCAGAAGTTGCCAGGTACGATCCAGGCGCGCGCCCATAGAGCAGTACCTCACGGTATGCCTCGATAATCCCCGTCATCGGATTCAAAAAATAGAAAGTCCGCATGCTTTCGGGCACGACAGTCACGGGGTAGATAATCGGCGAGGCATAGAACCAAAGCTGGACCCCAAGCGCCAACGCTGCCTGTACATCACGATAGAACACGTTTGCCGCTGCGCACGCAAAACCCAGGCCTGTGGTTAACAGTATTTGCAGTGCGAGGATTCCAGGAAGACAGAGCCATGCAACGGACAGCACAAAGCAGTTGTAGTAGACCATCAACGCGACCAGAAGCAATAGTGCAATTCCAAGGTCAGCCAACCGTGCCAGCATTGCTGCCATCGGCAAAAGCTCGCGCGGAAAGTAAATCTTTGTGACAAGGTTCATGTTTGCGACAAGCGAACCAGTCATGTCTGACAATGACAACGAAAAGAACGTCCAGAACACGATAGCCACGTATGAAAACAGAATGTAGGGGGTGCCTCCCGTCTGCACCCGCACAAAGAAGGTAAAGACAACCGTGAAGATGATCGCCTGCGCACCGGGTTGGACGATCGCCCAGAGCCATCCAAGAATGGACTGCTGATACCGCGCCCGCAAGTTGCGTCCTGTCCAGGCCCATAGCAAATCTCTCGTACCAACCAATTCTTTGATGTGATCTAGCATCGGAGTATTGGAAACACTATTGCTCGTCATCACGTGCCCTAAAGAAGCTGGTACCGGAGAAGACTACTCACAGGACCACTTCACGATAGGCTCATAGACTCCGCTATTCTCCGCATAGCTGAGACTGTTGCCTTTTACCATGAACCATTCCGACTGGCGTCCAGCGGGCGTGAGCGCGAGCGAGTCACTGTCGTTTAGCAGGTAGGCGTGCGCGGAGTAACTTCCGGTGATCAGCTGAAGGCGCTCAATATAAATGGAGAACTCTCCCGAGCCGCGGTGCAGCCAGAGGCGGTGCCCATCAGACGCCGTCCGAATCATGCAGCAGGTTAGGCCGTCGGATCGCCTGATAAAGAGAGACATGTTCAAGGGACCTATGTCGACCGTGGCATGGTAACTGACCTTGATCACTGCCGGTTCAGCGCTTGAGAGCACGTGAGAGTTCGCGGCGCCATTCTCAGGGAGAATCTCAACCTTTGTGATTGTGACAGGGCTGTGGCCGGACTCGCCATCAGCAGTTGAATCACTTTTCGTAGGAGTGTGCTCTTCGTGGATCGACTGTTCGTAGGCGTCGATGACTTCTTTCGTTGTTCCGGCTGACTTCACGCAGCCGTTTTTGAGGTATAGGGCCCGATCGCAAACCGCTTGCACCATATAAAGGTTGTGAGAGACAAAGAGAATGCCAGTACCGTTTTCGACGAGGGACCGTATCCGCTTGAGACACTTCTGCTGGAAACTCACGTCCCCGACAGCCAATACCTCATCAACCAACAGGACATCGGGCTGAACACAGGTCGCCACAGAGAAGCCGAGCCGGACCGCCATGCCGGACGAGTAGCGCTTTATGGGAGTATCGATGAATACCTCAAGTCCGGAAAACGCTACGATCTCATCGAAGTGACGACTGATGTACTTTCGGCTGAGCCCGAGAATGGCCCCGTTCAGGTAAATGTTTTCGCGTCCTGTGAGGTCGGGATGGAAACCTGCTCCCAGTTCGATCAGGGCCGTAAGCATACCATCAGTTGTTACAACTCCTTCTGTTGGCTTGGTAATTCGCGAAATAAGTTTGAGAATTGTGGTTTTGCCGGCTCCGTTGGAGCCAATGAGAGCCAGGCATTGCCCCCGAGCCAGCTCAAAGCTCACATCTCTCAGCGCCCAGAGGTTCCGTCCTCGATGATGGTTTTCGGCACTTCGGGAGACTGCGGCACGAAGCTTGTCCGCAACAAGCGCAGGCAAACTAATCTGTGAAACACCAAGGCGATACTCTTTCGAGACTCGATCAAGACTTACTAATGGTTGCATCTGTCGAATCCTGGTTACTGTTAGGACTGAAGTGTCCGAGCGAACATGGCGGTAATCAACAATGCCGTTATAGCGTTACAGGATCACTTACATCGGATTTCATAGATAGCCGTCACGTAGCTAAATGAATTGCAGATGACGTCGCTGATTAACATCACTCTGGTGCGGGACTGAGTCTCTGTCTATTCGTTCGTTGCGCAGGACTGCGCATTAATGAACGCTCATGAACGACGTAAGTTGTCCTACAGGCAATCGCCCTATAGCGTGTTCATACGCAGCAAGTGTCTGCCGCGCGCATTGCTCCCAAGAGAAGCTTGCGGCGCGCTTCAAGCCTCGTTCGGCTAGCTGTGCTCGCAGCCCTTCATCGGAGAGCAGTCGGCTCATGTCGTCGGCGAGAGAACCGGCGTCGTGAGCTTCAACCAGAAGGGCAGCATCTCCCAAAACCTCAGGGATTGAGGAATTCCTGGCTGCTATGACGGGCGTGCCACAGGCCATCGCCTCTAGCGGCGGCAGGCCGAAGCCCTCACTCAGCGACGGGAACACGAACAACGATGCGAGGTTGAAGACCTTTGCCATTTCACCGGCTGAGGGGCCGACGCTGCGAAACAGTATACGGTCAGTTAGGCCCAACCTGGCGGAAACCTGTCGCAATTCATTGGCGAAGCGTTGATGATTCAAAAGGATCACCAATGAGAAACACTTTTGCAAGCTCTGCGGCAGCAGCGCGTAGGCCTCGATGAGAGTGTGTATGTTCTTTCGGGGATCTGAGGAACCAATCCCCAGAATGAATTCCGGCGGGAGTTCGTACCTATGGCGGCCTTCTTCGAGGTACCACGAGTTACCGTATCGATGAAATGCCTCACGCGCAGCCTCGTGTGTCACGACGACGGCATCCTCAGGTAATCCAAGCTGTCTGACAATCTCAGTTTTGGAAGCGTTCGAAACAGTCAATATGACGGCCGCGTGCCGCACCGCGCTTTCGGGTACGCGCCTGTAATACCAGTTCATCAACCTCCTACGGATATCTTTTTCCGCACGATCTGAATACTCGGCAGGGGAATGCCAAATCATGTCGTGCAATGTGACAACAGACGCGCATTCCAGATGGAGAGGTGCGGTGAGCGCCGGAGAATGCAGAAGGCCAAGGCGATCACGCGCAACTTGGCGGGGAAGCCTGACCTGCTCTCTCCATGGAAACCCGAACAACGGCAGCGACCCCGGCACGACCTGCACCTTAAAATTCGGAGCGTTGGGAACCGCTGCGGCATGATCCGGCGGACGGTCGAGATACAGAATATACTCGTTCGTTCGATCGACTTGGGCAAGTGCTTCGACCAGACACTCGGTGTAAGTCTTGAATCCACCACACTGGGGGTGGGTCAAGAAACGAGCATCGATACCGATCTTCACCGAATACTCCGTATTCCCCGCCAGAAATCAGCCGAGAAAATGCTCCGGGCACCCAATATCAGACCCAGGCCGATACGACTCGTGGCCCT
>JBDKSR010000771.1:0-9108 GCA_039680545.1 Bryobacteraceae bacterium | reverse complement strand
ATTTCGCGTCGTGGTTCTGCAGGCCGATGTAGCCGGCATCGGGCCTCGGCCCGCGCACCGGCTCGTACCACATTTTCCGTTCGGGAACCGGAGCGTTTCCTACGAACTCGTTGACCTTCTTGCCGTTTAGGAAGACCGTCGTCTTCTGCCCCTGGAGCACGATGTCCATCGTGTTCCACTGCCCGGCGGGCTTCTGGAAGCCGGTAGTGGCCTTGCTCAGCGAATAGATCGCCCCCGTGCAGTGCCAGACGTCGCCCCCCTGGAGGATCTGGACCTCGTATCCGTTGTGGACGCCATACCACGCATCCGTTGGCGGTTCCGGCATACGGATGAACACGCCCGAATTGGAATCGCCGGTGCCCGTTTTGAAGACCACGCGGATCGTCGTATTTCCGAATGTCTGGCCCTCGTAATAGAGCAGGCCCATTCCGCCCTCGGTCTTCATCAGGCCGTTTTCAACGACAAACCGCCCTGGGCCTGCCATCTTCCAGCCAGTCAGGTCTTTGCCGTTGAACAACGGTTTCCAGTCCGCAGCAAGCGCCGCTACACCGCACAGCAACAACACACAAAGCTTTTTCATGGCTCGTACCCTTCGCTTTCCCTGCTCCTGATGTCCGCTGCCGTTTTCCCTATCATCTCTCGCGATGGCGTCTCGCTCGACATGAATTCTTCAATTGTGCCATGATGCGGTCGTGCGTTCAGGCACCCCCAAGAGCGGTTCGCCCTCGCCCCGGAGCGGGCGCAAACGCCGCCGGTTGACACCCGCCGGGCTCGTCTTCGGGATCGCACTGGTCGTGGTGGCGGTCACCTCCGTTATTTCCACAAACAACCTGCTTTTCCTCGTTCTGGCAGCGATGATTTCGACTCTGTTCGTCTCGAACTTCGTGAGCCATTGGTCGCTCTCGGGACTTGAACTCGATTTTGTCCTGCCTGAACATCTGTCGGCCCGCCGCGTATTTTCGGCCAAAATCCTGGTTCGTAACGCGAAACGCTGGACTCCCTCGTTTTCGGTGCGCGTGTCCGGGGTCGGGGAGAGTGTGTTCTCGACTCCGCTCTATTTTCCGGTCTTGCCGGGCGGCTCCACTTTGGAAGAGATGGTCGACGTGCGTTTCGACCGAAGAGGCTTGCACCGCGAAGACGGCTTCGAGTTTTCAACAACCGGTCCCTTTGGTTTCCTGGACCGGCCCGCTCAGGTCGCGCTACGGCGCGACATTCTGGTGTACCCCTGCCTCGACCCGCAGCCCGGATTTGAGGAACTAACCGGTGATTTGAGCGGCGAAATCGCTGCTCATTACCGTTCGAGAGGCCACGATTTCTACCGGATTCGGCCCTACGTTGCCTTCGAGAGCGCCCGCCACGTCGATTGGAAAGCAACGGCGCACACCGGCGAACTCCAAGTCCGTGAATTTGCCCGGGAGGAGGAACCGCTGGTCGAGATCTTATTCGATCTGGATGTCCCTGAGGAAGACCGTGGTTGGTTTGAACTGGCAGTCGATTGCTGCGCCTATACAGCCTGGCACCTGGTGCAGCACGAGGCACGCATCCGCTTCCATACACAAGACTTCCGGATTACGGTCCCGGCCACCGGTGACGTTTACACGATTCTGAAATATTTGGCGATGGTCGCGCCTAAAGGCGGAGATCCTCCGGCCGCGCCCGACG
The DNA here is from genome assembly GCA_039680545.1 of Bryobacteraceae bacterium. Classification (GTDB taxonomy): domain Bacteria; phylum Acidobacteriota; class Terriglobia; order Bryobacterales; family Bryobacteraceae; genus JAEHDI01. The sequence continues at coordinate 7,446 of JBDKSR010000771.1, read as the reverse complement.
ACGAAAACAGCTTCCAGATCGTGTTCACCGCCGCACCCGACCGTTTTCCTGCCCTGCGCTGGAGAAATACACGCATTGTCAGCCCGAAACTTCTCGTAGGTCCGTCTCACGGCCCGGGCGTGCGCGCATAGCGGCACATTAAAGTTCGTGCACAATCATCCGGAGGGGCCGCCGGGGTATCTTCGCGGGCTTTTCCGCCGCATAGCCGACGGGCAGAATCGCGACCGGGGTCATCGACGCGGGCAAACCCATCACTTTACGCACGGAATCGTCGTCAAACGCGCCGACCCAGACTGTTCCCAGGCCAAGTTCGGTCGCCGCAAGCATCGCGAACGAGCAGGCGATCGTCGCATCCTGGAGGGCATATAAACGCTTGCCGCGGTCCCCATATTTGGGCGTATTTCGTGCCGGATTTGCCGCGAAAACGATCAAAACGGGGGCATTTTCGATGTAATTTTGACCGAAAGCCGCGTCTGCCAACGCCTTTTTATGCACTGGATTTCGCACCAGGAACATTTCGTACGCCTGAAGATTCCCGGCCGATGGAGCGGCGTTCGCCGCCTGTAGAATGTACTCGAGTTTCGCTTCGTCTAGTGGCTTCGGTTCATAGGCACGAATCGAGCGCCGACCCCTTATCACGTCAAAGCAACTCATATTGTTTCTGTCCAAGAGGAGAAGAATGTATAGATGGGTCGAGTTGCGACTTCGTTACGATTTTTCGCAACCTGGCGTGCGTTGGGCCGTCTCGGTGGCTTCCTCGATCAGCCTGGACATCCTGCGGTAGTGAGAGCCGCCCCAATACACCCTCCCGCAACCGGGGCAGCGGCGGAAGTCATTGAAATACTTACGGCTGCGAGCGGGCACGAGGTGCGCCACCTCTTCACGCTGAACCGTTTCAAGTACGGCATTGCAGCGCAGGCACCTACGAAAAGGAACTACAAGCCGCACGAGATCGAACCGCCGGAGGATCTCGACCAACTGCCGCCGCGGATTCGAATCGCGAACGTAGTACCCATGCGTGACGGCGCGCCGCTTCAGCAATTCCCGGTCCCTGGTGAGCAGAATCCGGTGCTCCGCGGCAGAAATCCCGGCCAATTCGGCGTCATCGGCATCCTGTTGGTGCCGGGTATCGAAGCCCATCATCCGAAGATAGGCGGCGAGCCGCCCCAAATGGGCGTCGAGTATGAATCTTGGCTCCCGCAGGGCCCTCGGCCGCACCCTCGTAACCGGACCAACATCAAGCGCCTCAAAGACGGGATAGACGTCTACGCTGTCGCCGTCGGCGACAATCCGGAAGAAATCCGAAGGCTCGCCGTTGACGAGTACAAGATCTACTTCCGTGTGCGGGACTCCGGCTGCCTCGATGAGATGCTTGACTGACTGTTCGCCGCGAAACTCGTAATCGAAGGGCACCATCCTCTTCTCAGCCGGCAGAAAGTCATTTAGCTCGGCATAGAAGCGGAATCGCGCCCGTTTCAGCGCGGAGTGGTCTGAAACACCGTCCATGGATGCGAATCGAGGTCACCAAGAATTGCCTTCTGCCAGCCAAACTCCGGGTGTTTCTTCAGATGCGCGCCAGCCTTAAAGGAGATTCCGCAGGAGTGCCCCATTGCGGCGACAAACGACATGCGGCTCGCCATCGCAGCATCCGTGACTTTTGCCTGAACGGCGCCCGAAGGGCCGAATCCAGGCTGCCACGGCATCGAACCGCGCGGCGATAAGTCAATGTGCCCGCACAAGGTTCGCTCGTTCGGGTCTTCCTTCTTCGCGTACGTATCGTAATGGTCGGAGAGGAACTTCTTGCCTGTCTCGACGTCAATGCGGCCCTTGTATTCGGCCTCGATCTGCGCCCACCTGACACGCCGGGCATTGCCGCTTACCGTGAGGTCCTTCGGATCGAACTCAGTCTCCTCTTTCGTGAGCCGCTCATTGACCGGGAAGTTTGCGCCTCCGATAAAGCCATCCTTGGTGCGGATCAGATTAACGTTCTTGAGGCCCAATTCCAGGCTGGCAATTTCGTTTGTCTTGGTGTCCGCCACCAGCCAGTTGTTGGCGTATCCGCCGTTATTGCCCTCTTTCATGATCCGGGCAAAGTCGTCGATCGACGACGCGTACTGCATGGCCTTCCGCGCACGCACGAACTCCGGAATGCCATTGGAATCCCAGCCGGAGAAACGGCTGATCGTGGTCTCGGTGATCAGAATACCCGCCGAGTTCATCCCGAAGTCATCCGAACTGTGGATGCGCCCAGGGAAACCGTCCATCAGGATCCGGTGACCGCTCGCAGGCTTGATGTCGTAGACAATGTTCCACAGCCGCCCGTCCGCGTAATCCGTCCAGGCATTGTGGCCGATCACGACACGGCCATCCTTTGTGTAACTGCCTGTCGCCACAAACGCGCTGCAGTGTTCGGGAGCGCGAGAACCGGCCTTGCCGCCCTTCTTCTTCTGCTGCTCAAGCCACGGCACGTAGTAACCCGAAAGCTCCATCGAGGCATTGAGCGCCACAACGTCCCACACGTCGAAATTGACGCCGCGAGCCTTCAGTCCTTCCGCGATCCCCTCCATCTCCTCACGGTATTCGGGGTCAATCTTGGGCCACAGCAGACTCTGCGCGGCATCGCGGAAGAACTGCCAGTTCTTGTGGCTCTCGTGAGCGATGAGCAAATCAACGGACTTGCGTGCTTCCTTGATCTCAGGCGCCAGCAGCCATCCGTGCTGGAATCCGATTTGGCGTGGGCTCCCCTCAAGATGCACGAAGATCCAACCGTTGCGTTCGGGAAGGCGTTGAGCGTTCTTGAGACGCGGGTCCGCCGCAGTGTCCCGAGCGGCAAGCTGAACGGATATGGCCGCGAGTGCGGCAAGGAGGATGATCGCCCTACGACGCATGATTACGCCTCCGGATACTCTATGTTTTATCACCTAATATCGTATTGTCGGCACCGCCGGAGCCGCACAATCCCTGAGGACCGCCGCAAGAACTCAGGCGGAAGGCGGGTTCACGCCCAAGCGCACCGCTGTGCGTGCGATCGTGTCCCAGACGCCTCGCTGGAGAGGAATACCGGTCCGCCGCCGCTCGTCTTCGGTCCGCCACTCCGGCTCGCCGGCCACCAGGACCTCATCGTACCCCACGGCCGTGGGCGTTCCTTTCACACGCGATACCAGGTCGTCCAACCGGGTGCGGAATTCCTCAACCGGCATGAAGCGGCTCACGTCAATCGCGATGAACGTCTGGCTGATCCGGGTGGGCCGGACCCGGGTTCGGATACCGCCTACGCTGGTACTCATGGCGCCGCCGCCAAGCACACCACACAGGATCTCGACCATCATTCCGAGGCCCGATCCCTTATAACCGCCCAACGGCATCAGCAGCCCGCCCATCATTGCGGCCCTGGTCTCAGTGGTGGGCCGCCCCTGGCAATCCATCGCCCAACCGGCCGGGATGGTCTCCTGCCCGCTCATGTTGGCGCGATAGATCTTGCCCATCGCAACCGTCGTCGTAGCCATGTCCAGCCGCCACCCCCGCCCACCGCTACCGGGCACACACACGCAGATGGGGTTTGTTCCAATCCGGCCCTCGCGGCCTTGCCAGGGAGCGACCAGCGGCGTCGCGTTACACATGACAACGCCGATCATCCCCGCCGAAGACATCTTTTCACCCCAGTACGCTGCCGCGCCGAAGTGATTGGACTCGCGGGCGATCACGATCCCCGCGCCGTAGCTACGAGCCAGCCGAACCGCATGGTCACAGCATTTCTCAGCCACGACGGCGCCGAGCGAGTTTTGTCCGTCGTAGGAGAGACAGGTCCCACTCTCCGAGGCGACCGTGCCCTCACCGGAGACATTCACGCCTCCGGCTTCGATCTGCTCGATGTAGTAAGGCAGCAATTGGACCCCGTGGGAGTCCACACCGCGCAGATTCGCAGCCACGAGGCTGGACGCGACCAGGTCCGCCTTCGGCCCTGGCACTCCAACCGCTTCGAGCATCCGGCAGCCCAGATCGGCAAGGACTGAATCGGCGAAAAGGACAATCTCTTCAGGCATGTCTCAGGTGAGTTACTTCTTCAAGTATTTGTTTATATTTGGATGCAGAAGTGCTTGAATTTCCGTCCTGTTAATATTTTCGAGAGAGACGACCTGCCCGCTCAGGTCGATGCGGCGCGGCGGGGTCTTGCCGTTGAGCTTGTCGACCAGAGTCTGGACCGCTGTGTACCCGATACGGAAGGGATCCTGTACCACAGTGGCGTGAATAACGCCCGCCTTGAGGTCCTCGATCATCGTCTCACTCGAATCGAACGCCACGAACTTAACCTTGCCGGCCAGATTGTGCCCTTTCAAGGCCAGCGAGATGCCCGCGGCGCTCGGCTCGGTCGAAGCAAACATACCGTTGAGGCCGGGATGGGCGGCGAGAATGTTCTCGGCAGCGGCGTAGGCTTTGGCACGGTCGGAAAGCCCGTACTGCCGGGCAACGATCTCGATCCCCGGAAACTCCCGCGCCATCGTTTCGTCGAAACCACGCTCGCGTTCCATCGTGGAGTAACTGCCCGTGGCATGAAGAACCATGCCAACCTTTCCCCGCCCGCCGAGCAACCCTGCCAGCGTCCGGGCGGCCATCTGGCCCGCTTCGACGTTGTTGGTTGCCACGAAACTCGTGTAGTTCTGGCCATCGAGGCCCGAGTCAAAAATCGTCACGGGGATTCCGGCAGCCACGACGCGATCGACAGCCTGCACCAGAGCATTCCGGTCTGCCGCGGCCAGCGCCAGCCCATCAACACGGCGGGCAATCATTGAATCGACAATCTGAATCTGGCGGGCGTATTCGGTTTCCTGATTGGTGCCGTTCCAAAGGACCTCGACGCCAAGGTCTTCCCCGGCGGCCATAGCGCCCGCATGGACTGACACCCAAAACAAGTGAGCCGTTCCCTTGGGGACCACCGCGATCACCCGCTTGCGGCTGCGATTGCATCCCGCAAGCAACACGCACAGCAGCAACACAGCGATAATGACCCGGCGGCTCATTGCGCGCACCACCCGCCGTCGATCAGAATGTCCGTGCCGGTGACGAACCCCGCTTCCTCGGAACAGATCCAGGCGGCAAGGCTGCCGACCTCTTCCACTTTCCCCCAACGCCCCACCGGAATCTTCGAGATGAACTGACGATTCAGTTCCTCGTCTTCGATAAGCGCCGTGTTCATTTCCGTAGCAAACGGTCCAGGGCTGATGGCGTTTACCGTGATCCCCTCGGTGGCGAGTTCGAGAGCCAGGGCTTTGGTGAATCCGATCACTCCGGCCTTGCTCGCGGAGTACGCCGTGCGGCCAGCGATGGACACGTGGCCCATGGTCGAACCGAGATTGATGATGCGCCCGTACCCTGTGCCCTTCATGTGCGGGACAAAAGCACGGCACATGAGAAAGGGCCCGACGAGGTTCGTATCGATCACGCTCCGCCACTCATCGAGCGTGAAGTCCGTGATCTGCTTCCGCAGGTTGATGCCGGCGTTGTTGACTAAAATGTGAACCTGCTTGAAACGGGCGATGACATCCTGCTCAAGCTGACGCACCTGCGCCTCATCGGATACGCTGGAGCAAAAGACTTCCACCTCCACGCCGGCTTTGCGGAGGCCTGCCTCCGTCTCGCGAAGCTTCTCGGTGTCACGCGCGACAAGCGCCACGCGAGCGCCTTGCGCGCCGAGAGCCGCAGCAATCGCCTTCCCCAGTCCCCGGCTGGCGCCGGTAATCAGAGCGACACGTCCTTCAAGTTTGTTGTTGCTCAATTTCGGATGTCCTTTCAGGGTGAGAGGTGGGGCACACAGGCAGCGGGGCCGGGCCACCACGGAATGTAGGGAGAGAAATGGACTCGCCCATGGGTAAACTCCCCGAACGCGTTATTGTACAGCAGGGGATGGGCAGGCCTAAAGGAGGGAAAAACGAAGAGGGACGCCTGACTACCGATCCGGGTGCGGCGTCCCTCACTCAAAAGGCTATTCGAAATCGCGTGGTCTCTTTTTGCGATTCCGTTTGCGGGCCAGCGCAGCCTTAACGCGCTTCTTTTCGCCCGGCTTCAGGTAGTAGGAGTGACGCTTGATCTCCTTGATGATGTCTTCCGTTTGGACCTTGCGCTTGAACCGGCGCAATGCACCTTCCAAGGACTCACCATCCTGGATCTTGATTTCAGCCATTCAGAATCACCCCCTCTCCTGCTAGATTTCCGCCCCGAAGGCCGCACACAGAAGTCTGCCTGCCATCCGGGTTTCTGCTATAACTCAAGTCAGGGCTGTTACCAAGGCAACATGCTCAAGGTACTTGCCATCTTGCTGGCTGGGGGAGCAGGAGAACGCCTTTACCCGCTCACCAAATACACCGCAAAACCAGCCGTTTCCTTCGGCGGTGTGTACCGGATCATCGATTTCACGCTATCCAACTGCATCAACTCGGATGTCCGGCGTATCTTCATCCTAACACAGTACAAATCGCTCGAACTGCACCGGCACATCCGTGATGGGTGGAACATTTTGTCGCCGGAACTGGGCGAATACATTGAAGCTATCCCGCCCATGAAGCGGATGCACGCGGACTGGTACCTCGGCACGGCTGACTCCATATACCAGAACATCCACAGCATCATGGCCGAGGACCCGAAGCACACCCTGATCGTCGCCGGCGACCACATCTACAAGATGAACTACGCCGAGATGCTCGACTGGCACATAAACCACAAGGCCGATATCACGGTCGCCACGATCCAGGCCCCGCCGGAGCAGGCCACCCAGTTCGGAGTCGTGGAAATTACGCCCAACTATGAGGTTGTCGGGTTCGAAGAAAAGCCGCAGCACGGTGAGCCCACGAGGTCGGTTTTTAATCCAGAGATGGTAAGCGCCTCCATGGGCATTTATATTTTCAATACGCCCACCTTGCTGAAGAGTCTGACTGAAGACGCTGAGGACAGCTCGTCATCCCACGACTTCGGCAGGAACATCATCCCAAAGTGGATTCCGAAATCGCGGGTAATCGCCTATGATTTCCGTGACCTGAACGCCAAGGCGGCGTACTATTGGCGCGACATCGGCACGATCGACGCGTACTACGAAGCCAACATGGACCTGGTGTCGGTCACCCCGGCATTCAATCTTTACGACGTGAACTGGCCGGTCCGCACGCGACTGGAACAGCACCCGCCCGCGAAGTTCGTCTTCGCGCAGGAAGGGCGGCGGATGGGCGTCGCAATCGATTCCATCATTTCGGGTGGATGCGTCATTTCGGGCGGCCGTGTTGTCGGATCGGTTCTTTCTCCCGGCGTGCGCGTGAATAGTTACTGCGAAGTGGAGAGTTCCATCCTGATGTCGCGCGTCGAGATCGGCCGGTATTGCCGCATCCGCAACGCGATCATTGACCACGGAGTGAAGGTGCCGGAGGGCACGGTCATCGGCTTCAGTTCCGAAGAGGACAA
>JBDKSR010000770.1:0-11337 GCA_039680545.1 Bryobacteraceae bacterium | reverse complement strand
CACGAAGAGCGCACGGCTGGGATCGGGTTGTCCGTCGACCCTCAATGGATACGGCTGGCCGCTCCACACGAGTTGGCCGTCCCGCAGTACGCGGACCGCCATCTCCACGTCCGGCCGGTGTGTCCCCTTCATTCCGGCGCCCTTGTCGACGATGACGCCGCAGTAGATCGGTTCGCCGTGCCGGAAGACGCGCAACGCGGGCCTACCGGCGTCCTCCGGTGAAGAATCGCCTCCGGCCGTCGTCAGGCGGTTATCGAGAGAGACTCCACTGAGCGCCAACTGCCCGTGCGACATGTCTGGAACATAAAGGAACTGGCTCGCGGATCCGGACTTGCCGCTGGCCACATCCCGCACGCCGGTGCGGAACTGGTACGCACCCGGTGTATTCAGGGGAAGCATGGCGCGATAGAGGAACCCGTCGCTTAGCGCGCGTTCGAACTCAACGTCCGGCACACGAATGACGTAGTCTTTGTTGACGGACCACTTGGCCTCGCTGTCGGCGTCAAAGGCGGCCAGGACCACGTCGACCGTCGCCTTTCGGAACCCCACGCCGTCCTTGACGAAAGTGAGATTCCGGCCATCGATGTGCACCATCGCGTGCACGTACGAACCCGTATCGGAGGCGTTTCCAAACAGCGCCGCCAGGTGCAACCGGATGTCTTCGGCCTGGAAGGGACTGGTAACGGTGCTCATCAACAGCCGCTCGCGATTGACCATCAGGTTTCGGCCGGGGGTCTGCGCCGGATCGATGCGAGGCGCGTCGGGAATACCGAGGAATCCGGAGCGAGAGCGAACCTCCAGTCCGGAGCGCTTCACCTTCACCGCAACGCGATGGTACTGGCTTTTCCCCTTCTTCAATTTGAAGGTGTCCGAGCCGGGATTGTATCCGAGCAAATAATATCCGTTCTGATCGTCGGCGCTCTTATCGACCGCGCCCGGAAGATCGTTGTCGTTCTTCGTGAACAGGCCGCCCGTCTTGTCGGCCAAGTAGCTGAGCCCGTCCCAATTGTTGGTAACGGATTTTAGATCGACGACGCCAGGACGCTTGGCCCCCGCCATGCCGGTCTGCAACCCGCGCGCGTCGATGGTATGGATGACGACTCCGGTCCGGTTAGCCAAGTCGACCAGTTTTTGTAACTGAGCGGAGGTGCGCTCTAACACCCTGGCGAACTCCACCGGGCCGGTTCTCTCATTCACCCACAACTTGAATCCGTCTGAGAGCATAATTACCGACTTGCGGCCGGGCATCCCCTGCAGGCCGCCCACTACCCAGGTCAGCGCACCCACGGTACCGAGGTTCGACATCTCGGTCTTCAGCATTGCGATCCTGGCGGCCGACTGTTCCTGCGCATCGTCGAGGTCATCCGCGTCGGAATCCCCGCGGCCCAACCCGTTCCAGCGCGCGCGATTGATGGCGGCATGCAGCAGCCGCTTGTCGTTCGTGAACTGCTGCGTTGCGTGGTCACTGGCTCCAGTGCGGATGATCGCCACCAGGTCGCCGGGCTGCATCTGTTCGTCCACCCACTGCCTCAGCGCCTCGCGCGCGAAGTGCACGCTGCTGAAGGCCATGCCCAGATCGTCGATTACGAGCACCACCACGCGCCGTGTCTGTGAAGCTTTCAAGGCCCGCACCGCGACGGGCGCGCCCGCCGGCGCATTGACTGCTGACGGAACGGGCGCCGCCGGTGGCTCTGCGAAGTAAGTACAGTGGGTAACCTTCTGCGGCTTGCCATCCTGCAGGATGACGAAGTCGTCTTTGGTGAGATCGGTGACGCGCTGGCCTTTGCTGTCGGTGACCACAGCATCCACCTGGACCAGGTTGACGGTGATACGAAGCGTGGTTTCGGGAACAGTCTGAGCAACAAGAACGGGAGCAAGAAGTAGAAGTACGGCTCGCATCAATTCACCTTACCGGCGAAACTTGAAATCCGGCCACTGCGTGACCATAGCGGAGGCTGGCCATCGGTCTTTGACGTGCACGGATCGGCGCACGTTACAACTCTATCGCAGGTTCAGCGCCATGTTCGCTTTGTTCTTTGATATGATCAGGAAAACGCCCGAACATCCTGAACCTGGGTCTTCATTTTAGGGATGCTGTCGGGATGAGTCTCTATATCTGGGTACGCCTGGCGAAGTCTTTAAGAGGGGCCGTGCTGCAAGTTCGTCCGCGATCCACTTCCTGAGGCCCTCCACTCAGATCTGAAAGCTGCGCCAAGGCGAGCGAGTACAGAGGGCGAAGAGCGTGTGGTGTATCTTCCCACGCTATCGAGGGGATCATGACCGAGTCCCACTTGATACGACCTGTTTCCTCCGGCAAGCAGGCAGAACCGGGCATCTCCCGTAGCCGGCCCTGCGCCGTCCCGTGCGATCTGCTCGAAGAAGCGTCGCGCCGTTTGGCTGTCATGTCCCTCGTGGCGGCGGTGCTTTGGCTGGCCGCGTCAGCGCTGAATCACCTTGCGCTTCGCGCGATGACCAACGGAGACCCGAGCTGGGCGGCCTTCAACGTGGCCGACGCGATCGCCAGTGTGTGCGCACTCGCTTCAGTGGGGCTATTCTTCTATGTCCGCAGGTCCGATAGGCATCCCAGCTTCATTCTGGATCTTGGGCTCGTGTACATGGTACTGAACTGCCTCGCTCTCGGCCTGCTCAGGAATTGGGACCCGGTGATCGAAAACGCCCACTTGTTTCCGAGGATCACCTGGATCGGCGCAGTCGTGTTGATGGCCTCGGCTATCGTGCCAAACACCCCGAACAAGGTCCTGCTTGCGGGTGTCATTGCCGCGTCTATGAACCCGCTCAGTTGGATGATGGCGGTCTCGCGGGGAAGACCGGGATATGGTCCGGTCAGCAACGCACTGGTGATGTACTATCCGGACTACCTGCTGGTGGGCGTGGCCGTGGTCATTTCGCATGTTGTAACAAGATTAGGACAGCAGGTCACCAAGGCCCGGGAGATGGGGAGCTACCAGCTTGTCAAGCAGCTAGGTTCGGGAGGAATGGGAGAGGTGTGGCGCGCTCGTCATCGTATGCTGGCACGCGACGCGGCAATCAAGCTGATCCAGCCCGGCATGCTGAGCCGCGGTTCGAAGGCAGACGGCATGCTCATGCGGCGCCGCTTTGAACAGGAGGCGAAAGCGACCGCCTCGCTGCGGTCCCCGCACACCGTCCAGTTGTACGACTACGGCGTCACGGAAGAAGGCATTTACTATTACGTAATGGAACTGTTGGACGGCATCGATCTGGAGACTCTGGTGAAGCGGTTCGGGCCGCAGCCTCCGGCGCGAGTCATGCGTATCCTGCGCCAGGTGTGCCGGTCACTCGCCGATGCTCACCGTCACGGTATGATTCATCGCGACATCAAGCCCGCGAACATCTTTCTTTGCAGGATGGGGAACGAGTATGACTTCGTCAAGGTTCTCGACTTCGGCTTGGTCAAGGTAATGGACGGGCGTGGGCTTGGGCTGACAGGGGACGGCGTGACGACAGGAACTCCGGCGTACATCGCGCCTGAAGTGGCGATGGGAAGATCCGATCTCGACGGCCGGGCCGACCTCTACGCGCTGGGCTGTGTCGGGTACCTGCTGCTCACCGGCAGCCTCGTGTTTCAGGAGAGTGGCGCCGCCGCCATGATGCTGGCTCACGTGCAAAAGAATCCAGTCCCGCCTTCCGAACGAAGCGAGTTCGTCGTGCCGGTGTCACTTGACCAGGCAATCATGGGTTGCCTGGCGAAAGATCCAGCAGAGCGGCCTGCGCGCGCCGACGTTTTGGAGCGGATGCTCGAAGGCGCCGATGGCGGTGGATTCTGGGCCAGGGAGGATGCGGAGAGATGGTGGCACACGTACGTCCCCGAAGGCCTTGCCGATAGGGACGGGGACGAGGATGCCGGATTGGTGGACAGGGACCCGCCCGCCGCCGCATGAGAAAAGGCGACGCCCCCACCCGCACAGAGCGTCTGACTTGGCAATTCCGGGTCCGTCGCGGCCTTCAAGCAGACGCCCGCCCAGGCATGTGATGTCCAAGAAAAAGAACGCCGTTAAGGTTATGTGTTCGTGAATTCAGTCGGGCGGGACTTGCCCCCGCAATTGGCGTAGAGCCCGTAGAGCCAGGTATTATGTTCGTGAATCAGTCTGGGATCCGGGGCCTCCCCCGTTGTTGGCGTAGAGCCTCCGGTCCGGACACATGAAAAGATTGGCTCCTCAAGGACTCCGCTATCGAAATCCGTCTCTCCACGAGAGACGCCACATCGCGCCATTGTGACCGATTCCGGAGCAAGTTCAGACTGTTTTTTTCGGGTGGCTGTCCGAAATCAGCACGCAAAAATGGCCCATTTCCGAATTTTTTCGGGTCCTATAAAAAGACGATAATCCCGCAAGAACTGGGACGCCCTGCTCGATCAACTCCGAGCCACGCGGTCATCGCCACACGTTCGCCTGCTTGGCAATCAGGTGGATGACAATGTCGTCAATCAAAAGATTCCGTCCGCGAGACCGCGTCCCCGCCGGGCGGACGGAGTTTTGCCGCGCGCATGCGTTGTCTCTGAGCACGTTGAACCGGTACTGCAAGCAACGGCAGGCCCATGGTGAAACAGACGTTGTCGGCCGTTGGGTGGCCGTCGAGCTGTCCGGTCCTAACCCCGCCCGTAACGTCCAAGAACTCAAGCCGCCGCGAGTTCGGGACATAGCTGGAGCCATGCGGTTCAGATCTCCTCTTGGAGAAGCGGAGCGTCGCACAGATCGACCTCTGTCGAGTGAAAACTCCACTCGGTGGTGATCGATCTCTCCGACGATCCGCTGCTTAGAGAAGAACTCTCATCCCCACGGGTGCCACGTTTGACCGGGGTTGGCGGCAGTTCGATCTTTTGGACGCTACGGGGGCTATTTTGAGGAGAACAACCCGATCTACCTGCGATCTCACAGGACGCTTCGGACACGAGGAACACGCTCAAGGGCGTGAATGATGTCCGCAAGGTTCTCTCGATCCATCCGGCACCTGTAAGGCGTCTTACCCTGCCTTTCGCAATGCGTCTTCCACGGCCTCTGGGTGGCGCGCGATCACCGCCAGGAGCACCCGCGCCGGTCCATCCGGCTTGGTGCGGCCCTGTTCCCAGTTCTTCAACGTGGCGGGCTGAAAGCCGAACTTGGCGGCAAATTGTGACTGGCTCAGGCGAAGTTTCCGGCGGACAGCGCGCACGTTGGTCTCGCGGATCTCGACCGTCGTTACCCGCGCGGGAACGTCTTCACCGCCAGCCCAGGCGATGGCCTCTTTCAGGCTGGTAATGACTTCCTGGCCGACACCGCACTTGGCGCCGGCAGTCTTCTTGGATTGGGTTAATTTCATAGCTTCCTGCCCTTGGCGTAGGTCTTCACGAGGACAGGGACGAGCTTCTTAAACTCATTTCGCTCCGCCTTCGTGAGATTCGCCTTTTGATTCTTTCCATAAACGGTCAAAAGGAACAGCGGGAAGGCCCCGCTGTGGAAATAGTAGATCACGCGGACTCCGCCGCGCTTGCCCTTCCCCTGAGTGGCCCATCTCATTTTGCGGACGCCACCGGTCTCCGGAATGACATCGCCTGCCTCGGGGTTCATCCCGAGAAACACGACAAGGTCGAACCGCTCTTCTTCATCGAGCAGGGTCGCCGCCTTCCGAATAAAGAACGGCGTTTCCACCACGGTCATGGGCGTCGTTGGCATTCTCTTAACATTATACGCTATAAGCGCATATGGGCAAGAGGTTGTGGGTAGCCGAAACTCCATGATGCCCTGTAATCAGAGGCTTGCAGGTTCTCGCGCTGCGACAGCAGGTTGCGGTGCTCAAGCGGAGGCGGCCGGGTCCAAAGCCGATCTCCTTTGACCGGCTGTTCTGGACCACACTGCGCCACGTTTGGTCCCGTTGGGCGAAGGTTCTCCTCGTCGTGAAGCCCGAGACCGTGTTGGGCCAGCGATCGCGCCGGGTTTAGGATCTATTGGCGTTGGCGATCCCGACCGCGCGGCGTCCGACCGAAGATCACCGATGAGATACGTGTTTTGATCCGGCGCCTGGCGGAAGAGAACCAGGGTTGGGGAGATCCCAAGATCCACAGTGAGCTTCTGAAGCTCGGCTTCGTCTCGGAACGGACTGTGGCCCGCTACCTTCGAAGAATTCGCCGCCACGGTGATCCGGCGAGGCGCTGGCTGGCATTTCTCCAGAATCACCGCGAGGTGATCGTGGCCCTCGACTTCTTCACGGTGCCCAGTGTGTGGACTGGCGCCAGCAGATGCGGATGTTCGAGGAATTTTGGACGATCCCGCGCTCAAGGAATGAAACGAGGAGATCAGAACCAGGGTGGCATGGCCCCGGAAGTTGTCACGCAGCGCATGGTTCGTGAGCGGAACGTTCGATCGGCGTCAACCCTGGACCGAGTAGCGGCGCTCCCCGTCCTGGTTTTTGGTGGACGTGACGGCCAGCCCCATCATCTTGCGTAGCTTGGAGAGGAAACCGTGGACGGCTTCTCGCGCCTGGCTGCGACGATTGCCGCCTCCAACTGCTCCGGTATCTGGTTGGCGTAACGGAATGGACGCTGGGTCCGGTCGCCCAAACCCTCCAGCCCGCACTCCCGATATCGCTCAAAGATCTTATAGCCGGTCTTCCTCGAAATCCCGAACTCCCGGCACAGGGAGGCCATGCTCTCCCCGTCCTGGAACCGCATCACAAAACGCATGCGTTCGTCTATCACAGAGCGCTCCTTCCATGGCATCCCACTTTCCCGCCCCCTTCGGGCCTCAAAGTGTAACCCATGTCTCCGGTACGTTCTGTTACCTATGTCTCAGACTGGTCACAACAACTTCCAAGCAAGACCGAGATTCATCCAGACTCCTATTAACTCCCAGTAGCAAGAAGCTCGTCATGTTTTGCCGAGCAGGAAGCCGATTTGGTAGGAAGCTTTCCCAAAACCATTTCGACAACCTTGCTATTCGCTGCCCTCTTGGTCTCGCTCATGGCAGAACCATGGACGTCCATCGTCGTTTGGATGCTGGCATGCCGCATCAACTCCTTCTGCACTGTCATCGGCGTTCCTGCTTCATCAAGCCAAGAGCGGTAGCTATGGCGAAAAGTGTGCCATCCAACTTTTCCGGTAATCCCGGCCGCGAGAGCGGCTTTGCGAATGTGCTTCTTCTGAATCTCCTCCTGATGATATGGCCTGCCTGTTCTGGGATTGGCGAACAACCATCCTTCTGGAGATGGATAGCATTTAACCCTGAAACGTGTCCTGTTCGCATCCTCAGTTCATAGCTGGAGCAGGCAGGCATCACTGAGGGACCGCTATTCCGCTCTCTTAATCGGTATGGGGAAGTCAAGCGGACCCGTCTGTCTGGAATCGACGTTGCTCGCATCGTTAAGAAGCTTGCGAAACGTGCTGGTTTGGACTCGTCCAAGTATGCAGGGCACTCGCTACGGGCTGGACACGCCACGAGTGCGGCAATTGCAGAGGCCTCGGAGCGGTCAATCATGAACCAGACAGGACACCGTTCCGTTCAAATGGTGCGGCGCCACATCCGAGACGGCAATCTGTTCCGCGAGAATAGTGCGGGAAAGCTGGGGCTGTGAACGCGATCTGACGAGGCGTCGCCTGGAGTACCGGAGACGCCTCTTCATATCCAGCCAGCACCTACCGGCCGTGCTTCAAAGGCCAAGAGTTACCGGGGCTGCTCAATAGTGCCAAGGAATTGAAGCCGTGAATCTCATGTACGGGGCTCCTGAGACCATTTCTTGCCCGCATCCGGCATAAAATCGCCTTGATGCAGACAAAGGTCTCCGATTTAGAAGCATGCTAGCTAACCACACTGATTTGGAAAAGCGCCTTTGGAGCGCCGCAGACGACCTCCGGGCCAATTCCAATGGAGACCAACTCGCCAAGGAATAGCCAGCCGGAAACTCATCCAGACGATGAGCGGGGGCGTCGGATACTGGAGTGTGCCACCGGGTACGAGTCGGCCTTAGTTGGCGTTCTCGCCGCCCGGGACAGCATCATGCTTGGCTGAATGTGCCGCGCATGACCGGTTATAGTCGCGTAGGGCACCCCCAGGAAAGATCTTGTCGCCACCCGGGTAATCTCTAGACAGTTCAGTCGTCGTGCCTTGACATCCGCAATGAGTCGCTTCGCTGCTTTGGCCACCGTCTCCTGTCCATCGAAGCCGAAGACGGTCGCTTTGATCTCTCCCGCCAGATAGAAGAAGGTCCAGCCTGCCTTGTGGATGTTCGCCTCGAGTCTTGACCGGTCTGCTTTGCCTACACAGATCCAACCGTTTGAATAGGGCCCGCCTTGGGGTAGCCAGGAATCCGGCATGGGCGCGGCTCTCTCAATCAGAATAGTTCCCGCCACTATCGCATCTCGCATAGCACCTCCACTTGTGGCCAGACAACTTCAGTACCCCGCAACCGATGGCGTCAGACGCGGCTTCAGCAGGAACAACGACGTTGCAAACGCGGTGATGCTGGCTATCACCAGGAAATATGCCACGTGGCCAGTGAGCGCAAACAGAGGGAAGACCGGGTTGTAGAGAAGGGCCATGCCGATGAATAGGGTTGACCAATCGTACTTCCGCACGGCACCCGCTATGAATGCGAGCCGGACAGCGCCCGCGCACACTGCGAACCCCAGCAATACGTGTTAATCCGCCGCGTGACACCAGAACACAACGGCCAGAAGCAACACAGTCATGGAAGCGTACTTCGTCAACTTCGCGCGCAAGGCTACGCCGCGCAGATCCTGGAGACGGTTCCGATCGAGCCAGTCATGCCAAGCAATACCACTCTTCTCGTCGGCTACTGTTCCTATCGTATTCATAGCGTTCACGCCTCGAAATGCGCACCGCTATGTTCTCGGGCCGGCATCGCATCGGATGCCGGCCCTGCACGTTGGAGAGAAGTCCCAGACGGGCTTAGTTCGCCGCGATAGGCGAGCTGATCGCCGCACCAATGATGTCACCGGAGATAATCAGTTCCACCCGCCGATTCTGTTGGCGGCCTGCGGCGGTGTCATTTGAAGCCACTGGCTGAGTCTTTCCGAAGCCCCTTGTCGAAACCGAACTCACCGGCATTCCCTGCTGAACCAGGTAGGCGCGCACTGACTCGCCGCGTTGTTCGGAGAGTTGCTGATTGTAGTCATCGCTGCCCACGCTGTCGGTATGACCTTCTACGTCCAGTCTCAGACCCGGGTGCCCCGAGACGATGCCGGCCACCTTGGCTAGCTTCTCACGCGCCAGGGGGCGCAGCGAAAACTTAGCCGTGTCAAAAAGGACGTCGGACATATTTACGATCAGGCCGCGGGCTGTATCCCGAGTCTGGAGAATCGCGTCGAATTGTGCCAATAGCTGGGCTCGCAGGGCTGCTTTTTCAGCCTCCGCTTGTGCCCTCTCTTTGGCCGCGCGGTCCAGATCTGCCAGCGCAGATGCTCGTTGGGCGTCGTTTTCCCGTCTTAAACGATCCGCTTCATTTTGCGCCGCTGCTGCTTGAGCCTCATTTTCCCGCTTCAAACGATTAGCGTCTGTCTGGGCAGCAGCCCTTTGGGCGTCGTTCTCCCGCTTCAGACGATCGGCTTCATTCTGTGCGGTCGCAGTTCGAGCGTCATTGTCCTGCCGTAGGCGCTCAGCCTCGGCCACTGCGGTGAGGCGCGCACTCTCAGCTTCCCGTGCGACGCGTTCGGTCTCGGACTGCGCGGCAGCCCGGTCATTCTCCGCGCGCATTTCACGGTCTGCTCCCGCTTGGCGCTCGTTCGCTAACTGCTCTTCCTGGATTCTCTTGACCGTGATAATTCGGGCATCTTCCGCCATTTGAACGGCCTCGCGGGCCACCGTCACAATCGGTTTCTTGCCCGCCCCACGCTTCAAATAGCCCTCTCCGTTTTGAAGACCCTGGACGGCCTTCTGGTAAGTCTCAGGAGCATACTGTTCAGCGCCAGTCCAACGCGCAATCTGAACGGCGTTGCGCGCTTCGTAGAGCTCCAATGGCACCTTCCGATCCAGTCGCGCAGGCTTAATCTCGGCCGGGTTCACGTTGAAAACATACTGCCCCCTTTGGAGCAGTTCGTACTTCGCATCGACCTCTTCAATGGTCCCGCCCGTATCGTGCCTGATCACGTTTTCCATCACTACGACATCGCTGGGCAGAGTCACCGCGAAATACGGTTCCGCCGTCATGATCATGCCGAACGACTGCAACTCGGTAGTCACGTTCAACTTGCTCTTGGTTCCGTTCAGGAGAACCTCGCCGAGGTTGGATGTGCGGCCCTCCGGGGTGATGGCCCATAGCACGTACGTGAGGTACTCGGCCCCGTATGCTGTGGCGGGTTTAAGAGCATCAAATTCCACCTCGATCTCGATGTAGCCCTGCTTGCTCTCCACCTTGGCCTCGCCGCGGGCCCGCGGCAGAAGGGGGGTGCCCTGAAAATCGATCTTCGTAGCTCCACTCCGGTGGTTGTAATTGACTGCTTTTGTAGTCCGCTCTACCACGGTGACGCGATAGATGGGCATCGACCCAGAGGCCATCCTGGCCTCATTCTCGGTTGGAGTCAATCGTTGAGTCGGGTTCGGAGCTTGCGGCGCCTGAGCCGCCAGACACCCGCATAAGGTCAGGAATGCAGTGATCAGTTTCATCTTTTTCCTCAGTTCTTCTTTTTTCTTCGTGAGCTCGACGTCTGGCCAACTTCTTTACCTTCGCGCGAAGAAATGCGGTTCAGTTGAGCGAGCAAGCTCGCGGCCGCCTTCGGCGCACGTACCCCGGTCGTCACGATGTCCCGGTTCTCCAGTTTTTTGCCGTAGAGAGTGGCGTTGTCATCCAGGTCCTGCCGCAAGGTGGCCCCTTCAAGGGCTAGGCCCGCAAACAAGCCCTGGGATCTCGACCACGATAGAATCTCAGCGTGCATCTGCGCGTCTGTCTGAGCAGTCGCCGTGCGTCCCACGGGACCTGCGGCGACTGAGCCCTCTGCGCCCAGAGTGAACTTACTGGAAAGGAGTTTATCCGCCCCGCGTTCACTCATCACCAACATAATCAAGTCCGTCTCAGAGCCGCCGATCTGGAAGCCAACGCTGCCGCCCTCAATGCGGACTGTCCCCGGTGCTGACCAGCCAACGCCGCTCTTCTTTCGGCAGGAAACGTAGCCTTTTCCAAACTTCCCGCCAAATACGAAAGCCGCGGTCTTGAGCCCCGGTACGATCACGATGCAGTGGGCATTCTCTAGCAGTTCCTGCGGAATGCTCTTGTCTGGTGTTCCCATGATCTCCGAGAACACAGTCGAAGCCTCGGCCAGTCTCTTTGCAGGCGCTTTGTCGGCGCCCAGCAGCGGCGTAAGCGCTAACGCAG
>JBDKSR010000769.1:0-2737 GCA_039680545.1 Bryobacteraceae bacterium | reverse complement strand
GGCCAGCGTGCGACGGATAAGTACTTCTCTAAGAATGCGATAGCAGCTTACCGTCCATACATGGCTCGCCGTTGATCGCGGCCGCTGCCGTTCAGCCCCGGCGCGATCTCGCGGCCATCAGTTCGTCGATGTTGACGAGTTCGGTGGGATAGTCGCCCGTATAGCAGGCGTAACAGTATTCGAACCGCGTGTCGTTTACCGACTGGCGCAGTGCTTCCAGGGAGAGATACCCCAGCGTGTCGGCTTCGACGAAGCGGCGGATCTCCTCGACGGTGTTGTTCGAAGCGATCAATTCCTTTTTCGTCGGCGTGTCAACGCCATAGAAACACGGGGAAATCGTCGGAGGACAGGAGATGCGCAGGTGAACCTCGCGGGCGCCGGCGCTGCGGACCATGCGCACGATCTTCCGGCTCGTCGTGCCGCGGACGATCGAATCGTCCACCAGAATCACGCGTTTCCCTTCCATCAGGCGCCGGACCGGGTTCAACTTGAGCTTCACGCCGAAGTCCCGGATCGCCTGGGATGGCTCGATGAAGGTACGACCCACGTAGTGATTGCGGATCAGCGCCGCCCGGTAAGGGATTCCGGATTCATCCGAATAGCCGATTGCCGCCGCGACGCCGGAGTCAGGCACCGGTACGACAACGTCGGCTTCGACAGGGTGTTCCCTGGACAGCATACGCCCCAGCATTTCGCGGGATTCGGACACCGAGCGGCCGAAAACGATCGAATCGGGCCGGGCAAAGTAAACGTGCTCAAAAACGCATTGCGCGCGAGGCTTTTCGGGGGCATAGCGCTCGCGGGTGAGGCCTTCCGGGCCGACAATCACCATCTCGCCCGGCGCCACATCGTTCAAATAAGTGGCCCCAAACAGGTCAAAAGCGCACGTTTCTGACGCAAAAACGTAACAAACTTTGCCGTGGGAGAGCTCCATTTGGCCCATCGCCAAGGGACGGAAGCCGTTTCGGTCACGGGCCACGATCAGCCGGTCCTGCGCCAGGAAGACCATCGAAAACGCGCCTTCGAGTTGCAGCAGCGCCTCGCGCAAGGCCCCGGCCAACGTCCGTTCCCGGGAGCGCGCGACCAGGTGCAGGATTGTCTCAGTGTCGCTAGATGCTTGAAAAATAGAGCCTTCCGCTTCAAGCTCTGCGCGCAACTCCGCGGCGTTGGTGATATTTCCGTTGTGCGCCACCGCGAGGCGGCCCTTATTGCAGGTGACCGAAAAGGGCTGCGCGTTGAGTACTACGGTGTCGCCCGCCGTCGAATAGCGCGTGTGCCCGATAGCCGACGCGCCGGGCAGGCTTCCGACAACCTCAGGGGTGAAGATGTCGGCGACGTGGCCCATCGCCTTGTAGCAGTGGATCTCGGAACCGTCACTGGTGGCGATGCCGGCGCTCTCCTGCCCCCTGTGTTGCAGGGCATACAGGCCAAGGTACGCCAGGTTTGCGGCCTCCTTGTGCCCATAAATGGCGACAACACCACACTCTTCGTGGAGCTTATCAAACATAGTTTCAGGCGTGAAGCGCGCGCTCCAAGGCTCCTGCCCAGAAACCTCGAAGCTCTTCCGTCTGATAGTCTATCAAGCTCTGGCCCCGGTTTTTGATCGTGAGCCTGCCGGGAGCGGTCATTCCGACTACCGGAGCTTCCACCGAATGCTCCCGTGCAATCCGCTGGATCTCTTCTGGACGATCCGTCGAGATCAAAATTCGCGAAGGACCCTCGTGGAACAACAGGAATTCCGGACGCAGGGCGCTGTCAAGTTCGAGATTGGCGCCCACCGAAGCAGGTCCGAACGTGCACTCGGCCGCCGCGACAGCCAGTCCGCCGTCGCTCAGATCGTGCGCCGACTCCGCCAAACCCGCAGCGGCGATTGCGCGCATGGCCGTCTGCACCCTCTTCTCGTAGTCCATATCGAGCGCGGGAGGCAGGCCCCAATTCGAGCCAACAATTACCTTGGCGTACTCGGTTCCGCCGAAACGCGTCCCATCGCAGGTGCCATAGCCGCCGAGCAGAATCACGCTGCGGCCCGCCTGCTTGAAGTCGATCGTTACCGGCATCCCGGTCTTGAGCAACCCAACGATTCCGAGCACCGGCGTCGGATCGATGGCGCCACCGAGCGTTTCGTTGTAAAGACTTACGTTGCCGCCCGTGATCGGCGTTTCGAAGAACTTGCACGCGTCGGCCATCCCCTCGATGGCCTCCACAAGCTGCGCCATGATCTCAGGCCGCTCGGGGTTGCCGAAGTTCAGGCAGTTGGTGGCAGCCACGGGCTGCGCGCCCACGGTCGAAAGGTTGCGGCAGCATTCCGCCACGGCCAACATCGCACCTTCACGGGGCGAAAGCGCGGCGTAACGGGCGGTTCCATCGAGCGACATCGCGGCGGAGGAGCCCGTTTCCTTGATCCGAATGATGGCTGCATCGCCACCGGGACCCTGGACCGTGTTCGTGCGGACCATGTAATCGTACTGCTCCCAAACCCAGCGCTTGGAGCAGATGTCGCCGGAAGCCATGAGCTTCTTGAGATCGGCGGAGAGATCGGCGCTCGCGAACGCGGGGGCTTCCATGGGAGCCTTCCGCAACGGCTCGATGTTATGGGGACGGTTGTAGAGAGGCGCCTCGTCAGCGAGGGCCCTGTTCGAGATCTCGGCCACAACCTCGCCGTGGTCCCTCACTCGCAGCAAACCGTCGGCGGTTACCACACCGATGGTGACCGCGTCCAGGCCCCACTTCTTGAACA
>JBDKSR010000768.1:0-1616 GCA_039680545.1 Bryobacteraceae bacterium | reverse complement strand
GCAATCTGCTTCCCTTCGTGGTCCATCGCCAGGTGCGCATAGCCGCCGCCTGGGCAGATGACCACAGCCGAGTGCTGTGCCTTCTCGGCCGGCGGCAGGTAGATCGTGATTGACGGCTTGTCCACGTCTTCCATACCCACCGCTCCGGGAGCGCCGCCCGGCCACAGGAGATCGACCTTCGGTTCAGCGGCCTGCAACAGGCCCAGGACCGGCAACAGCAATAAGAATCGCTTCATGATGCCTCCAGAAACTAATCGAACCGCTCTCACTTGATGTACTCGGCGACTTCCTTTGCAGGAATCGCGCCTTCTCTGATGACCCGCCAACATGGGTCGGTAATATCGACGGTCGTGCTGCCCTCGCCCACGCACAGTCCGCCGTCGAGCACCAGGTCAATGCGTCCGTCCATCATCCCGAAAACCTCGATGCCGCTGCGGCAGGTCGGCTGGCCCGAAATGTTGGCGCTGGTCGCGATCAGCGGCTGCTGCAACTTTTCAAGCAGCGCCTGCGCGACCTTCGACCGGCTCTGGCGCACCGCAAGCCTTCCCGTATTGCCCGTCACTTTGAGCGGCACCTTGGCGGAAGCGGGCACGATCACTGTCAGCGGCCCGGGCCAGAAATGACGCGCGAGCACCTGGAATCGTGTCGTCACATCCTTGGCCAGGTCCTCGACCATCATGACGTCGCTGACCAACAGGGGCAGGGACCGGTGAATCTCGCGCCCCTTGGCGATATAGACAAGTCCGATCGCGTGCAGATTGAAGGGATCGGCGACCAGCGTGTAAAGCGCATCGGTCGGGATGGCCACCACCCGTCCACGGCGGATCACCGAAGCGGCTCTCTCAATTGCCTTGGGGCTTGGATTCTCGCTGTCGATTTCGATAAGGTCGGTCGCCACTGTCAATTCCAGTACTTTATCTAGGCCCGATCGCTTCGGCAACCTGAATTGCCATCTCATAGCGGCCGAACGGCGCGCCCAATTGAACTCCCCGGACCATCGGCCTGACTCGCTCCGTCATCTCGCGCGCGATGGCGATTCCTTCGTGACGGGCTTTCTCCGCACTATCGGCAGTTCGCATCCGTTCCATATACTCCTTGGGAACCGGGACACGAAGCTCGTTCACCATGAATTCGGCGTTCCGGTAGCTGAGGAGCGGCCAAATTCCGGCAAGTATCGGAATTCCCGTATGTTCGACGCGCTTCATGAACTGTTCCAGCAGGTTCAGGTCGAACACCGGCTGCGTCACCGCGAATTCGGCGCCGCCCTCCACCTTCCGCTCGAAACGGCGCACTTCTTCGTCCAGGTTGAGCGCGCCCGGGTTGGCCCCCACGCCAATGTGCAGGGCTGTCTGCGAACCGATCGGGTTGCCGCCGATATCCAGCCCATGGTTCAGGTTGTTGACGATGTTGACAAGGCCGATCGCATCCACGTCGAAGACCGCGGTCGCGGATGGGTAAGTGCCCATTCTCGGCGGATCTCCTGTAATACAGAGCAGATTCCGGACGCCCGCCGCGTGTGCCCCGAGTAGCTCGGATTGAATGCCGAGGATGTTCCGGTCCCGGCAACAAAAGTGAAGTACTGCTTCAATATTTGCGTGTTGTTGTATGAGCTGGCA
>JBDKSR010000767.1:0-5111 GCA_039680545.1 Bryobacteraceae bacterium | reverse complement strand
ATTCCATAAGCGATTAGCACAGCAATTCCGAAGTGAAAGATGAAGACAGCCATCGCCGGCGTCCTGGCCTTCTCGACGAGCGGCACGACGGCATATAGAATCCCGTGGAAGACGTTATTCCTCCCCAACGAGAACAACAATCCGCCGATCGCGATCGCTCCGAACAACCGCACCGGCCGGTGACGCCATCCGAGCGCCACGCCGAGGAGGGCGAGCGTGAGGGCGACGATACCGATGGAGGGATCGCTATGCCGGTAATGGTCGGGGACCACGATGCTGAGCAGGGAACTCGCTCCTAATGAATAAGTTCCGTGGACATTGTAAGGCACTGGTTGCTTCCAGCCTTTGGCCTCGGACGCGCCGACCCAGCGTTTGGCAAGGCGGCCGTATTCGTAGGAAGGAAGGGTTTGTAGTGCGCTTGTGAGCACCAAAAAGACGCCAAAAACGGCACAAAAACCCGCGATTTTGCGCTCAAAACGACCGGATTTGAACAGGTAATAGAGCCAAACACCGCCCACGGCCAGGGTGATGAAGACCGGTATCTGGTGGTGCCCGCTGAGCCAGGCCACCCCGAGAAACATGCCCGACAAGGCTGAGTTCGCGACCGGTCTTTCCCCCCTCAGCGCGCGCAGCAAAAAGAGAAATACGAGCGGCGCCCATACGGCGCCATTGATCATCTGAGGCCACTCCGTTGTGCCGATGTATCCTCCGAGCCCGAAGGCGAGGCCGCCGGCAATGGATGCCAGTCTGGACCGTTTCAAGTCGCGGCACAGCCAGTAGCAAAACAAAGCCGCCATGAAGTGGATGACCACGAAATACCAATGCAGATTGACCTGCCGGATCCAGCCATGACGCAGCGGCAGCGAAAACAGAATCCAATTCAACGGGTAGGCGACGCCGGGTTGGGCCTGGCCGATGAGAGACTGTCCACCCCAATGGTAGGGGTCCCACAAGGGCACTCGGCCTGCATGGATTTCGCCGGCCTGGTATTGGAACCACGGTAGGACCTGATAGGCGATGTCCGGGCTCTCCAGCCACGTGTACTGGTTCGTTAGGACGATCTTCCAGAAGAAGCCAATGCAGAGCAGAAACAAGAGGATAGGAGCGACGAGATGGGACCACCAGCGTGGTCGATCCCGATCAGTGTGGTGCTTTTCGGCCACCTGCATAGGTAGCCATCATAGCTGGAATGCCTGCAATAACAAAGACTTTCGATTTGGCCGCTCGTTTGCAACATATTAAGACGACGTATGCGGAGGATGCCATGAAACGGACAGCGTTGTGCTTTGCGGTTATGGCGCTTGCCCTCAGCGGCATGGCCTGGGCCGAGGACGACGAAGCGGAACGTGGCGTCGCCAGGATCAGCCTCATCGGCGGAGATGTCTCTGTCCGCAGGGGCGACTCGGGCGATTGGGTGGCAGCGGCCGTGAACGCTCCCCTGGTTGCTGAAGACATGGTGGGCACGGGGCCCAGTTCCCGCGCGGAAGTCCAGTTCGACTGGGCCAACATGATCCGGATGGCATCGAATTCGGAAATTCGGGTGGCACAGCTGGATAATCAGCACTACGTCATACAAATTGCACGCGGAACGGTTACATTTCGCGTTTTGCGAGAGTCCAAGGCTGACGTTGAATTGAACACGCCGAACGTCTCTGTCCGGCCGAATCAAATAGGCACCTACCGGATCAGTGTGGCGGAAGACGGCGAGTCGACTATCACCGTACGGTCCGGCGAGGCCGAGGTCTATACATCCTCCGGTTCCGAGCGCCTGGGAGCCGGCAGCACAATGGAAGCGCGCGGCACGGCATCCGATCCGGAATACCGGCTTGTTGCCGAGATCGCTCAGGACAGTTGGGACACTTGGAACCTCAGCCGGGACAATGAACTCGAGCAATCCAAGAGCTATCAGTACGCCGACAGCAGCGTGTATGGGGCGGAGGACCTCGACAATTACGGAAGCTGGGTAGATGTGGCCGATTACGGCTCCGTATGGCGTCCACGCGTGGAGGTCGGATGGTCTCCTTATTACTACGGGCGTTGGAGCTGGGTCGACTGGTATGGATGGACTTGGATCAGTTATGATCCCTGGGGCTGGGCCCCGTATCATTACGGCCGTTGGTTCTGGGATACCGGCTTTGGCTGGTGCTGGTGGCCTGGCGGCCATATGAGGCACCACTGGAGTCCGGCCCTGGTCGCGTTCTTCGGGTACGGACATGGTGGCGGCGGCTTCGGTTACGGCAGGATCGGATGGGTTCCGCTAGCTCCGCACGAGCCCTTCCATCCGTGGTACGGGCGCGGTCACTACCGGGGCTTCCGCGACGGGGGCGGCCGGGACCATCGTTTCGGCCTCACTCGTGACTTTGACGTGCACAGGAACTACCGGAACGCGCGCCACGGTAACGGCGTGGTGGGCATGGACGCAGGCGCCTTTGGCCGGGGTCACGGGGGGATGGCAAGAGTCCGCGGCGACGAGATTAATCGTGCGGGCCTGGTGCGGGGTGTGCTTCCCGTTGCTCCGGGCAGGGACAGCATACGGATGTCGAACCGCGACGTGAACCGGGCGAGTTTGCCGAGAGATTTGACCGGCCGGACCTTCGCAGGCCGGACGCAGGTTCGTCAGACCGAACGTGTTTCCTTCGATCAGCAGCGCCGCGGTATGGAGGATATTGCACGCCGCGCCTCCGGCGAGCGGTCTCGGGACTCCTTCCGCAGTGGCCAGCAGGGGGCCGCGATCCGCAGCCAGGAACACAACATGAATCGCTCGCAGGAAATGGGCGGCGGCGAATCCAGGTGGAGGCAAGCAGGCGAATTGGGACGCAGGCAGGCAGAGTCCCGGCAGAGCGACAGCACTAGTATACGGGGCAAGGGTTCCGAGTCAGATGCGAACCAGGGAATGGGCCGCGGCGGGTGGCAACGCTTCGAGCCCGGCAGCAGGCAAGGCGCGGACTCCGGCCGCCAGATGAATCGAGACCGGGTCAATCAGAGGTTCCAGGTAAGCCCGCGGGAAGGCTCCAGCGGAAGGGATTCTAATTTCCGCGGAGATGAATCCAATCAACGTTGGCGCGGCTTCGAAAACCGGGGCGAGGTTATCAGGCAGCGGAATTACGGCAGCGACCCAGGCGCCCAGAGACAGAGTTTTGAGTATCAGAGGCAACGAGCCGAACAATACAACGCCGAGCGGTCCTTGCGGATCAGCCCGCCGATCATCCGCGAACGGCAGAGCAGGAGTGAAGATCGCAGCGGTTTCGGCAGCCCCCGAATGGCAAGCCCGCGGTACGAAGGCGGTGGTTCGCGCAACTTCGGCGAGATGCGCTCTGCGCCTTCCCGGTCAGGTGGTGGCGGCATGAGCGCCGGGCCACAGCGTTACGGCGGTGGTGGAGAGATGCGCTCTGCTCCGCAACGTTCTGGCGGTGGCGGCGGTGGAAGAAGTAACGCCGGCCAGCAACGCGGGGGTGGCGGTGGTGGTGGCCGCGGGCGCGGCCGCTAAGGTTCTTGTCTAAACGAGTTTCTTCCCTCAAAGGCCCGTCGCGGTAAATCCGTGACGGGCCATTTTTTTGCGTTCGACTCAATCCGGCAGTGATCTCAGCGGAACAGCTTGGGCACGAACTCGCTGAGATAGATCCTCCAGTTGGCCCAGGTGTGCCCTCCGCTGCTTTCCCGGTACTCGTACTTGATCCCACGCTCCTTACAGAGCGCCAGCAGACTCTGTGTGCCGGCGTACAGCCGTGTGTCTGCCGCTCCGATAGCAATGTAGAGAAGTTTTAGCTGCTTGTTAGTTAGTTCGGGCTTCTCAAAGAACGTTCCGCTCTGGGGGACGAGTTGCTCGCGCGCCATGGAGCCGCCACCCGCACTAAAGATGCCGAGGTAAGCGAACTTATCCGTATTCGGGAAGCCGACGCGAACGGCCTGCATTCCTCCCATTGACAGCCCGGCAAGGGCACGGTTGTCCTTTCCGGGAATCACGCGGTAGGTTCTTTCGACGAATGGAATGATGTCTTTGATAATGCTGTCTGGAAACGCGTCCAGACGCGGGTCCCACCGGGGCGGGGCATTCGTGGCTCCTGGAGTTGGAATGGGAGGAGACGGCAAACCCGAGGCCGGGTTGTCTCCAAGGGTGTAGCCTGGCGCTACGACGGCCTGATTGCGATTCCCATTGGGCATAACGACAAGCATCGGCCGGGCCTTGCCTTGTCCAATCAGGCTGTCCATGATCATCTCGGCACGCCCCATGCGAGTCCAGGAGTCCTCACCGCCTCCGGAACCATGCAGGAGATATAAGACAGGGTATTTTTCGTTACTGGTTTCATATCCTGGCGGCGTATAGACGTACAAGCGCCGCGCCTCCATCTTGAGGGACGGGGACGGATACCACACCATCGAAATCGTGCCATGCGGAACGTTATTAAGTTGGTAAAGTGCTGAGCCCGGGCCTGGGATCATCAGGACGTTGGAGTACCTGCCCCGGTCGACGCGTATCGTGTTGAGATTCTGAGGATCGAGGGTTCGCACGCCATCGACGCTGAGCGTATACGTCCACATCTCAGGCGCGAGCGGGCCGACGGTGACGGACCAGATGCCCTCCGAGTCCTTGGTCATCGCGACATTCCGGCCGTTTTCCCAATCGCCGTTCAAGATCACTTCCGTGGCTTTAGGGGCTGAAAGACGGATGGTGACTCGGTGGTCGGTAAGAATCTCGGGGCTGACCGGGCCGAGGTTAAGCTGCATCCGCACAACGACAGGCTGCGCTGCCGGGGTACCCGGCGGGGCGGGGGGCGGTGCCTGGGCAGACGCAATGAAGGAGATCAGCAGCACGACGGCTGCGACTCCGAACAGGATGTTTCTAGGTGAGTTCATTGGTTGTAGTCCTCCGCCAGTTGCTGAATGGTGCAAGTCGGCTGTCCACGACATTTATATCAGGTGATTCTCGCTGCGGGGGGGATTTTGCCCCGAATTTCGAATGGTGTCAAGGGGGTAAAGGATGGGGTGTCGTTAGCATGTGGTTTGTCCGGTCCGATTAGCACGTGGTTTGTCCAGTCAACTGCGGAGGCGGGTAGCGTGAGTAGCTGTGACGGACAGCGAATCGTGGTACTCGCAGGCCGCGATGGAGCGGG
>JBDKSR010000766.1:0-1916 GCA_039680545.1 Bryobacteraceae bacterium | reverse complement strand
TGGACAAGCGCTCGTTCTCCTGCTGTAAGGCTTCGAGTTGAGCGCGTAGGCCAAATTCATAGTCCGCGCAGACTCCACATTCGGTTCTATGCTCGGGGGCGTCGGGAACAAAGGGCAAGCGGCTCTCCTTCAGTCCAAAACTGAGCGCCTTAAGCCTCAGAGCGGCCAAGACGCGCTCGGGAAGGGTCTGGGCACCATCCGGGCGCGGGGGAGGGGGTGCGTCGATATGCACAGCCTCCAAGACGCCGTCAGGGAACTCGCGCAGGGATAGAGTGTAGATGCGCATAGAGTCTCCATCTGTAGCTAACTAAGCAGAGTCGGCGGGGGCAATTGCTCCGAGGCGAGCAGAGCCAATATCGCCGAGTGGTTAGAGTCTATCTGGGCCAACAAGGCGGTCACGGCCGCATCGGAGCTGCCTGCGCTCACGTCAGCGCGGATCTTTTCGATGAGCACTACAGCCGTTGAGGCCGTGGCCAAAGCAGCGTTGCACATCTGAAGGACTTCGAGAGGCGTCATGGTTTTAACCTCTGTACCGACTGAATCAACAAAGCCGTACTGGCGGCGATGGCTGAGAGTTGAGCCTGAACTTCAGGCGTGGTCACCTTAGGCAAGATGATACTGGAGGCAAGGACGGAGAGTTCCGCGTACTTCTCCGCATCCGTTCTCGACGAGGCGAGGATGGTTTTCGACTGATAGCACAGCATGTCCACCGAGCCGTAATAGCTCATCAACGCCCTGTAATCCGCATCGGCGACAGTACCGGACTTGTGCAGGGCGACGGTGGATTGAGCCGCGGCCAGGTTCGCGCTCGACAGGATCGCAATGGACTGAATGGCCGTGGAGGTTGGAGTTGCGGGTGGCGCTGGAGCAGGGGACTGTTTTGCGCAGCCGACGAGCAGGAGTACCAAAAACAGAGATAGGATAAGATGTTTGCGTTTCACGGGAGTCCTACTTCTGGTGGGTACCTTCGACGCCGCGAGCGATCCGCGCCCGCGTTCTCTTCTGAAGCAGCCCGAGTGCCGCTTCGGAGTGCTCCAAAGCGAGCCGGTTGTCTTCGCAGGCATATGGGCCTGCCTGGAAGGACCGGAGGCGGTCGATCACGATAGCAAGCAATGCCTCCTGCGTGACGCCGTTGACGCCGAATTCTTTGATTGGTCCATTCTGGAAGAGAACTAGGTCAAAGTCCCCTTTTCCGAAGGCTGGTATCCGGCTTCCGGGGTTTGTGGAATGGTCAAATCCAGTAATAGCGTATAGATGGTTTGCGCCGCCCTGCCCCGGATCGTCCAAGACTTGGATCTCCAGTTGGTGGTTCGCTGAATCACCTTCGACGATGTGATCTGTGAGAAGTCTCATTTCGTTGCTTTCTCGCCCTTACGCAAGGCGTGCGATCTCGCAATTTGGGGTCCCCTTGGCATATAGCTGCATGTCGTGCCAGCCGATGAGCGGAAACCTGTGCCACGAGCCAAATAGCGTCCACTTTGGAGGCACGCAGATATCAACTAACCCCTGTGCTCTATAGTAAGGCAGATGAGGGGTGGGGATAGGGAGATCGGTTACCGGGTCGTGCTGGCGCCAGTCGCCGTTGCGGTAGCTGCGTGCCGGGACCGCAGAAATTAGGTCCGCAAGCTGCCGGAACCCAGACAGCGGCTCGCCCCAGACCACGCGAGCGAGTGGCGGCTGATCGGCGAGCACCATCAGGCCGGTGAGGATTGCAGCGCGCGCCGCACCGAGGCTGTGGCCGATCACGACCCGAGGGCCAGCGGTGTAGCGCTGAACGTCCTTCCACGTCGCCTCCATATGGTCCGCGAACCCAGCATGCACAGGTCCAAGCCCGTCGTGGTCGTGCGGATCGGCAACCGCCTGGAGATCGTGCCACCAGTCCTCCAGCGTCACCGAGCCGCGCAAGGCGATCACCG
>JBDKSR010000765.1:0-1776 GCA_039680545.1 Bryobacteraceae bacterium | reverse complement strand
AAGCCACAGCGGTCGAATACCTCAAGACGCTTGCGGTGAGCCGGTTGTATCTCGAGAACATTCAGAACGTGCAGTGTTCGTGGGTTACGCAAGGGCTGAAGACGTGCCAACTCGGGCTGAGATTCGGTGCAAACGATGTAGGCAGCATCATGATCGAGGAGAATGTGGTTTCGGCCACAGGAACACACCACCGCTCAAACGAAGAAGAATTGCGCCACTTGATCCGCGACGCCGGATTCGTCCCGAAGCAGCGCGATACGCTGTATCGCATGTTCTTCCTCAACTAAGGCCGCCCGAGGCAGGCTATCGAGATGCGTAAAAAGATAGCGCGCGGGGTGGACTCCACAATACGCAATGCTGTCCTTGCAGTATTCGGTAGCCCTCAAAGCGATTCATCGAGTGAGGAATTCAGCCAGTGGCGCAGCCGGTGCGCCGCTCTATACGGAGGGGGATTCCTGTCGCCCTCGCCCCGTGCGGCACAAGCGCTGCGGAATCACTATGGGGCGGACCAGTCGGCCGATTTTCACCGCCTGCTCTACTCGGTTCATTCTTACTTCCTGTCAAGGCTCGACGGGAAAGATCCCGAGAATTGGGACCCTCTCGTTGACGTTCTCGGCGAGCTGTATCAGTCGCTCGTGCCCCGCCTGGTGAGGCATGCCCTTGGCGAATATTACACGCCCGTACGGCTGGCGTCGTTCCTCCTCGATGAAGCAGGTTATGACGGGGACACATCGCAGCGTCTGCTCGATCCGGCTTGCGGGACCGGGGTCTTCCTGACGCTTGCTATCGAGCGCGTGAAGAGGCGGAACGCCGGTACGGAGCCTGGAAGATTGCTGCGTGACATCCTGCGCTGCGTGCACGGGTTCGACTTGAACCCGACTGCAGCTGCTGCTGCGTGCGTAAATTACAGGCGAGCGCTCGGTGAACTTGCCGCCGGCGTCGCAGACGCGGATATCCCCGTGTACACGCGCGACTCGATCCTCGATCCGCCGTTTGGGGAGCCCTACGATCTGGTGGCCGGAAACCCGCCCTGGATCAGGTGGGATCATCTCTCCACCGAATACCGGGAGGCGACGTTGCCACTATGGAAACAGTACGGCTTATTCTCCCTGCGAGGCTTCGAGGCGCGGCTTGGTGGCGGGAAGAAGGACCTCTCGATGTTGTTCACCTGCGTTGCGATGGACCGGTATCTCAAGCAGGGCGGGAAACTGGCCTTTTTCGTGACGCAGGAAGTTCTCAAGGCGAAGGGCGCGGGTGAGGGATTCCGCCGCTTCCGGCTTCCGGACGGAACGCCGGTCCGCGTCATTCAGGTGCATGATTTTACCGGCGCGCGGCCCTTTGAAGGAGCGGCCAACAAGACGGCTGCCGTCATTCTCCGCAAAGGCGAGGAGATGACATACCCGGTCCCGTATCGCGTGTGGACGAAATGCGCCGGCGGCATCGAGTCTGAGGATTGCGAAGCCCGGCCGCTCGGCGGGTTGTATGGACCGTGGCAGACGCTGCCGCGTCGATCTTCGGACGTTTCACGGTTGGAAGGGAACTGCGCCTACCGTGCCATGCTTGGCGCGAATGCAAACCCTTACGGTGTCTTCTGGGTCGATGTGACGGCGGTTGGGCGGGGCAACAGAGTTACAGTCCGAAATTTGCCGGAGCGGGGCAAGCGGCCGATTCCACCCGTAGAACTGGAGATTGAATCCGAACTCGTCTACCCGGTACTGCGCGGAGCGGATCTCGCTCGCTGGTCGGCAAAGCCGTCCATTCATGCGCTTCTCGTGC
>JBDKSR010000764.1:0-6661 GCA_039680545.1 Bryobacteraceae bacterium | reverse complement strand
GCATGGCGAAAAGATCGGTTGTGTCGACGTGCTCCCAACCGTCGTTATCGATCACCGGGCGGGTCGCGTCGAGCGACTTGGTAGTTGAGTACAGCGCCTTCAGATGGTTCTGCTGCCGGGGATCGAGCAGGTTCGGTACTCCCCAACTCTCGTTGATCGGCACCCACATGATGACCGACGGGTGGTTGTAGTCCCGCCTGACGGCCTCGATCCATTCGGCGGTGAAACGCTGCACGTAATCGTCGTCGAAGTCGTAGGCGTTGGCCATCTCGCTGGACACATAGAATCCCATCTTGTCCGCCCAGTACAGGAAGCGAGGATCCTCCAGTGTCTGGTGCTTTCGGACGCCATTGAAGCCCATATCTTTCGCGACTTGAATGTCATAGCGGATGGCTTCGTCCGTCGGCGGCGTAATGGTGCTCTCCGGCCAGTAGCCCTGATCGAGGAGGAAGCGGAGATAAACCGGCCGGTTGTTGATCAGGACGCGCTGGTTTCCTGTCGAAACGGTGCGGAAACCAAAGTACGATTGCACGCGGTCGATGACCACCCCGCCACGGCGTAACTCAAACGTCACATCGTAGAGGTTGGGCGCGTTGGCTGTCCAAAGTTTGGGTGAGTCCACAAGAACTGCAAGCCGCGCCCGGTTCCCGCTCACTTGGGTCATCGCGGAGCCTGCCACGTCCTTCTCTGAGCGGACTACGGCGTGGAATTCCGTTCCGGGCACATTGCGCGCGATATCGGCTTCAAATCGCACCGTGCCATCGTTTGATGGGGTGGTTCGCACCCGCTCCAGATAGCTTTCACCGGCTGCTTCGATCCAGACGGGCTGCCAGATGCCGCTCGTGCGCGTGTAGAAGATGCTTCGTGACTTGGGCTCCCAATACTGCTTGCCGCGCGGGATCGTGCGGTCAGTTGGCGGGTCCTCGGCGCGAAGCGTGATTGTGTTCGTCCCAGCCTTCATGAAGGGCGTGATGTCGAGGGAGAACGGGACGTGCCCGCCCACGTGGCTTCCGGCCTGCTGGCCGTTAACCCAAACCGTTGCCCGATAATCGACGGCGCCGAAGTGCAACAGGGTCCGTTTACCTTTCCATGAGTCCGGGGCGCTGAAGGTGCGGCGATACCATACCCACGGGTGGAACGACGTGTCGCCTATGCCGCTCAGCTTGCTTTCAAAGCAGTATGGGACAACGATTGTTCGCGTGAACTTGGCTGTGCCCGATGCCCAGTTCTGAGCTATGCCGGCGTTTGTGTCATCGAACTCAAATTCCCAGCGGCC
This sequence comes from Bryobacteraceae bacterium, assembly GCA_039680545.1. Lineage (GTDB taxonomy): Bacteria > Acidobacteriota > Terriglobia > Bryobacterales > Bryobacteraceae > JAEHDI01. The sequence goes on along the minus strand of JBDKSR010000764.1, from coordinate 5,385 downwards.
GTTCAGGTTGAGCCACTGCTCACGCTGAAACTGAGGCTGGGGATACTCAGGGCGTGGAACTTCTTGCGCGGAGACCGAGCAAAGCAAGATGAAGAACGGCAGGACAAATCGTCTCGTGATCAACATTTCTGTATCTTAATTCGAGAGTCCGCCGTCACGCGAGCCGATGGACAATCGGGACGCTGCGAGTCATTACCACTTTGCTCTTGGCTCTTTCGTTACTGGCTTCACGGCTCACTACGGACTCTTCGACGTCTTCCTCACAACCAACAGTCGTCTCTGTGTGCCGTGGCCTTGGTGGAATACAGACTGAGTGCCCGAAATCGGGCAAGCAATTGCTTCTGTCGTTGGGAAGGTGTTTTGGAAAGCGGGGGGTGGGCGAAGGCCACCCCCTCTCGGCCGGAAGTGTTACTTCAGTAATTCGTTGATTTCGCGAATTGTCTTCACGTCGAACTTGGGCTTTCTGTCATAAGTCATCAGACCGTTGATCTCCTGTTCAACGTCGGTCAATTGCGTGTAACACACGCCTCCAAATGCAGGGATCTTCGCAAATGCCTCGTACTGTCCACGCATTCTCTCGAGTACACTTTCGGCAGTTTTCTCTGCACCCTGATAACCCCATGCGTGCGAAGGCGCCTGATGTCCAGGTGGGATGAAGGCGATACCACCGAACTCCGAAAAAAGGATTGGCTTGCCAGTGTACTCATAGCCAGGAAGCATCGTCACGCGCGAGACATCGGGGATCCTTGTGCCCGGCTTCCCAATGTCCTTGAATCTGTTGTAGATCTCATCCCCGGTACGGATATAGTCATGCAGGGTGATCAGGTCGGTTGCGTCGCCGTGCTCCCAACCGTCGTTATCGATCGCCAGTCGGGTCGGATCCAGCGATTTCGTCAGTGAGTACAGTGCCTTCACGTGACTTTCCTGCTGCGGATCGGTCAGATCCGGCACTCCCCAACTCTCGTTGACCGGCGTCCACATGATGATGGATGGGTGATTGTAGTCGCGGAGCACCGCTTCGATCCACTCGGCGGTAAAGCGCTGCACGTAGTCGCCGTCGAACAAGTAGGCGTTAGCCATCTCGCTCGATACGTAAAGCCCCATCTTGTCCGCCCAATACAGATAACGAGGGTCCTCCAGCTTCTGGTGCTTCCGGGCGCCGTTGAAGCCCATTTCCTTTATCATCCGGATGTCGTAGCGGATGGCTTCGTCGGAGGGAGGTGTAATTGTGCTCTCAGGCCAATAACCTTGGTCGAGCACCATGCGCAAGTAAACCGGGCGATGATTGATCAGGACTCGTCCATCGCCCGTAGAGACCGAACGGAAGCCAAAGTACGACTGAACGCGATCCATTACAGCCCCGCCGCGCCGCACCTCAAAGGTGACGTCGTAAAGATTAGGCGAGCGGACCGTCCAGAGCTTGGGCGCATCAACGAGAAGCGCGAGCCGAGCCCGTCTTCCGCTTGCTTGCGCCAAACCCGAAGTGATCACCTTGCCGCCGGAACGGACTTCAGCGTGAAACTCAGTTCCCGGTTCACTACGCTCTATAACAGCCTCAAATCGCACCGTCCCGTCGATCGATGGAGTCGATAGAACGCGCTTCAGATAGCTCTCTCCAACGGCCTCGATCCATACAGGCTGCCAGATGCCGGTGGTCCGCGTGTAGAATGCGCCGCTCGACTTGGGTTGCCAATACTGCTTGCCTCGCGGGATCGTCCGGTCGGTGGGTGGGTCCTCTGCCCTAACCGTGACTGTGTTCACTCCGGCCTTTAATAAGGGTGTGATATCGAATGCAAATGGAACGTGTCCGCCTATGTGGCTGCCAGCTTGCTGCCCGTTGATCCATACTGTTGCCTCGTAGTCAACAGCGCCGAAATGAAGCAGAGTCCTCTTGTTCGTCCATGAGTTGGGGATCGTGAAGTTACGGCGATACCAGACCCAGGGGTGGAACGACGTATCGCCTATGCCGCTCAGCTTGCTTTCAAAGCAGTATGGAACAACGATTGTTCGCGTGAACTTGGCTTTGCCCGATGCCCAGTTCTGAGCTATGCCGGCGTTTGCGTCATCGAACTCAAATTCCCAGCGGCCGTTCAGGCTGAGCCATTGCTCGCGCTGAAACTGAGGCTGGGGATATTCAGGACGTGGAATCTCCTGTGCGGAGATCGTACAAAGAAGGATGAAGAACAACAGGACAAATCGTCTCGTTATCGGCATTTTTGTATCTTATCTAAAGTTCGGCGCCGTGCCCGACGATGAATGACCGTAGCACGTGCGAGTCATTCCAACCCTTCTCTTGTTCTGTCTGCCAGCGCTCTCAGAGCAGGTTCCGGACCCCTACGCGGCTGTCAGGGCGGCCATGGAGGCCTCTGTCCAGGCGCAGAAGACTTCCGTGGGAAGCCAGACGCGTCCCGTTCCGGCGGCTGGACAGCTGTTTTTCTCGACCCCGTGGGCCGCCAGGTTGACCGTATCACTCGGGCCACCTCCAGGCGGCGAGCCGCCCTGTGAGCCGATCGCGCAGAAAGAGATCAATCCGCTAATTACAGAGGCGTCACAACGCGAAGGTCTGAAACCTGACCTCTTACGAGCGGTCATCGAAAAGGAATCAGGCTATTACCCGTGCGCGATCTCGCAAAAAGGTGCGCAAGGCCTCATGCAGTTGATGCCGGAGACGGCGGAACAGTTCGGTGTCACCGATCCATTCGATCCGAAGCAGAACGTGAGCGCCGGAGCACGTTTCCTTCATCAGCTTCTTGATCGCTACGGGGGGGACCTGGCCCTCGCTCTGGGAGCCTATAATGCAGGTCCGACGCGCGTTGACGCACTCGGCCGTGTGCCCAAGTTCGCCGAGACTCTACAGTATGTCTCCGATATTCAGGAACGCATTAAGACGATGCAGGCGCCGAAGCTAGCCGTGCCTTGAGGCGGTTCCATCCCCACGCGCCGGCGATCATCGCGACCAATAGGACGAGGCTCGCAAGAGCGGTCTGCCCGGCACCCAATGTTCGGCCGACCACCCGAGCCAGGCTTCTTGTCCCGAGCATCGGGATAAACAGGATCGAAAGATGAACGACGTAGACAAACAGGGACTCGCGGCTGACGAGCAACAGCCAGCGATCTCCGGGAATACGACTTTTCTCAAGCAGTTGCCACGCCACCAGCAGCAGGAGTACGAGCCCAAGTCGAAGTACAAACGTCCGCGGATTCGCTTGCCACGAGGTAGTCGCAATGCCAGGGTGCAGCAATCCCTCAGGTAAGGTCTGGCCCAAAATCGTGAGCGCGAGTCCGGTCGAGAAGAGGTACACAGTGAACCGTTGCTCGTGCCCGTTGTGTCGTGCGTCAAGGAATAGCGAGGCGCAAAGCGCACCCGCCACCATAAAACCGCTCCAAGGAAAGAGTGGGAACAGCGACCTGAGGTCGCGGTTCAGATAGGCGGCCAGGGGTTCGGGAATTGATTGCGCAAAGTGAATGCTCCACATGTACGGGGCCAACAGTGCAAAAGTGACGGCGCATGCGAGCAGCCATATCTGGTAGACCCGCCGGGGAACCGGGACGAGCAATGCTAGCAGAAGGAGCAACCAGGTGGCCGCAATGCAGTGCAGAACGTCGACCTGGAACGCCGGAAGCCAACTCGCCCGTGTCAGCGTGTCCCAGTGCTTGAAGAAAGTACAAACGGGTATATGAAGCAGGTAGGCAATGGCCCAGATCATTCCTATCCGGCGCAGTTGCAGCCAGAACGGACGCTCGAAGCCGCGGAACTGCGGGATTTTACGATCGGCGGAGATCAGGAAAACAAATCCGGAGACGAACAGGAATGAAGGGGCGACCAGCCCGTTGATGAAATTCAGGTTCCGAAACCACTCCGTCTGCCGCAAACCTTCCGCCAGCATCGAATTGACAACGTGTGTTTCGATCATCACTACCAGTGCGAGGCCACGCAACCGGTCAGCGAACAGGAGTCTACCTTTACTTTGGGCCATCGTTTACGGAGAGCAGTCTCAGGATAAAGGGGAGCCGCGTTATTTGCGCGGATAGTTCGGATCTGCTTTCACCTCATTGATCTGTGCAACGTGCCTTTCGGTGTGTCCTGCAAGCAAGAGGAAATACTGATAGGCGTCCAACGTCTTTCCTCTGTGGGCGCGAAGGTCGTCCTGAGTTCCTGCTATATAGGCAATGCTGCGGTCCCGATCCTTTTTGAATGCGGTGGCTGAAGCCTCCGGAGTGGGCCAACGGCCAGTCGGTGTAATTGACTCTGACGCCGTGGCTTTCTTGCTCCGGTCCCGCAACCGGGCGAGCACCTCCTCGTCTTGCTCCCGAGTAGCCGGTGGCTGGCCAGTAACGGCCTCCGACTTCATGAGCTTCTCGGTCGCGATGTTGAACACCGCGCCTTCGGTCAAGATGAGGTGCTCAGCCACCTCGGCGATAGACCACCGATCCGGAGCGGGCTTGAACTTCCACTGGGCTTCCGACAGGTCTGTGATCGAGTCAAGGAATTGCTTTCGGCTGGCGTGCAAATTGCTCATCGCGAAGTCGCGTTCGCCCTGCGTCAGACTTCCGGCGCTGAGCGGCGCGGCCACCGATAGTATCAGCGGCAAGATCCACTTTTTCATGCAGTCCACTCCTCGGAAAACTTCGATCCTTTTGATATTGGACCCGAAGTAGCTCCAATGCGCAAGTGCAGGTGTTCAATATTGACGTTCCTGCCGATAGAAAGCAAGAGGCGGAACAGTCTGTTAAACAGACTGGAAGAGAATGGGGGATCAGGAACATTCCGTGAGCGGCTTGAGAACGTTGACGGCGCCTGCCACTCAGACGGCGCAGCCACGTTCCGGTGCCGGGTCCTCTCCGGAACGTAAGCCGACGATCCTGATCGTTGACGGAGACGACCTGAGCCGGCGGCTCCTCAGGGCAATGCTGAAAACCGAGTCCTGCCGCATCCTGGAAACCGGCAGAGCGCACGACGCGCTGGCCTTGCTCGATCAGGAAATGGTCGACCTCATCATTTTGGATTTGATGGTGCCCGGGATGAGCGGTCCCGAATTCTGCCGCTCCGTGAAGTCGGATCGCCGGACGCAACTGATTCCAATCCTGATGATCACAAGCATCCAAGGTGTCGAGAACCAGGTCACCGGGATTGACTCGGGCGCAGACGAGTTTCTGCTCAAACCGCTCCACCCGGCAGTGGTGCGGGCACGTATCCGCTGTATGCTCCGCAACAAAGCGGCCATCGACTCGCTCGAAGAAGCGGAATCGATCCTCTTTGCCCTGGCCCAGGCGATCGAACAGCGAGACCAGTACACGGCAGGCCATTGCGAGCGCCTTGCCCGGTACAGTGTCTCTCTCGGGATGGCCCTCGGGCTTTCCCACCCGCAGTTGCTCGCCCTTCAC
>JBDKSR010000763.1:0-5236 GCA_039680545.1 Bryobacteraceae bacterium | reverse complement strand
CGTTGATATGGCCCTCCGCCAGGACAGGCACCTTCACTGCCTTAACGAGGGCTTGGATGAACTCGGGTTGAAATTCCTGAATCTCCTCGGTTTCCGCAGTGTAGCCGCGCATCGTGCTGGCTACGGCGTCAGCGCCTGCGGCCTGGGCCGCGAGAGCTTCTTCGACGGTGGCTATATCGGCGACCACCGGGACATTCAATTCACTACGGATGGCCCGTAGACGGTCCAGTGCGCCCATTCTTTGGCCGCGCAGCGTACAATCCAGGGCGATGGCATCCGCGCCGGCGATTACCAGCTTTTTCGCGGCTTCCACGGTCGGGGTGATGAGAATCCGTCCGTCCGGCGCTGTGCATTTTTGAAGACCGAGTATCGGAACGGTTACGGCCTCTCGAATCGCTTTGATATCCTCCGGACCATTCGCTCTGATACCACGTGCGCCTCCATCTACGGCGGCGATAGCGAACCGGGCGATCGCTCCCGAGTCGCGAAAAGCGTCACCTTCCGACGCTTGGCAGGAGACAATCAGACGGTCATGAATGATATCGAAGAAATTTGAGTTGATGTCCATTTCAGAATTGTGTGGAAGCGGAGCAAAGTACAATGGCGAGCAACAGGACTCCGATTCCGGACTGCATGTAGCGGACGGCAGAGCGCTCCGTGTTGCGCCACTCTCCCAACAGGTAACCCATGGCGTTTGCCACGAGAAGTCCAGTGGCCAGACTAAGCGGCCAACCGATGGATGGACCCATGCTGCCCAGTCGTGGCGTGGCCAGGCCGTATAGGTAGATGCTTCCGCCCCAAAGCAGGCCCATCGCCACGCTGAGCCCCCACGTCTTCAGCGGCGGCCCGCCCCGAAACAGGCCGGCAGAACGATTCTTCGAGAGCAGATGAGCGCAGAACACAAGGTTGGGAATTGCGCCCGCGGTGAGCATAAGCAGCCAGATGAGGTTCGTCGCAGTGAATTTGCTGAGGCCCAGTGCCTCGCCCGCCCCGGCGATAGGCAGTGCCAGTGAGTAGCCTATGTTAAAGACCGCGGACAGAACCCCGGAACCTAAAGCAAAAACGAAACCGGCCGCCGAGGGGTTTACTGCCGCCTTGGCTTCCCTTATCCTGCCTGCCTTCGCGCACAGCACCACACCGGCGAGGAAGACGGCAACGCCGGCCAGGAGAACAACCGTCCTGGGCTCCATCCGAAATCCACCGCCCAGCATCAGGGGGACGACGGACCCGCCGGCGGAACTCACTCCAATTACAAGGCTGTTGGCGAGGGAGACACCGAGCCGGTCTACGCTCAATCCGAACAGAATCGCACCGAATCCCCATGCGAACCCAAATGTCAGCGCTGCGAGAACGGCCGGACGCGGCATCTGGCCAAGGACGGAACCGATGTTGTCCACTGGGACGACCGCCATCGCCACGGGAATAACGAGGCACGCCGTGACGATGAAGACAGTCCAGATGTTCTCCCACTTCCAGCGGGGAATTACCTTCATGGGAGCGGTGAACAATCCGTTCGCGATCCCCGAGAGGAGTACATAGAAGAGGCCGAGTTGCATCAATGCTTCCTTCCTAAGCCGGGCCGGATGGCTGGATGCGTGTACGTTTCCGGGGAACGCCCACCGCATCGGGGCAGCGGCTCGATCTGGTATAGATGTTTAGGCCAAGCAAGTTCAATTTTCTGACCAAGGTACAGCGTTCAATGCAACGGCCAACGGATTCGTTGCTTCAGGAATAGATCACCCGCCGGCAGCCTGCCGTGATGAATAGACCACCGCCCGATAGCGGTCACCACGAATCTGCGAGCACGCGTATTCGATCGGCTGATCGTCGGCGGCGAATGTTGATCGCCGGATTTCGAGCAGTGGAGTTGAGCGTGGCAACTGCAATAGTGCCCGTATTCGTGCGCTGGCCGGGATCGCGCCGATATCCTCAATACTGCGCACCAGGTGGATCCCATACTCCTGTTCGAGAATTCGATACAGTGAGTCGTGCTCAAGATCGAACCGTGCGAGATCGGGACATAAACTGACCTGAATCTGAATCGCCTCGACGACCATCGGGATTCCGTCGGCCAGCCGCAGACGCTCGATGCAATAGACCCTCGCGGTCTCCAGGATGCTGAAAAACTCTTGCGCATCTGCGTCCGGCGGGCAGATCCTCAACGAGAGTAAGCGAGAGGTTGCGGTCGCTCCCCGCCTTGCCATCTCTTCACTGAAACTTCGGAATTCCTGCTGTTGCTTCTGGATCGGGCGGGGGGCCACAAACGTCCCGCGTCCCCGTTCAGACCGGATCAGTCCGGTGCGCTCCAATCTGTCAAGCGCCTGCCGCAGCGTCATGCGGCTCACTCCAAAACGCAGACAAAGTTCGCGCTCGGACGGCAGATAGGTCCCTTCTGCCAGCGTTCCGGAGTGAATCATTGTCTGCAGTGCGTCGGAGATCTGCGAATACACCGGAATCGGACTTGTGCGATCGACGTGAAACAACGTCAATTGAGGAACTTGACTCTCCGCCATTGACCGGGACCTTTCTCGCGCGTGAAACCAGTGGCGGCTTCGAAACCGGCACAAGCGCCCGACTGATTACGCTAAGTGGTCTATACAAGTCTATAGTAACGGCCAGCCGTCGTCAATATTCTTTGTTCCAGATTGTGTTTTGGCGACTCGCGCCACTAACGTGCTCTCACCCTGGTCGTTGAATAGTCCTTGACGGGCTGGCAAGGCGCGCCTATATTGGTATAGACGTCTATACCGCCATATAAGACAAGTATGGCTTTTGGACGCATTGGACGAATGGAAAGGAAGACCATGAAACGCTTTTGGTGGGTGTTTTCATCCCTTGCGTTATGCCTCGTGCTGGCCGCTGCTCTCGTCGGCCAGAGCACGTTGGGTGTGATCAGAGGCCGGGTTCTCGACCCGACCGGCAGTCCGGTTCCGAACGTCAGTGTTCAGGTGGTCAACCTGGGCACGAATATTGCAAAGATGGTTGTCAGCAACAATGCTGGAGCGTTCGAGGCTGGATACTTGCAGCCGGGGACCTATGCCGTCAGAGCTGAGGTGCCGGGCTTCAAGAAATATTCCGCGGAAGGAATTGTGCTTTCGGCCGCGGCGACGATCCTTGCGGACGTGAAGCTCGTCGTTGGTGATGTTACATCATCAGTCACGGTCGAGGCCGGTGCTCCGGTAATCAACACGGAGACTGCGGTGCTCGCCGACGTGAAGACCCAGCAGCAATACCTTCAGGCGCCGCTGAACAACCGCGGCTATTGGGATAGCTACGTACTCGGATTCATGTCGCTGGTTCCAGGCGCGCAGCCGCTCTCGGCGTCATACAACATCTCTTTTGCGGGCAGCCGCGCCACGATGCAGAATTTTACGGTAGACGGCGTGTCCACGGTATCTACCCTCTCAGGAGGCGGACCGCTGGGGCCAAACCAGCCGTCCATGGACTATATCCGCGAGGTCAAGGTTGACCTTTCGGGAAGCTCCGCTGAATACAGCGCCCCGGGGTATGTGGGCGTCATCACAGGCGGCGGAGAAAACAAACTCCACGGCAGTCTGTTCGAGTATTACAACACGGCCGGCCTGAACGCGCGGAACTTCTTTGCGGCCCGGACGGCGTTCAACGTGATGAACGACTTTGGAGGCAGCATCTCGGGCCCCATCAAGAAGAACAAGACGTTCTACTCCGGAGCTTTCGAAGGCCATAACAACCATTCCGCGGCACAGATCACGGCGAATCTGCCGTCCAGCCGGGTGCGCGGTGGTGATTTTTCGAAGCTCACGGCTTCATCCGGAAGCGCCTTGGTCATTAAAGACCCGACAACCGGTGATCCATTCCCCGGAGCCGTTATTCCGGCCAGCCGGCTCAATGCAACCTCCCAGAAGATCCAGACGCGGTTCTTCCCTGCCACCAACTATGGTGGCGCGGAAAACGTGGTTTCGAGCTACCGCGATTTCTTCAAGCAAGTAATGCGGAAAGAACAAGTTGACGCGCGCGTGGACCACATGTTCTCCGACCGGAACGCGATGTTTGCGCGTTTCAGTGCTGCACGGCTTCCGAACGGCAGCCTCGAGGGCGGCCTCCCGACGATCGGCGCCCGCATACAGCGCCGCCAGGCCCGCAACTTCCTCCTCTCCGACACCCACACCTTCTCGCCCACGCTCATCAACGAGTTCCGCTTTGGTATCACTCGCGGTTACAACCCTTACAGCGGACCGGTCTACGGGCCGGACCTCGTGGAAGAACTTGGCTTGACGGGTCTGCCCGCTAATCTTCCCGCCGTCCAGGCTCTCACGACGACCAGCATCTCCGGCTATCAGGGACTCAGCCAGAACGTTTACTGGCGTCCGGCCGAAATGATTTATCAGTGGCAGGATAACGTGTCTTGGATTCATGGCCGCCACACGGTGAAAATGGGCGTCGACATCTGGCGCAACTACGGCTCGAACTACGCAGTCAGTCCCTCGGCCGCGTATGGCAGCTTGAGCTTTACCGGTTCGTACACGGGCTATGGCTACGCCGACTTCCTGTTAGGTGTTCCGTATCAGGCTTCCCGATCCTCAACTGGATTCGAGAAGGTGAAGAGCACCAACATCGACAAGTTCTTCTTCATCCAGGACGATTTCAAAGTCAATCCGCGCCTCACTCTCAACGTGGGACTCCGGTATGAAATGAATCCTCCTTATACGGAAAAGCAAGACCGGCTGTCGAACTTCAATCCTTTCACGGGGCAACTAGTGGTCCCGAACAATACGACCGCAGCGAAACTCGCTCCGGGCTTCCTGGCGAGCAACCTCGTCACCATCGTTACCGCTTCTGAAGCTGGCGTGCCCACCCGTACGCTGGTCAACATGGACAAGAATAACTTCGCGCCGCGTCTTGGATTGGCTTACAAACTCACCGAAGACAATAAGACGGTCTTTCGCTCTTCATACGGAATCTTCTATGATTCCTTCACCGCTTATTTCTGGCGGAATATGGCGGGCGGCCCGTTCAATGGCAGCGAGACATCTCCTGTGAATAGCTTCACCAACGGCTCGCCATTGTGGTCGCTGCCGAACATGTTCCCCACAGTTCTCAATCAGGTGGGAACGGCGAATCTGTCCGGGCTTGACCCGAACATCGTCACTCCTTACATGCAGCAGTGGAATGCCACAATCGAGCGCGAACTGGCCGCCAACTTGGGTCTGCGCGTCTCCTATGTGGGGAGTGCAACGCACCATCTTGGACTGGCCCG
>JBDKSR010000762.1:0-9225 GCA_039680545.1 Bryobacteraceae bacterium | reverse complement strand
GGCACGATCTCCATCACCCTGCGATAATTCTTCGCGCTCGTCAGGATCCGGCCGATGCCGCGCAACGGCGAGATGGGAGGATCGTCGGGATGGAGCGCCATCTTCACACCGGCCTTCTCCGCGACAGGCAGCACCGCTTTCACGAAGTAAGTGATGTTATCCCAGATCTTCTCCTCGCTGATCTCGCCCCACTGAGTCAGACCTTGTGCTTGGGCAGCGCTGTAGTCGAATTCGCTCGTCAGGGCGCCGCCGCGCTGCGGAACATTTGTGGAAGTGCGATACCATCCCAGACCCGCCATGAAGTTGTAGCAGAGCACCGGAATGCCGACTCTACCCAGGGCATCGATGACGGCCCGATAGTTTTCGATCTCTTCGTCACGCCCCGGTAGTCCAAGCTTGATCTTCTCCGCCGGCACGGGATGACTCTCAACACCGGCGATCTTGAATCCATGTGCCGCGTAGTCCTGCTTCAGCTTCGTCAGGACCTCGACGTACTGCTCCCGCCTCACTTTGGCCGTGACGCCCTGCGCTCCGGCGATGACGTAATTCACGCCGATCTGACGGGCCAGACGGAGGCGTGACTCGTCCTCAAGGCTCAGGACCTCCGCCAGTTTGATCCCGCCCGGCTTCGGGGCGCTACGACGCGGTGTGGCGTTCAGTGCGCCTGCCGTCCCGGCGAGCATAGCGGCGCCCTTGATGCAATCCCTGCGGGTCAAATCGCGCATTGAGTCCTCCCTCGCAAGTCGGCCGGATCGAATGTTACCGGCCACGATCCTATCAGATTGAAGGTATTCCCAGGCACGCCGCTCCGGGGCTAGCGGTCCGGGTCCTTCTCGGGCACTTTAAGCTCCCGGCGGAGACGAGCCAGTTCAGCTTTCAGTTCACGCTCGGCCTGCGCGTATTCAGGCTTCCCGTATACGTTGCGCATCTGACGCGGGTCCGTCTTCCGGTCAAACAGTTCCCATTCGCCGGTGTCGTAGTAATGGGCAAGCGTGTACCTGCCAGTCCGGATGCCGTAGTGGCGCGCAACGTGGTGTACCGTGTCCTCGTAGTAGTGGTAGTAGAAACTGCGGCGCCAGCCAGACGGCCGCTCGCCGTGCAGGATCGGAACGAAGCTGCCGCCCTGCATGTCCGGCGGGGCCGCGACGCCCGCGGCGTCGAGAAATGTCTCTGCGTAATCGACCGTCGAGACCATCAGGTCGCAGGAGCTGCCAGGAGGTGTCACGCCGGGCCATCTGATGAGCAGAGGCGTTTTCACGGACTCTTCGTAGATCCAGCGTTTGTCGAACCATCCGTGCTCGCCGAGATAGAATCCCTGGTCGGAACCGTAGACGACGATCGTGTTGCGAGCCAGGTCCGCGGCGTCCAAGTAGCGCAGAATCCGCCCCACGCTATCATCGACAGACTGAATGCATCCGAGGTAATCCCGTAAGTAGCATTGGTACTTCCACCGCACGAGGTCGCGTCCTGAAAGTCTCGAAGAGGCGAACTCTTTGACCCGCTTTTGATAGACCGCGTCCCACATGCGTTTCTGCATCTCGTCCATCCGGTTATACTCGGCGAGGAACCCTGCCGCTCCCGCACTTTTCGCATCAGGGCCGGGGAACGGGTACACCTTCAGATCGCCGGAGAGGAGCATGTGACGGTCGATTTCCATTTGCTGGTTGTGCGCCGGTGTCGCACGGGTCGCGTAATCGTCAAACAGATTGTCAGGCTCAGGGAAGGTCACGCCGTCAAACCGCGTCAGGTGTTCCGGCGCGGGCATCCAGTTGCGGTGCGGCGCTTTGTGCTGACACATCAGCAGGAACGGCTTACCGGCCTGGCGGGCCTTTGCAAGCCAGTCGAGCGAAAGATCAGTGATGATGTCCGTGACGTAGCCGTCCCGCCGATGCCGTCCCTGCGTCGTGAGGAAGTCAGGGTTGTAGTAATTGCCCTGCCCCGGCAGAACTTCCCAGGAATCGAAACCAGTCGGGTCGCTCTTGAGGTGCCACTTCCCGAATAGCGCCGTCTGGTAACCGGATCCCCGCAGCAGTTTGGGAAACGTGGGCTGACTTCCGTCGAACACTCGAGTATTGTCGATGACCCCATTCATGTGGCTGTACTTGCCGGTGAGCACCGTGGCGCGGCATGGAGCACAGATGGAATTCGTGACGACGCAGTCCCGGAAGATCATGCCTTCGTTCGCGATCCGGTCGATGTTGGGGGTCCGGTTGAGCCCCGCACCGTACGCGCTGATCGCCTGATAGGCGTGATCGTCGGAAAACATGAAGACAATGTTGGGAGGACGCCGGCCTTGCGCCCGCGCTCCCGCCGCGCCAGCCAAAAGCGAACCGAGAAACGATCGCCTGTTCATGAGGTTCCTCCTCCGGTTTCGCAATTGTATCTCCGCCGGGCGGCCGTTGCGGACCACTAACCGGCCTACCCCGTGCGCGATACTGAGTCTAACTATGAGTACAGATCAGTCCATGCCGAGGACGATTTCCGTACGCGACTTGCGTTCCGCAATCGATTTTCTCTCGGATTCGCCAAAACACCTATACAAAACGAGCGAGCCGGTTGATCCGTACCTCGAACTCGCCGGCGTTTATAGGGTCGCTGGAGCCGGCACGCCCGCTCCCCCTCCCACGCAGATTGGGCCTGCGATGCTATTCGAGAACGTGCGCGGCTATCCCGAGACACGTATCCTCGTGGGCATGTTTTCGAGCCGCGAGCGTACAGCGTTGCTGCTGGGGACCACGGTGGACCGTCTGCCTTTCCGGCTGATGGAGGCAGTGGAGCAACCAATCCCGACAGTGCTGGTAAGCGGCAAGACCGCACCTTGTCAGGAAGTGATTCACAGAGACGACGCGGATCTGACAAAGCTGCTTCCCATCCCGACTCTCACCGCACAGGACGCGGGTCCTTATCTGACGCTGGGCCTGGTGCGCGCGGAAGACCCGGAAACCGGGCAGGCCGACGTCACCATCCATCGCATGTGCGTACTCGGGCCGGACCGGCTGAGCATCTACTTCGTGCCGGGCCGCCACATCGGCGAGTATTTCCGCAAAGCGGAAGAACGTGGTCAGTCCTTGCCCGTATCGATCAGCATCGGGCTCGACCCGGCGGTCTATGTGGCGGCTTGCTTCGAACCTCCCACCACGCCGCTCGGTTTTGACGAGTTGAGCATTGCCGGCGCGCTTCGCGGCAGTCCGGTCGAACTGGCGCCCTGCGTGTCCGTCGCGGCGAAAGCGATTGCCCACGCGGAAATCGTGATCGAGGGTGAGATCCTGCCGGGCGTTCGCGTTCCCGAAGATGAGCGCACTGGAGCCGGGAATGCCATGCCGGAGTTTCCCGGCTACGAAGGGAAGGCGCAGGCGTCGGTTCCGGTGATACAGGTAAGGGCGATCACGCATCGCAAGCAACCGATCCTGCAGACTCTGGTGAGCCCGGGCTCGGAGCATGTGAATCTGGTCGGAATTCCCACCGAGGCGAGCATCTTCCGGCTGGTCGAGGACTCCATGCCGGGACGGCTGCTCAACGTGTACGCGCATCCGGCCGGCGGAGGGAAGTACGTGGCGGTCCTGCGGTTCCGGAAGGCCGCTCCTTCCGACGAAGGACGCCAGCGCCAAGCCGCGCTTACGGCGTTCGCGGTGTTCCCCGAATTGAAGCACGTCATCCTCGTGGACGAAGACGTGAACATCTTCGACTCGAATGACGTGATGTGGGCGATGACGACACGCTACCAGGGCGACGCGAGCACGGTGTTCATCCCGGGCGTGCGCTGCCACCCGCTCGACCCGTCAGAATCGCCCGATTTCAGTCCGTCGATTCACGCGGATGGCATTTCCTGCAAGACGATCTTCGACTGCACGGTCCCGTACGCGATGAAGAACAGGTTCGTCCGCGCGCCGTTTGCCGAGGTCGATGTTCGCCGCTTCTTCCCTGACGGTGTCGTGCCGGGCCCGGCGCTGTAAGTCAATTGCGCTGTTCGCTGCCTTCGCGCTGGGTAGCCAACAGGCGCATACTCTGGGCAGGAGGCTCGCGGTGAAACTGCACATCGTATTCATCGCTCGCGGGCTCGCGATCTTGTGGGCCGTCTTCTGGCTCTTCTTCTTCGTTGCAGAGTCGTGGGTGTGGCATACGCCTGCGCTTGTTGCCGCGCCGTGGGCAGGTGCGGGCCTGTTGTTCGTAATGCTTGCGCTTATCCCCTGGCGCTGGGAACGAGGTGGAGGACGTCTGCTGGTCGCAGTTGGGGTGTTGCTCGGAGTGGCCTATGCGATCTGGGCGCCGGCAGGCCTGTCTATCGCCAGCCGCGCAATCACGACCATTGTTCTCGGGGGCCCGCCAATCCTGGCCGGGCTTCTTTTCCTGAGGGGCCATCGGTGATGACGAACAGAGCCTCACGTTTCCACTCCGACCAGATTGGCTGAGAAGCAGCAGAGACCTAGGGTGGTGGTCTCAACCTCCTCCCAACGGTACTCCAACTGGGGATGTGTTCTGCTCTTCCTCCCTTGTCTCAAAGGGAGTGTTATCGAGTCACATCTTGGAAACACAAGTAATTGCTCGGGATCGCGCGAGAAGCTGACCAGATCCTTCACGGTCTCTTGGGAGCCGGCGCTGGCGGCGTCTTCGCTGGCTGCGGCACCGGCTTAGGTGGCGATGGCGGAACATAGCGTTTCTTGGGTGGCGGTGGCGGAGGATAGCCTTCCTTTGTCGTCTCGGCCATGACTGACTCCTCACGGAAAACTCAAATTGGCAATCACAAAACGGATCCAAATCAAAATACCCAAGAACAACAGGGCCACAGAGACCCAGTTGCATGTTTCAGTGGCAAAAGCCCACGGGTTCGTCTCATCAGGCCGCACCCCTGAAGCAATCTTGCGAGATCTTTCAATCTCAAAGAAACAGGCTCGATGACTGAAGAGAAATGATAGCAATATGGCGAGGATGCCCAGAGAAAAGCAGAGCCAGGAGACTTCAAGCCAAACAACGGTCTCTACTAGAGGGTGCGGGACAACGTCTTTCAGGAATGCAACAGAAGCCCCGAACGCAGCGGAACCAAAGGCAAGAACTGCCTTGTCGAACGTGCGTGAACTTTCACGCGCGGCGTCGATCAGGAGTTTACGCTCCTCAAGGTACAGCTCGCGCTTCCCCGCTTCTGGCGATGTGCCTTCTGTCGAATCGGGATTCACTGCACTGATTCTACGCCTGATTGTGTGTAAGTGACAGAGATGCATCCCGTTCGCGTCGGGTCGATCGACGGATACTCCGCTTCACAGGTGCCAGGTCAACCAGGCACCTTCATTGGTCGGGGTTGGGTCGCGCCCGACCGCAGAAACCGAAAGCTCCGCCACTCACGCAATGGATCCCCATCACCCAAGGTCCTGCAGTCCACCTCTCAACTGCGCAGCCACCCGGAGGCCCGAACTCGCAGTCGCTCCAACGGCACCCTCTCTACCGGATCGAAGTCATCTCCGTGCGACCTCAGCCCGCCCTACTACGCCTCGCACCCCCACTTGACAGAACGATTGTTCTGCTTAGAATAGTTCTAATTGCGGTCTTTATGCAGCCGGTTTGTGAGCACACTCGCACAGAGCTGATTGCGAGGCGGGACGGAGTGGATTATGTTCGTTGTCTGGATTGCGATCAGGTTTTCGAGTCCGACGACCTCGACCAGACTCCCGTCTCCGACGAAGAAGAGTAGGATAGTTGCTGCTACGGGCGCTCGGGACCGCCCAGGGGGGATCTGATCGGGAATGTAATCCGGCGAAGCATCGTGGGCTTCCAGAGCGCACGGCTGGCGGGGTCATTCCCCGGAGCCTCGAACGTCAATCACAAGGTGCATTGTTGACCAATGCGTAAATTGGCCGAACACTCCGAAAAAACCACCGCGAAACGGGCTGCATCGCGGCCAGCCGGGTTGAAGGAACAGACCGAGCTTTTCGAAAAAGCGTCGGCGTTGTTCCATGCGAGGGACTTCGCCAAGGCGATGGCGCTGTTCGAACAGGCCGAGGAAGGTCCGGCGATCCAGATCGCTCATTCGGCGAGGACGCACGCCCAGATTTGCCGGCAGCGTCTGGAACGCGAAGCGCCGCAACTTTCCACCGCCAGCGATCACTACAACTACGCCATTGCGCAGATCAACCGGGGAGAACTCGAGCCCGCACTGAGTCACCTCAATCAGGCGATTGCTCTCGATCCGGATGCCGATCACATCTACTACGCGCTTTCGCTCTGCCATGCCCTCAAAGGAAACATGGACGAGGCATGCGTAAACATGAAGCGCGCCATTGAGATACAGCCCGGCAACCGGACGCAAGCCCGGAGTGACCCGGACTTTGGTGATCTCGCGCGCCGCCCTCCGCTCTCCTATCTCCTGTACCCTGAAAGAGAACGGCCTGCATAGGTCCGGACATCGCAAGTAATAGATTGTAAATGAGAAAGTGTTACGCTCTCTTTGGTGGCGAGAGGGGTGGTTGTGACTTCTGAGGATCGTCCATTTCGCATAGTCGCGATTGGCGGGGGCACGGGGCTGGCTACGTTGTTGCGCGGCCTCAAAGCGTATGCCCGGGTCTCCGGCTCACGGCCGTCACAGCATCGACCCACGGTCGACATCACGGCGGTGGTTACGGTGACCGACGACGGCGGCAGCTCCGGACGCTTGCGCCGCGCGTTCGACGTCCCTCCACCCGGCGACATACGCAACTGCATGGTGGCGCTCTCGGAAGACGAAGCGTTGCTCTCCCAGCTCTTCCAGCATCGATTCCGCTCCGGTCTTGGGCTGAAAGGCCATAGCTTCGGCAACCTCTTTGTCACCGCTTTGAGCGAGGTAACGGGGGATTTCACACGAGCCGTAAAACTATCATGCGAGGTCCTGGCGAGTGCCGGCCGCATTTTCCCCTCCACCGAGACCAACGTCACGCTGAAGGCTCGCCTCGCGAACGGGTCCGTGGTTGCGGGCGAGAGCAGGATCAGCCGCAGCCGTTCGCCGATCAAGGAAGTCCGGCTCGATCCACGCGAATGCCGTCCGCTGCCGGAGACTCTGAAGGCCATCGCCGAAGCCGACCTGATCACATTCGGGCCTGGATCACTGTATACGAGCGTCATCCCGAACGTGCTGGTGAAGGGCATACCCGAGGCGATCCACGAATCCCCTGCCCTAAAGGCCTACATCGTGAACCTGATGTGGCAGCCAGGGGAGACGATCAACTATAGTGCGGCGGACCACGTAGAAGCCATCGACCGGCACGCGGGCACGCGACTGGTCGATTATGTCGTTGTGAACACCAAAGCGATACCGGAGTCGGCACTGGGCCCCTACGCCCAGCAGCAGGCTCACCCCGTCGCTGTCGATGCAGGCCGGCTGCGGGAGATGGGACTCCACCTCGTCGAGGGCGAGTTCCTTGAAGAATCCCCCAAGGTGCGCCACAACCCTGCGGCCCTGGCTCCGGCAGTCCTGGAATTGGCCGCGCAAGGGCGCCGGCAGCGGAAATAGCGGGACCGGCCCGTCCGGGGACCCCGCCGGCCCTCTATCCCTCTCAAAACCTCAGTTTGGAAGGTTCTTTTCGAGGACCTCGATCTTGTAAAACTGGGTCGGGTAACGATCCTTCACAACCGGGAGCGGCTCCAGTTTCTTGTGCGGCTCGGTCTGATACCAGTAGGCCGTGCTCGAGTAATCGTCGGCGCGATCGTTGGCGTGCCCGTGCTCTATGGTCGCCCGAAGCGAGGTCTTGAAATGGATCGGATCCGGAATGTGGAACCGGTACATGCTATGCATGCCCGTCCAGTCCTTGTTGCCCTTCAGTGAATAGCCGATATACGGGTAGTTGAACTCCTCCTGAAATCCCCACGCGTTGTTGAAGTAGTCTTCGAGACCCGTGCCGTAGATCGAGGGCGGGTACGGCTGTCCATCGACGAAAAACATGTCGTCGCCCTCGCCCCACCAGCCGGTCGAGTGACCCAGGACGTGAAGCACAACACCGGCGAACTGCCCGCGGCCCGTGGCATCCATGAAGAGGTAATTGTCCTTGCCCGTCGGATTGATGCCCTTGGTCTCGGCAACCGGGATCGCCTTGGTCGGATTCTCCCGCCGCCACTGGACGTGAAAACGCCCCATATCGGCGGTCTGCGCGGCGCTGCCGTACTCCTCGTAGTCGATGTGATAGTAGAAGCTGCGCACGGGGACCTCACCCTCATTGGTGACCGTCACGCGCGCTCCCGACCCAAACGGCATCGGGAAATAGCTGTTCATCGCTTTTCCCTGCACGGTCAGCGGCGCCGACCACCAACTCTTGTACGCGCCAAATCCCGTCCCGAAGAAATCGCCGATGGGGGTCTCCACGCTGGGCTCCGCTTCGCCGTCCCAGTACATCCGCAATACGAGTTCGCGCAAGTGAAACTTGCTTTCCGACGCGATGGTCACCCAAATGTGCTTGATGCAGCCGGCGCCGGAGATCTCCGCCAGGGTGGCGGTTTCACCAGGCTTGATGGGGATGCGGTCGCTGTTGCCCCCGGTCTTGTCCCAGCTGGAGATCCGCTTGGTGGCGGCATTCTTGAATGTCGCGATTCCGCTCAGGCCGTCCGGGGTCTGCGCGAAAGCAGGCAAAACCAACGCGACAGCAATCAGAGCGAATAAGTGATTCGGTTTCATTAGGAAGTTCTTGTCCATCGGGTCAGTCCTTGACGTATATCGCCTCTTGTCGAGTAACAACAATCATACATGCTGAGTGGATCACGAAGTCGTGGCACCTGCGGATAGCTCTGGTTCGCGACGCACGACAAGGGATTCCAAGCCGCCCTAGTACCCTAGGACCACGTTTCAGCGCCGCGGCCCGCCGTTGCGCCACAATGTGGCTATGGAGAATCCCGTCACTGTTCTGATCCTGGCCGCCGGCCTTGGCACCCGCATGAAGTCCAAGAAGGCCAAGGTACTGCACCGCGCCGGAGGGATGACGCTCATCGAACACGTCGCCCGTGCCGCGCTGGAGGTGGCGCCGCCCGTGCGAGTCTTCGTCGTGGTGGGGCACCAGGCCGGAGACGTGAGCGCGGCCGTGGAAAGTCTAGGGGTGCGGTTTGTCGAGCAGAGCGAGCAGAAAGGTACCGGACACGCCGTGCTCGCAGCCCGCGAGGCGCTTGCCGGGAAGGACGGCCTGCTCCTCGTGCTGTACGGCGATGCGCCGCTTCTCTCGGCGGACACGCTGCGGAGTTTGATCGGCAAGCAGCGCCAGGAAGCCGGAGCAGCCACGG
>JBDKSR010000761.1:0-7385 GCA_039680545.1 Bryobacteraceae bacterium | reverse complement strand
CGTGCTGGATGTGCCCGACTCAGACGGTGGAAAATTGATTGCGGAACGGCACGCCGGCCCCATCCAGCTTCTTCTCACGGACATTGTTCTTGCGAAGGGCAACGGCCGGGAACTCGCCGAGTATGTTGCGCCACTTCGGCCGGAGACGAAAGTCTTGTTTATGTCCGGCTACCCCGGCCAGACCCAGGTACCAGCGAATGGCCTCGCATTTTTGCAGAAGCCTTTTACCCCCGGTGCCCTAAGACAAAAATTACGTGAAGTGCTGGATAGCCGCGGTTAAACGGGGGCCGGAAAGGGCCTCCCATCCGACCCTAGTGCCTGAAATGCCGGACGCCGGTAAACACCATGGCAATGTTGAGACGGTCTGCGGCCGCGATCACCTCGGCGTCACGTATTGATCCGCCGGGCTGAATGACTGCTGTTGCGCCATGGCGGGCGCCCTCTTCGAGACCGTCGGCAAATGGGAAGAATGCATCCGAGGCAAGCACCGTTCCTTCGAGCGGCAGCACCGACTTCATCGCGGCGATCTTGACGGAATCCACCCGGCTCATCTGTCCGGCTCCGACGCCCACGATCTGACCGGCCCGCGAGAATACGATCGCGTTCGATTTCACATGCTTGACGATCTTCCACGCGAACTCCAGGGCCGTCCACTCTTCATCCGTCGGCGCCCGCTTGGTCTTCACTTGGGTCTGCGCTCGATCAAGGCGATGCAGGTCCGCTGTTTGCGCAAGGAACCCGCCGCTAATGGACTTGATGACAAGCGGGTCGGGGGTGGGATTTGTCACCTTGAGCAGTCGAAGGTTCTTCTTTGCCGTCAGCACGGCGAGCGCTTCGGGGGAGTAGCCAGGCGCGGCGATCGCCTCGACGAACGTCTTCGCGATCTCTTGGGCCGTCTCTTTATCGAGGGCCCGGTTGAACGCCAGGACGCCGCCGTATGCCGAGGCGGGGTCGCACTCGTGCGCCTTCACATAACTTTCGATAAGGGACGCAGCCTCGGCGCATCCGCATGGGTTCGTGTGTTTGATGATCGCTGAGGCGGAGGAGTCGAATTCCAAAGCAAGCTGCCACGCGGCATCCAGATCGACCAGGTTGTTGTAGGAAAGTTCTTTGCCATGCAGTTGTTCCGCACCTGCAATGCCGCTTCTCCGGTCCGAATAGAGCGCCGCCGACTGATGCGGATTCTCTCCATATCGCAACGGTAGCGCCAGGCCCGCCCGCAGGTCGAGCACCGGCGGAAGAACGGGCGTGCTATCGACGAACTGGCCATCCTGAACTTCGATCCGAGCCAGGCGCGCACTCACAGCCCGGTCATAATCCGCAGTCAGGCGGTACGCCTGTTTGGCCAGACGCCAGTGTGTAGCGAGCGACAAGTTCCCGCCGGAAGCCCGCATCTCATCGAGAATTGCCGAGTAATCCGCCGGTGACACCACGACGGCGACATCCTGATAATTCTTCGCCGCCGCGCGGATCATCGTCGGCCCGCCGATGTCGATATTCTCGATCAACTCCGGCACTGTGGTCCCTTCCCGGGCGGCGACCTTCTCGAACGCGTACAGATTGACCACAACCATGTCGATTGTGGGAATCCCGTGTTCTGCAAGGGCCTTCATGTGTTCGCCATTAGACCGGATGGCCAGGATGCCGCCCGCGATCCGCGGATGGATGGTCTTCACACGTCCGTCGAGCATCTCCGGAAAGCCCGTCACCTCAGCCACATCCCGAACCGGGATGCCTGCATCCCGCAGCAGACGGGCCGTTCCTCCGGTGGAGAGGATTTCGACCCCAAATTCCTGCAAACCACGGGCGAAGTCGACAGCTCCAGACTTGTCTGTGAGGCTAATCAGTGCGCGCTGTATTTTGGCCATGACGTTCTATTTTCCCATAAGGGAGCTTGCACCCCATCTACCGGCGGCGTATCGGCTGCTGGGCTCAGCGCTTGGGCGGAACGGCTTTGGCGGCAGCGCGCTTGAGCCTGTCGGCGATGCCGGCCCATTGCGGTCCTGCCGGGAGACGTTCTACCGCGATCCAGTCCCACCCGGCTGTGTCTTCTCTGTGCAGCGTGCCGTACAAGACGGCTGCATAGGATGGAGCATCGACAGGCATCTGAACCGACTTTGCAGCCGCAGCGGTCTGCTCACGATACAGGTAGACGCCCCGCCCCTGTGACGGAAGGGATCCGTCGTTGACGATGACGACCTGCGTGGCCGGGCTGTAGTGTTTCCGGTGCAATCCGGGCGACGGGTGCGGCGCATTCTCGTTCTCAAGATGCGCCCCCACCTCGATCGGCCCTATCAATGCCTCGATGGCGGTCTGCGTGATCATTCCAGGACGCAACAGGCGCGGCGGACTCACCGCAAGGGACAAGATCGTGGACTCGATACCCACGCGGGTAGGACCGCCGTCAAGGATGAGGTCCACCCGGTCGCCGAGGCCGTCACGCACGTGTTGTGCTGTTGTGGGAGAAAGTTTAGTAAAGCGGTTTGCGCTCGGTCCGACCACCGGAACACCGGCCTCGCGAATTAGGGCGAGCGTAAGCGGATGGTCCGGCATGCGCAGGGCGACTGTTTCTGTTCCAGAGGTGACTACGTCCGGTATGCAGGCGGCCTTCGGCAGCACGAGAGTTAGGGGCCCAGGCCAGTAACGTGCGGTCAATTTCTCGGCGGCGGGAGGCCAGGAGGCGACAAGCTTCCGCGCCATCTCCATCGAGGCCACATGGACGATCATAGGACTCGTCGACGGGCGGCCCTTCGCCTCATAAACGCGCCGCACTGCCTCGGGATCGAGCGCATTCGCCCCCAGTCCGTAAACAGTCTCGGTTGGAAACGCGACCAGCCGCCCACTACGGATGAGTTCGCCACCCCTCCGGATGTCTTCCGTCAGCGCCTCTTGTTCCAAACTACTCAGGGAGGTCATCCTTTCCGTCGCCAACCGTCTTTCCTGTCTTCTTGTAAACGAGATACGCGTGGATGAGGCCGTCCAGATCGCCGTCGAGGACTCTGTCCACGTCTCCGATGGCAAGCTTTGTGCGATGGTCCTTTATCAGTCGGTACGGCGCCAGCACGTAGCTACGAATCTGGCTGCCGAAATTGATCTCCAGCTTGGACGCCTCAACCTTATCGCTTTCTTTGCGCTTCTTTTCGAGTTCGAATTCGTAGAGCTTGGCGCGAAGCTGCTTCAACGCTCCGGCACGGTTCTTGTGCTGCGAACGTTCGTTCTGGCACTGCACCACGAGGCCCGTCGGAAGGTGCGTCATGCGGATGGCGGAATCGGTTCGATTGACGTGCTGTCCGCCGGCGCCGCTCGCGCGGAACGTATCGACTCGAAGATCCTCGGGGCGTATATCGATCTTGATCTCGTCGTCGATCTGCGGATAGACAAACACCGAGGCAAACGACGTGTGACGGCGGGCGTTGGCGTCGAACGGCGAGATTCGCACCAGACGGTGAACGCCGACCTCGGATTGCAGCAATCCGTACGCGTTCTCCCCGTTAACTTCGAACGTCACCGACTTAATTCCGGCGCCGTCACCCTCGAGGCGGTCAGTTACGACGGTCGGGAACTGCTCGCGTTCCGCCCATCGCAGATACATGCGCAGGAGCATCTCAGCCCAATCCTGGCTCTCGGTGCCGCCGGCTCCGGGATGGATGGTGACAATAGCGCCCCTGGCGTCGTTTTCACCCGAAAGCAACATCGCCGTCTCGATCTTGTCGAGCTCGTGCCGGAATTTCCCCAACTCCTCCGTGGGATCGCCGAGCAGCACCATCGCGCTCTCGGTGTCCCCCTCGCGAGCCAGTTCGAACACGGCGTCAAAATCGGAAATACGGCCCGCAATCCGCTCCTCGTCCTTGATCGCCTGTTCCAGCCGCTTTCGATCCTGCATGACCTGCTGGCTTTTGGCAGACTGATTCCAGAATTCGGGAGACGCGATCTGCTTCTCGATTTCAGCTAACTGAGATTTTCGTTGGGGGGAGTCAAAGATAGCTCCGCACAGCTTCAGCTTGCTGGCGGAGCGGCGAGTATTCTCTTTCGAGTTCCTCGATTGTCATACTTTCAGTGTATCAAAGTCGAGCAAATAACCCCGCTTTCCAGCGTTGATTCCTAAGGTCTTGCCCAGTTGGACCGATACTCCTTCGGCTTCGTGTATGTGGCCGCAAATGAAGACTGCCGGTTCGTGCTTCCGGATGAATTCGCCGACCGAGCGGCTGCCCGCGTGGACACCCTCCCGCACCCGGTCGAGCGCCGTGCCGTACGGCGGACAGTGGCAAATCAAGACCAGCGGATTGAGGCCGGCAAACCGTTCCAAACGGAGTGCGATTTCTTCCTCCGTGTATTCGCCCGGGGTGTTAAAGGGTGTCGGGCTGGAGTATCCGAAGCCTGCGACATGATAGCCCGCGATTTCGAGCGTCCGCTCATGGAACTCCTGGAGGCCAAACTCTTTGCAGAAATCCCGGACCAGGCTCGTGGACTCATGATTGCCGGGCAGTACGTAGAGGCGCTTTGCCCGCCGCCGCAGAGGTCCGCCCATCTGGCTTAGTTTCTTCCAGAAGCTCACAAGATCTCCAGCGGAGACGTAATAATCCGCCTCGACATCCATCAGTCTTTCCAGTGCCTCGCGGTCACCGTGAATGTCGGAAAACACCAGTAGCTTCATGCTGGGTGATTGTACTACGGCTTCCTTCGCCCCTCTGACAGGTTCCGTTTAGAACGACACGGTAAACTCGCCGGCAACGTTCAGCCAGGTGTCATGCGTACGCAATGCGGGGACGTATCCGATGGCGTCGCCATCCGTGTTGCCACGATAGAGCCTTGACGTGACGCCAACGCGGAAGCGTTGACCACGATCGAGCGCGACGCTGCCGCCGACGAGCGTGTAGTAACCCCAACCGCTTCGCGATCCGCAGTACGGACACTCGTATTGATAGTAGTCGCTGACCTGCTTCAGTCGCTCCGAGTAGCGCATGTACGCCGCACCGCCGCCAACCGAGAAGAGGACCCGCCCGTCGCTCACGGGCAGAATGATCCGCCCCCCTAAGGGTAGAAGGTACTCGAAGTCGCGGATCCGCAGATAGCCGAGGTCAGTCTCCAGGAAATCCCGGACACCGGCCGCGCCGAACACGACGTCCAACCCGGCGTCGAGCTGGAAATTCTCGTGTATGCGGTAGCCGTATCCGAAGCTCACGTCGGGTCTGTTACTGAATTGCCCTTCCAGGTCGGAGCCAGGCATTGCCCCGCCGACACCGGCCGTGAAATTGTGCTTCGGGTACGACTGCGCAAAAAGAGGAAGCGCCAAAGCGAGCAAAACTAGAGTTCTCATTCTAACCATCCGACGCAACGCACAACTACCGGGTTGCACCCGCGTTCCAGTGCCGAATCGAAGCGCGTATGCGCGAGCGGGATACGGCGCGTCCTACCGCCGCCGCAGATCGGGTACGGCAGCCATTCCGGCTCCCAGCACCGCAATGATAGACGCCGCAACAACGTACAGGGCCGTGCAAATGTCACCGGAACCTGCCGCGAATTGATGCGAAGAGAAGAAGAAGCCGCGCACAATCAGCGCAAATACCAGGAGACTCCAGATCAGGAACAACTTCTTTGCGGTGCCTATCATCGCCAACAACACCATCAGAAAGCCAATGACCGCGATCCCCACGAGAGCGTAAACCAGCGTATTGTCTTCCCACGGAAGGATGGGAAATTGGAACGCGTGGCTTCCGGTCAGGAAAGAGATCGCCGCAATGCCCAGCAGAAACGCCGCGAATAATCCGTTGAAAGCGTAGCTGTAATAAGAAAGAATCCGTCGAATAAAGGCCACGAACTGTCTCCTGGAGTTGTCAGTCTGATTCAGCCAAGCTGCCATTGTAGCAAGCGAGAGCACAGTGTGTAGCGCTCGTATCCTTTCCTTGATCCAGCCGCGCTTGGCGTTCTGCTGCCGCTACGCCATCCGCGCCTTTTTCCATTTTGCGTTTTCCGTACCTTATAATGCCCTCGAATGCTCGTCGAGCTGGTTGTAGAAAACTACGCCGTCATCGAGCGGCTGCGTGTACGTTTTCACGCGGGGCTCAATCTGCTCACTGGTGAAACCGGAAGCGGCAAGTCGATCGTCGTTGACGCCCTGGGACTCCTGTTCGGTGGACGCGCCACGTCGGACATGATACGCACCGGTGCGGCCAAAGCACGTGTTTCCGGCATATTTGAGGTCGGCGGCTCGAAACGTGTTCGGCAGGTTTTGGAAGCCGCCGGAGCCGAGGTGGAGGACGGCGAACTACTCATCGAGCGGGAGATCCTCACCGGCGGAAAGTCACGTGCCTTTGCCGGGAGCCGACCCGTGACAGCCGCCCTGCTTCGGGAACTCGCCCCGCATCTCGGCGACATACATGGCCAGCACGAACAACAGCGGCTTTTCGATCCGGAAGCGCAACTGGAGATGCTCGACGCGTTTGCCGGCGTGACGGAGTTAAACACCGAAGTGGCGGGTCTCTTCCAACGCTGGCGCGCCTGCCGTTCGGATCTCGACGAACTGCAACGCAACGAGCAGGAAAAGCTCCGTCTGGCCGATCTCTGGAGTTTCCAACGGCGTGAGATTGAGGACGCCGCTCCGAAACTGAACGAAGATGCTGAACTCGAGGCTGAGCGCAAGCGGCTTCAGAACTTCGCTCGTTTGGAAGAGAACGCCACGGCTGCCTATGAGGCTCTCTACGATTCACCGGAATCGGCGCTCTCCCGCATTCGTCTTGCCGCCCGCCGAATTGACGATCTCGCTCGCATCGATCCGTCCCTGGCGCCCCTCGGTGAAAACCTGAAATCGGCGGAATTTGGTATCGAAGAGGCCTCGTACGCCCTCCGCGACTACCTCTCGCACCTTGAGGCCAACCCGGGCAGGCTCGATGAAATCGAGGCGCGCCTGGCGGTTATCGAGAGGCTCAAACGGAAGTATGGACAGACGATCGAGCAAGTGCTTGCCTACCTCGCCGACGCGCGCAGTCAACTGGATGCTTTGGAGAACGCGGAGAGCCGGCGCGCTGCAATCGAGCAGGAACTTGGCAAGGTAGCGCAGTCGTATGAGGATGCCGCTCGCCGCCTGAGTCTCCGGCGCAGTGAGTCCGCCCGCAAGCTCGAGAAACGCGTCGAAACTGAGCTTGCCTCTCTTGCGATGGAGCGCACCGTTTTTCGCGTTCGCATCGTTCCCGCCGCCTGGTCGGAGCGTGGCACCGACGAAGTCAGCTTTTTGGTCTCTCCCAACCTCGGAGAAGAACCGCGGCCCATTGAAAAGGTGGCGTCCGGCGGTGAGATTTCGCGTATCGCTCTTGCCCTGAAGACGTGTGTCGCCTTGGGCGGGCAGGCCAGGACGTCTCCAAAGGATGACTCGCCGCGAACGCTGGTAT
>JBDKSR010000760.1:0-2967 GCA_039680545.1 Bryobacteraceae bacterium | reverse complement strand
TGATTTCCACATCCATGGTTGCCGCATACGTGAACAGCGACATGGTGCCGTGGGGCGTTATGAAGATGTTCTCGGGTGAGTGTGACGGGCAGGTCCCAAGTCTCCCGGCGACCGGTGTGCCGGCGGGCGCTTCCACCAGAAAATCGAGCATGAAACGAGCCGCTCCCTGCATCAGCGGCCACGCTCTCCTGCGCAGGAAATCGCGGTCGCCCGTGAATTGATAGTGCTCCCACGGATGCTGCGCGAGCCAGGCCGCACCAACCGGCCAGACTCCCCACACGCCGTCCGCCGGAGCCGTGAACCCGAATATGTCCGAGAGATGATGGACCACCCATCCGCGCGCGCCATACTGACTCGTCGCCGTGCGACTGCCGGACCCGGCAAGCGTATCCATGTAATCGAACAGCGGCACATGGCACTCGGAGAGGTTACACACCTCAGCCGGCCAGTAGTTCATCTGAACATTGATATTCGTGTGATAGTCACTGTTCCAAGGCGCCTTCAGCGTGTCATTCCAAACCCCTTGCAGGTTAGCCGGCAACGTGCCGGGACGGGAGGAACTCATCAGCAGGTAACGGCCAAACTGGAAATACTGCGCCGCCAAGCCGGGGTCTTCCCCTCCCTTTCGTACTCGTTCCAGCCGTTCGTCCGTTGGAAGTTCGTTCAGTTCAGGCTTGCTGCCCAGGTCCAGCGTCACACGCCGGAACAGTCTCCGGTGTTCCTCGACATGCCGGGCGCGGAGTTCTTCGTACGGCCGCGTCGCCGCCTTAATATGCTCACGACAGAGTGCCTCGGGACTTCCGCCGCGATAATCCGTCGCTGCGGAGACCAGCAACAATGCCGAATCGGCGCTTTCAATACGGATCAATCCGTCCTTGCCTGTAACCGTCCCGCCGGCCGGGATCACGAGCACGTGTGACTCGAAGCGCATGCCGCGCGGCTGACCTGTTTTGAGATCTGGACAATCGATGCGCCCGCGTAGTATCAGACGGTTGGCATCGCCGGGATCGTTGAGGCATACCGCATCGCGTTCCCGCGAGAGTCGGAGTACAACCCCGAGTCTGCCGGGTTTCTCGCACACGAGGCGAACCACGATAACGTTGTCCGGCACCGAGGCAAAGACCTCCCGAGTAACCGGAATTCGAGAGAAGTAGTAACGATATCGAACCGTAGCAATGCCGGCGTCGAGGTCAAGCTCGCGGTAATAGTCCGTCACCTCTGTCGCGTCAGGGACCCGTATTTCAAGGTCACCGAGCGTCTGATAGGACTTGATGCGCGCCGGGTTCGGCATCATCGTCTCAGCGGAGAGCTTCTTGGCCTCTTCATTCTTCCCTTCGAACAGGAGGCGGCGGACCTCCGGCAAGGCCTGCAGCGCCTTCGGGTTCGCTTCGTTCCTCCCGGGATAGCCGTCCCAGAGCGTCTCCTCATTGATTTGGATACGCTCGCGATCGACGCGACCGAACACCATAGCCCCCAGACGCCCATTTCCGACCGGTAGCGCCTCGACCCACTGCTTGGCAGGCCGCCTATACCACAACGTCATAGGACCAGATTTTGCACCATCAGCAGCGCGTACAGAAAGGCTATGTGTTCCAACCAGAGAACTCATCGTGGACAGAAACGTGCGGCGTTGCATTATGAAGTGTTCCTCTTCTCTGGCCGGTATTTTCAGATCGGCGCGTCAGGAGCAGTAACACAGATCGGAGAACACGGCCATTAAGTGACTCAGTGCCCGCAGTTCACGGGAGCAGTTCGTACAAAGCGCCCTGCCGCGTCTCAAACTCGACGACATTCGGCTGGACGGTCTTTACCGTTACGGGGACGCCGTTCTCGGTGATGCGGACTGGCGCGGCTGTGCGTAAACGCGCCCGATTCCCCTTCAGAGAGCGAATGCTCGCGTGACGTAGTTTCCCCGCGTCCCACTGCATATCCACTTCAAACGCCCCGCGCGCGCGGAGACCACGGACGTCTCCCTTCGGCCAGGCATCCGGAAGCGCGGGCAGGAAGTGGATCTCACCGGCGTGGCTCTGCAGAAACATCTCGGTGATGCCGGCCACCGCGCCAAAATTCCCGTCGATCTGGAACGGGGGATGCGTGTCGAACAAATTCGGGAGGGTGCACCGTTGCAGCAGGTTCGAGAGCAACCGGTGCGCGTGGTTGCCCTCCTGGAACCGCGCCCAGAAGTTGATTTTCCATGCCATGCTCCATCCGGTACCGGCGTCGCCTCGTGCGATGAGAGACTTTTGGGCGGCAGTCGCCAGCTCGGGCGTTTGCGTCATCGAGATTTGGTGTCCCGGGTGCAACCCAAAGAGGTGGGATGTGTGACGATGCTGCGGCTCGAACTCCTTGTAATCTTCCACCCACTCTTGCAGGCGTCCTGTCTTCGGGCTGATCTGCAGCGGCGCCAACTTTTTAAGTGCTGCCTCGCACTCAGACCGGAGAGCAGGTTCGATGTTCAAAATCCGGCTGGCTTCGACGACGTTTGTGAGCAAATCGTGGATGATTTCCAGGTCCACAGTCGCTGCGTACGTGAACATCGACCTTGTACCGTCCGCTTTCACGAACGCGTTCTCCGGCGAGTGTGACGGACACGTCACCAGGCGTCCGACAACCGGCGTTCCACCCGGCGCTTCCACCAGAAAATCGAGCATGAATCGCGCTGCCCCCCGCATCAGCGGCCACGCCCTCCGGCGCAGGAACTCACGGTCACCGGTGAACTGATAGTGTTCCCACGGATGCTGCGCGAGCCATGCCGCTCCCATCGGCCAGACTCCCCAGACGCCATCTGCCGGCGCCGTAAACCCGAAGATGTCCGACAGATGATGGACCACCCAGCCACGCGCACCGTAATGAATCTTGGCCGTACAGCTGCCGGGTTCCACGAGCGTATCCATGTAATCGAACAACGGCATGTGGCACTCGGAGAGGTTACACACCTCAACGGGCCAATAGTTCATCTGAATGT
Organism: Bryobacteraceae bacterium; assembly: GCA_039680545.1. GTDB lineage: Bacteria > Acidobacteriota > Terriglobia > Bryobacterales > Bryobacteraceae > JAEHDI01. The sequence goes on along the minus strand of JBDKSR010000760.1, from coordinate 2 downwards.
TG
>JBDKSR010000759.1:0-1749 GCA_039680545.1 Bryobacteraceae bacterium | reverse complement strand
CTGAGGTGGCGATGGTCGACCTGCTCGACCGCTTCCGCCTCGTCATGGGGAAAGCCCGTCCGGCCGATCCGCACTACAACCCCACCAAGGAGTGGTTCTGCGGACGGCTGGGCGAGTTCTTCATCATCGCCGCCACACCCGGCGGCGCTACCTGCAAGGCTACGCTGATCGCGCAGTTGGGGCAGCCGAAGGATGATGAAGCCGGCGACGAAGAGGAAGAAGGAGCCTGATATGTTCCGACTTATTGCAGTATCAGGAGTTATCACCAGCACGGCCGGCGCGCAAGTGGCAGCGGCAGAGAATAGGCGCCGCGTCGCCATCGGCCTTCCACCAATCGAGCCCAAGCCCTACATTCCAACATGGGGCGATCGCCTCAGGGGGTACTGCCTCTACTTCTTAGCGGCACTACCGTTCATTCTCCTTGCCGCGGCCTGCATCATACTGGTTTGGAAGATTACATCCTTATCGCCATGAAACGCCAGCCTAAGCTCACCCTCTGGCAGAAGCTCACCCGCTTCTCGCCCATCACCTGTCGGCTACTTGCCCGGCGAACCAATGCGCAGGGCAGGCCGGTTGCCATGTCGGACGCTGACATCTGCTCGCTCTCCGGCCTCACGCTGGCGCAGGTCAAGCACATCAGTTGGTCGGAGTCATGGGACGAGATCCCCGTCGGCGAGATGCGTGCCTTCATGTCGGCCTGCGGAGTCGATGTCGGCAGCCGCCATTGCGTGCGCCTGCTCGGCCACTACATGCGGCGCGGCTTCGCTTTCTCCTACTTGCGCAAGCACCCCGACTGGAAGTTCACCTTCGAACCGCTGATGAAGCGATGGGTGGAGACAAACTGAAACATGGAGAACACCGCGGGTCAGCCACACGACACCACGCCATGAGCACAACACCCACGACTCCGCCCGCGCTGGATGAAGCCGCTGGTTCGGTGTTTGATCGTCTCATGGGTGCCGACATCGCCCGATGCACTAAAGAACAGTGCGCAGTTCAAGACTCGTGCATGAGGTGGATCTTCCGAAAGGACGATTATGCGCGGGTATGCTTTCACGGCCCGCTCGAAAAACACGGATGTAGGCTCTTCATAAACGACGGCAGCTATTCACCGAACGCTGCGGATGAGCAACGGCGAGCCGAGGGCTAAATCTATGAACCAAAAACCTGAATCCGAGCCGTTGCGCTCTGGCCCCTTGTTCGGCGGGGTCGAAGCAAAGCTATGGCAGGAGATGCAACTCAAAGCCGACATGTTCGACTACCTGTGCTGGCTAGAAGACTTCTGTATGTTCAGGCAGGCAGCACTCGACGGCAAACCTGACGATTACCTGGTGCTCGCAAGCGACGGCACGACCTGCTGGGGCAAGACCTACGCCGAAGCTGTGCGCGTCGCTATGGAGCACGACAAGGAAATGCACGATGCGACTTCTTCGCCGAACGCCGTGGTCAGCCAACCGCGAGGACAGACGCCCGAATAAGGACGGTCCTCGCGCCAATCCCGGAGCTTATCGCGGTTGGCCTGTAGCACATGGTTAGCGTCCGTCTCCGAAATTTTAACCTATGATATACCTAATAACAGCAGCAGTCGTAATATACATCGTATGCGGAATTCTGGCATATGGCCTGACCTTCGCGTATTTTCAGCGCAAGTGGCCGGAGCAAGCCGAGTCGAGGCGAGAGGGCGACGCAATGCTGGCGCTACAGACGGCGCTCGCAGGCCCCATAGGGCTCATGGTCGCAGTCAAATAC
>JBDKSR010000758.1:0-6690 GCA_039680545.1 Bryobacteraceae bacterium | reverse complement strand
AGCACGCAGGGAAGAGCTGTTCGCGGGCTGGAAACAGGCTATCGCGCGATGCCGCGCGTAGGGCGTTGCACGATAGTCACGCTTTGTCCTTGCCCGCAAACGTGAACGGCCAGTAAAATGGAAGCTCCGTCTGCTTTTAATGTACTGTCTCGCAGAACCGGTTGCTAACATGTTGCCGTCCTCCCTTCGTTTGGGGCTTGCGATTGAGTTCCTTGTCGCCATCGTCGCCATATTTGTCCTGTGGGCGCAGGTAGGCGGGCAGGAACATCTCGATTTCATGCCGTGGTATTGGAAACTCATCCCGGCGCTGGGCGCGGTGTATGCCGTTGTTCGCGCTACCGCATCCGCCATGGAAGGGGAGCGGGCATGGAATCGAAAGAGCGCCGGTTGGTTGGCGTGCCTGGTGGCCTGGATGGTCCTGATGGCCGTGGTGACCTACTACTATCATCTGAGAGAGCCGATTGAAGAGGAAGAAGAGACGGTCATCGAGACTCCCATTCACCTATGAGCGGCCCACACCTTGAACGCATGATGGCCAGTTGGAACCCGGAAGGCCAGCCTTGGACGATTGAATATTCGTGGGAATTGATGGAGGAGATCCGGGCATCGGCCCTGGATGGTCTGTTCCGCATCGCACGAGGCGGCATCGAGGTCGGCGGCGTGTTGTTTGGAGAACGCAAAGGCCAGGTGATCCGCATCCGTGCGGCGCGTCAGCTTCCTTGCCAGTATTCGACCGGACCGTCGTTTGTCCTCTCTCCGATTGACCGTGAGAACCTCGCACACTTGCTGGCCGACGCCAGGGTGGACCCGGAACTGGAAGGGATGACCGCCGTCGGCTGGTATCATTCGCACACGCGAAGCGGATTGGAGCTTTCTCCCGAAGACATCGAGATCTACGAGACTTTCTTCCCGGAGCGCTGGCAGGTGTCGCTGGTCGTGAAGCCGGAAAGGATCGATCCGACGCGCGGCACGTTCTTCGTTCGCGGAAAAGACGGGCAGATCGCGAGCCCTTTGAGTGATGGTGAGTTCGTGATGGATCCGCCTGCCAGGCGAAGCCGAAAACGGCGGGCTGCGGAGCGTGGCGAGGAGCCGGAAGCGGCCGTGGATCGGCCGGATGACGATACCGTGGCGGATCCTCCGATCCGAAGACGCACCGAACAGCAGTGGTCGGACTGGCTGGTCTTCAGCGTTGCGTTGCTGCTTTTCCTCGGCGGTGCAGTCCAACTGATCTGGCCGATGCTGAAGCAGGGGACGTTGCAGCCGCTTACGCTGCTGCTTCTGGACCATGGCGGCCAGCTCGAGGTCCGATGGGACGGTGCCCCGGCACGCCTCAGTGACGCGGGTGGCGGAATGCTCGAAATTCAGGACGGCGCGAAGCGGGTCGAGGTTCGCATCACGGCGGCTGAGCTTCGGCGCGGAAATCTCACGTATGCCCGGGAGTCCGGCGAGGTGAAGGTGACGCTCCAGGTCCAACAGACGGGCAGGGAACCGGCCGAGGCGATCGCGCGCTTCGTGGGTACTGCTCCGCCGGCCGAGATGCCGAAGGAAGGCACAACTCAGCCGGGAACGACTCCGGAAAATTCTGTGCCGCCGATGGAGGCCGTTCCCGCGGCCTCGCCTGGCGACTGATTGGCATCGCTTCCACGTTCAGTCTGGCCGTGCCACCTCTCGCTTAAGCACAAAGTGCCATTTCCAGACTTCGTACACAGCGGGATACACCACGAGTTCCAGGATGAACGACGTAATAATTCCTCCGATCATCGGCGCGGCGATGCGTTTCATCACATCGGCGCCCGCTCCCGTTGACCACATGATTGGCAAGAGGCCCGTCAGCATCGTGGCTACGGTCATAAACTTGGGACGAATGCGCTTCACCGCGCCGTGTTGGATCGCCTCTCTGAGGTCGGCGAGACTACGTAGGTGTCCACTGCGCTTTGCATTTTCGTACGCAATGTCGAGGTAGAGAAGCATAAATACACCGGTTTCCGCATCGACGCCCATCAGCGCAATCAATCCCACCCAGACACCGATGCTCATGTTGTAACCGAGCAAATGCAGAAGCAAGATCGCGCCCACGGCCGAAAACGGGACGGCGAGCAGAATGATGATCGTCTTCACGGCCGATTTGGTGTTCAGGTAGAGGAGCATGATGACGAGAAACAACGTCAGCGGCACGACGATCAGCAGACGATCCTTAACCCGCTGCATCGCCTCATACTGGCCGCTCCAGGCGATAGAGTATCCCGGCGGAAGTCGCAGTTTGTCGTGTACGAGTTTCTTCGCTTCATCCACATACCCGCCGATGTCACGGCCTGCTACGTCCACAAACACGTAGCCCGTGAGCATTCCGTCCTCGTCACGGTACATGGAAGGCCCCGGCACGATTCGTATGTCGGCGAGCTGAGAAACGGGGATCTGTATGCGACCACCCATCACCGGCACAAGTACCCGTCCGAGCGCGCTAGGGCTGCTGCGGAAGTCGCGAAAATACCGGACGTTGACGGGATAGCGCTCGCGTCCTTCGATGGTTGTCGTGATATTTTCCCCGCCGACAGCGTTCATCACGACCATCTGCGCGTCATCGATTGACAGGCCGTAGCGCGCCAACTCCTCACGTTTCCAGCGGAAGTCGAGGAAGTATCCGCCGCCCGTGCGCTCGGCAAACACGCTGCGCGTTCCTCGCACCTTTGGAAGCAATACCTCTAGTTGGAGGCCGATCTGCTCGATCTGGCGCGTATCACTTCCATAAACCTTGATGCCGACCGGTGTTCGGATGCCGGTCGTCTGCATATCCGTGCGCGCCTTGATCGGCATCGTCCATGCGTTTGATGCACCCGGCACCTGTAGAGCCTCGTCCATCTGGCGAATCAACTCTTCGGACGAAATGTGGTCCGGTGTGATGTGTCGAAGAGCGGGCAACAACCATTTCGGTGCCCACGAGGAGTACCACGTGCTTGTGCGTCTCCATTGGTCATGCGGCTTCAACACGATGACGGTCTCAAGCATCGAGAGTGGGGCAGGGTCCGTCGACGTCTCGGCGCGCCCGGCCTTTCCGAAGACCCGTTCGACCTCGGGAAAGCGCGTCAGGATACGATCCGTCACCTGAAGCAGCCTCTGCGCTTCCGTGATGGAGATGCCGGGCAGTGTCGAAGGCATATACAACAGCGAACCCTCGTCGAGGGGCGGCATGAACTCTGATCCCAGCCGCTCAAAGACCGGGACGGTGGCGAGAGTGACAATCAAGGCGCCCCCGATGACCACCCACTTCCATCGAAGAGACCAGGCGCATACCGGCGCATAGAGGCGGATCAGTACCTTGCTGATGGGGTGTTTCTCCTCGGAGTAAATCGTTCCGATGAGTACGGCGTTGGCCGCGCGGGCCAGCCAGCGAGGCCGGAACTGAAAGTTCTTTGTATGCGTGAACGCCAGGCGCATCGCCGGATCGAGCGTGATTGCCAATACGGCGGCGACGATCATCGCGAAGTTCTTGGTATAGGCAAGGGGCCTGAAGAGGCGTCCTTCCTGCGCTTCGAGTGTCAGGATCGGCAGGAATGAGACGGCGATGACGAGGAGCGCAAAGAAACTCGGCCCGCCAACCTCCTTCACCGCGCTGATGATTACGTCGCGGTAATTCTCCTTGCGCCCTCCGTGCTCCCATTCTTCAAGTTTCTTGTGCGTTTGCTCGACGACGACGATTGCTGCGTCAACCATCGCCCCGATGGCGATCGCGATGCCCCCCAGCGACATGATGTTTGACGTGAGCCCCATTCGCTGCATCGGAATGAACGAAATCAGGATCGCGGTGGGGATCGTCAGAACGGGAATGATGGCGCTTGGAATGTGCCAGAGGAAGACGAGGATCACGATCGAGACGATGATCAGTTCCTCTGTGAGCGTTGAGCGCAAATTCTCGATCGATCGCAGGATCAGTTCGGAGCGGTCGTAAGTCACGACGAGCTTCACTCCCCGCGGCAGGCCCGGTTCCAGTTCTTTCAGCTTCGCTTTGACGCTGTCGATAACCCGAAGCGCGTTCTCTCCCTCGCGCATGACAACAATGCCCGCGGCGACTTCGCCCTTCCCGTCGAGTTCGGCGATGCCGCGCCGTATGTCGGGGCCGAGAACCACCTGGCCGACGTCGCGGATTCGAATCGGCACGCCATTTTCGCTGGTTGTAAGCACGATGTTGCCAATGTCCGATTCCGACTGCGCATAGCCGCGCCCGCGTACCATGTACTCGGCGCCGCTGAGTTCGAGAAGCCTTCCTCCGACGTCGTTGTTGCCCGTGCGTATCGCGTCCGTAACCTTGCCGATGGGTATGTTGTAGGCACTGAGACGGTTCGGATCGACGTTGACCTGATATTGACGGACGAATCCTCCCAGCGAGGCAACTTCGGCAACTCCGGGAACCGCCTGTAGCGGATAGCGCAAGTACCAGTCCTGTATCGAACGCAGGTCGGCAAGACTGTGCTGACCAGTGCTATCGACGAGAGCGTACTGGAAAACCCAACCAAGGCCGCTGGCATCCGGGCCGAGTTCGGTCTTCACTCCTTGGGGGAGACGCGGCAGAACGGCCGACAGGTATTCGAGCACGCGGGATCGTGCCCAGTAAATGTCGGTTCCTTCGTCGAATATGATGTACACGTACGAGTAACCAAAGTCCGACAGGCCGCGTACGGTCCTGACGCGAGGCGCCGCGAGCATCGATGTAACGATCGGGTACGTCACCTGGTCTTCGATGATGTCCGGGCTGCGATCCCACCGGGAGTAGACGATCACCTGGGTCTCGCTGAGGTCCGGCAAGGCGTCCAGCGGGACGTGATACATCGACCAGATTCCAGCCAGCACGGCCGCGGCGGTGAGCAGGAAGACCAGAAACCGGTTGTGTGCCGAAAACTCGATGATCCGGTTAATCATGGTGGTGTTCCGCGCCGCCTGATGGCTGTGATGATCCCTGAGAAGGACTGGCCATACCGGGCATGCCGGCCATTCCTCCCATGGCTGACTTCAACTGGCTTTCCGAATCGACCAGGAATGTTCCGGAAACAACAATTCGCTCTCCCTCTTTGAGACCGGAAAGAATCTCTACCTGATCGCCGAACTGTCCACCTGTCTCAACGTGGCGAGGCTCCAGACGGCCTTCGCCGCGGTCGACGAATACCGTCTTCATGAGGCCCGAGTCGAGCACCGCGCTCGACGGCGCCATCAACCGGGCCGGGTTCGTGATCTGGAACTCGACATCGACGTACATTCCCGGTTTCAGTACCAGCCTGGGATTGGCTAACTCCAGGCGAACCTTCAGCGTGCGGACTGCCGCGTCCATCGATGGCTGCACGTAGTTGACGCGCGCGCGGAACGTGCGGTCGCGCTCGTACGGGAGCCGGACCAGCGCGGCTTGTCCGGTTCGGATGAAGGGCGCCTCATATTCGTAGACGTCCGCCATCACCCAGACGCGGCTGAGGTCGGCCAGCGTGTAAAGCTCCGTGTCAGGCGTCACGCGTTGCCGAGGGAACGCATTCCGGGCTATCACGTAGCCCGAAAAGGGAGAGAACAGCGTGATCGCTTTCACCGGTTGTCCGGTCTGCCGGACTTGTTCAATCTGTGCGCCGGTGAGATCCCATAGTTCCAGCCGCTTCCGTGCCGCTTCGACGAGCGAGTGTGTGTCTGCACCCGTGGTGGCAATGCTGCTTGGCTTCAGTACCTCCTCGGCGCGCAGGGCCAGCAGATACTCTTGCTGGGACGCAAACATCTCGGGGCTATAAAGCGTGAGTAGCGGCTGGCCCTTTTTGATTTGTTGCCCGGCGAAATCTGCAAAGACGTTCTCAATCCATCCGTCCACTTTCGGATGGATGCGCTCAATCCGTGTTTCGTCCATCTCGACTTTGCCGGCTGCGCGGATGGTTCGCGAGGCACTGGTGTGCTCCACCGTTCCGTAGCGCACGCCGATCAACTGCTGCCGCTCCGGACTAATCTCAAAAACGCCTTGCGGCAGCGACATCGACTGATCTTTAGTTTTGCCCGCGGGAGCAGCCGGCTGTGGCTCGATCGGCACGAGTTTCATTCCACAGATTGGGCAGTCTCCCGGATGGTCCGAAACGTAATTCGGATGCATCGGGCAGTGGTACCGGACAACGGGCGCCTTATTTGTGCTGCCGGTCTTACCTGATTTGGGACCGTACCAGCGCCCATACCCGTGGATGGCCACAACCACCCCTGCGGCCAGCAGCAGGATCGCGACAACGATGCGTAAGGCTTTCATGAACCCTCCTGTAAGCCCGTGATCGGGCTCCCCGTGATTTCTTCCAGTTGGACGAGGGCAAGTTGATAGCCAAGGGCCTCTTGCTGGTAGTTGTCCTCGTACTCGACCGCCGTCATGAAGTTCGAAAGGACGTTGAGAAAATCCACTGACCCTGTCTGGTACGCCGTCAAGGATGATTCAAGAGTCAGTTTGGCCTGTGGGATTACAGTGTCTGCGTACATCCGCATCAGGCGGCGGGAAGTTTGCGCCATCAGGTACGCGTCGGTGAGCTGTAATTGGACTGTCCTTCCGGCCGCGTCAAGGTCGTGCGTGGCCCTGTCAAGGTTGAGTTGCTGCTCGGCAACGGCTGCTCGTTGCTTTCGCCGGAAATATACAGGCAGCTTGAAACCGACGCTGAACTCGTACCGGTCCGGCATGCTTCCAGCGTTCCTGTA
>JBDKSR010000757.1:0-2485 GCA_039680545.1 Bryobacteraceae bacterium | reverse complement strand
GGCTGTGCCACGGGAGCAGACGGCGCTGCGGTGACGGCCGTCGCGGGCGGAGAAATGACGGGAGCCGCTGCGGCAACGGGCTGTGGCACTGCTGCTGCGGCGGGAGCTGCCTGTGCTGCGAGATACGCTTCCAAGTCTTGCTTTGTAATGCGCCCGCCGGCGCCGGTTCCTTTCACCAGCCGCAAATCGATGTTGTGCTCACGCGCCATCCTGCGGACCAATGGCGACAGCGGACCCGCGACCTCTGCGGCAACGGTGGGCGCGGGAACTGGTTCCGGTGCTGCCGGGACAGCGGCGGCCGGGGCCGGTGCGGGAGCCGGAGCAGGGGCAGGCTTCGCCTCCTCGGCGGGCTTCGCCGGGGCTGGAGCCGGTGCCGCCTTTTCGCCCGCTTCGCTGATTCTCGCCACCACGGTGTTGATAGCGACCGTCTTACCCTCTTCCACCAGAACATCGGCCAGGACTCCCGCTGCCGGGGAAGGAATCTCCGTGTCGACTTTGTCGGTCGAGATTTCGAAGAGCGGCTCGTCCCGCTCCACCTGTTCTCCCGGCTTCTTGAGCCACTTGGTCAACGTGCCTTCGACAATGCTCTCTCCCATTTGAGGCATCACGACATCGGTCATAAGACTGTCTCCATTTCCATTTCTGCTGACACGATTTCACAGTCGAACACGCGGCCGAAATGCCGCGCCAGCGCATCTGTCACTTTCTTGCGGCTTGCCGTCGCGCCCAGGCGCGCCATTGATGTGACCGGACGGCTCAGCCCGCACGGGACAATGTATCCGAAATAGCGCAAGTCCGTATCTACGTTCAATGCAAATCCATGTGAGGTGACCCAGCGGCTGATGTGCACGCCGATGGCGGCCAGTTTCGCCCCATTCACCCACACCCCAGTCAGGCCCTGGATTCGCCCCGCTTCGATGCCGAATTCCCCCACCGCGCCGATGATCGTCTCTTCGAGCCCGCGCACGTACGCGCCGACGTCGCGCTTCCACTCTCGCAAATCGAGAATCGGATAGCCGACGATCTGCCCCGGGCCGTGGTACGTGATGTCGCCGCCCCTGTTGGTCGGATAGAAGGACACGCCCTCGCGCTTCAGCAGCGAGTCTTCCGCCAGCAGATGTTCCATCTTCCCGTTGCGGCCTAGCGTGAGCGTGTGCGGGTGTTCGACGATGAGGAACTGATCGGGAATCTCCCCGCGCTTGCGCCGTTCGACCAGTTCCCTCTGCCGCTCGAAGGCGTCACCGTACTCGATCCGTCCGAGGTCGCGGAGTTCGCACCTACGCATTGATCGCCAATCCGTAGACTGCCTGAAATGCTTCGCCGACTGCCTCCGAGGTCGTGGGGTGGGCATGTATCGTGCTCATCATCGTCTCCACCGTGGCCTCGGATTCCATGGCCGTCACTGCTTCGGCGATCAGATCGGTGGCCATTGGCCCGATTATGTGCACGCCGAGAATTTCGCCGTACTCCTCGTCCGCCACCACTTTGACGAATCCGTCGTGATGCCCCAGAATAGTGGCCTTGCTGTTTCCGGCGAAGGGGAACTTGCCGATCTTGACTTTGTAACCCTTTGTCTTTGCCTCCGCTTCCGTCAGCCCGACGCTCCCGATGCTTGGTTCCGTGTACGTGCAGCCAGGGATGCGATCCGTCCGGACGGGCCGTGTGGGTTTGCCTGCGATGTGGGCCACCGCAACCATTCCCTCCATCGAGGCCACGTGCGCGAGCTGCGGGGTGCCCGCCACGACGTCACCAATGGCGTAAACCGCCGGGTCGTCGGTCTGCATCCACGAGTTCACTTTGATGAAGCCGCGTTCCGTCTTGACCTGCGTGTTTTCGAGGCCGATACGATCCGTGTTCGGCTTGCGCCCGACGGCGACCAGCAGTTTCTCTGCGGTCATCTCTTCCGTCTTACCGTCTGCCAGCGTGACCGAAAACTTCACTCCGTCGGCCGTTGCCTGAACGCTGCCCACCTTGGCGCCCGTCTCCACCCGGATTCCCGTCTTCTTGAAGACCCGGTGCAGTTCTTTCGAGATTTCCTCGTCCTCGACGGGCACGATCCGCGGCAGCATCTCGAGCACCGTCACCTTCGTCCCGAAGCGATTGAAGATCGACGCGAACTCCACCCCTACCGCGCCTGATCCGATGATCGCCAGCGTCTTCGGGATCACCGTCATATTCAGAATCTCGATGTTGGTCAGGATGGACGGGCCGGGCTCCATGCCCGGCAGCATGCGCGCCTCCGAGCCCGTGGCGATGATGATCTTCTTCGCCTCGACTGTCCGTGCGCCGTCGGCGGCCTGAATCTCCACCTTGCCGCCGCCCTTCAAGGTCGCGTAGCCTTTGATCCACTCGACCTTATTCTTCTTCATGAGGAACTCGATGCCCTTGGCGTGCTTCGCTACGACCTGATCCTTGCGTTCGACCACTCTCGGGTAGTCAACGCGCGGGTTGTCGCAAACGATGCCGAGGTCTTTGCCGTGCAATA
>JBDKSR010000756.1:0-16822 GCA_039680545.1 Bryobacteraceae bacterium | reverse complement strand
ATCATTACGTGGCTGGCCGGGATACCCGTCGAATCCGCGATGTGCTTTCTGGCCTGAGTTACCACGGAGTTCGATAGGGAGACGATATCGCACGCCACCAATGCGACTCGCGTTTTGCCGTCGTCGAAGACGATCGCCTTGGCGAACAAGTCGTCATGGACGCCGTCCGCGGCCCGCCCATGGTAATAGCCTGCCATCGGCGCCCCAAGCGGAGGCGTGATCTTCACGGCCGCGACGCCCAACTTCAACTCGGCTCCGAACGCGCTGGCGGCCAAAAGAGTCGCGAGTAGACACAGCCTGCTGAAGTTCCTTGTCAGATTGAGCATGTCGATTTCCTATTGGGAACCAGTATATCCCTATTGGTTCGACTGTGGTCGCAGAAACGGCGTATCCATTCGTCGTGATCGCGATCAGGACTGAGCCAGCAGAAGATCAAACGCCGGCCCGGGGCTTTTACCTATCGCAAGACTGCGATTTCTTCTTCAGAGAACTGCTCTGACTTTTCGGTGTCACTTTCCCATCCGCCTGCCAACTTGAGCACCTGCTTGGGCTGTTGGAGGAAGAGCGCCGCTGCCACCGCGCAGTACACGATCGAAAATACAGGGTGGATTTGGCGTGCATCGAGGCCAAATGCCAGCCCGGGGAACATAGGTGAGAAAAGCGGAAGAATGAACTGTCCGATGAACAGGCCGAACAGCAGGATGGCGTTGCCGATCGATAGCCGGAGGCCCGCAAGCAGGACCACCGCGAATAGCGACTGGGCGGCAGTCAGCAACAATTCCGACATTTGGCCGCTGCTCATCGGCAACGGATGTTCCAGCGTCCCGTGGGAGATCGCGAACGCGCCAGGGATCATCCCCACGAGCAGCGTCCATTGGTTGAGCTTGGCGGACAGCAGGCTCCCCAGTGCCATGCTCGCCTGTCCACGCCACGCGAAGACCAGCGCCACGGTGAATTCAGGGGCCTCTGAAGCGAGCGGAGCGAGCCACTGCACGAGAAGGAACTCGTTGATACGAAACATCTTGCCGGTTGCGACCAGACCCTCGCAGAACGGCTCCGCGCTGGCAAGGATCGCGCATCCCGCAAAGAGAAATGCGGCCAGAATCGCGAGGCGCCGCTGTGTTTTGGGCAGGCGGGCGAATAACTCCGCGGGACCCTCCGGTTCGACTTCTTCGACCGGCCTGCGGGCGGCGACCACCAGATACCACACGTAAATGCCCAGGAAAACCACTCCGTCGTACCAGGCCAAGGTGCCTTTGAGCGGAATCAGGAACGCATACGCAGTCGCCAGGCCCAGGAAGAAGAGTTCCATACGCCGGCTGTCTTCCAGTTCGACGTCGCGCCTGAAGCGAAGCCAGAACAGGGTGGCGATCAGGGCCCAGGCGACGCCGATCAGCAAGCGGTTGGCGCCGGTCATATTGGCGATCGCGTAGTGCGCGTAGTTGCTTGCCGGATATTTCCCTGCCTGCCAGGTGAAGTACATGTCGACCGAGTACTCCGGCAGAACCGCAATCAGCGCCACAACTGCCAGAGCAACTGCTTGAGAGACCTCGGATTGTGCCGCATCACACGCCCATAGCAGGACGAAGGACGCAGCCAGGATGGAGATGCCGGAAAGGAGTGCCATCACGGGCGGCTGAAGTTCCAGCCCACTGACCCGCACGATTAAACCGGGCAGGGCGGCCAGCGCCGTGAGAAGGATCGTTACAACTTGTTTTCTCATTGAATCGAACAGCGCGCGGCCCGCTACTTTCGCTTGCGGCGCGCCTTATAAGCTTCAAAAAACACGGGCAGCAGTGAAATGAAGATGATGAGGAGGATAGCCTTCTCGAAGTTCTGCCGCACAATACCCACGTTGCCGAGTGCGTACCCTGTCATTGTCAGCGCGAATACCCACCCGATACCGCCGAAGATGTTAAAGGAGAGAAACCGGAGGTAACCCATCTCCGCCACCCCCGCCACAAATGGCGCAAAAGTGCGGATAATCGGTACAAATCGAGCATAAATGATCGTTTTTCCGCCATGTTTCTCATAGAAAGCTCTGGTCTGCTCGAGGTGCTCGCGGTGGAATAAACGCGAGTTGGGCCGGTTGAAAATGTGAGGTCCCGTCCGCCGTCCGAGCCAGTAGCCAACACCGTCTCCGAGAACCGCGGCGGCCATCAACGTCAGGTTCACCCAAACGATATCCAGCTTACCCGCGCCCGCCACGACTCCCACCGTGAACATCAGGGAATCGCCGGGGAGGAAGAACCCCACCAGTAGGCCGGTTTCGCTGAACACCACCGCGAAAAGCAGGGCATAGCCCAGCCATCCGGTGAGTGCCGTCGTCAGCAGGCCGATCAAGCGCTCCGGCGTCGTCAGCGTGCGCAGGAAATCTAAGACTGTTTCTACCATCCAGGCGATCCGTCTCTGCGAGAAAGTCCGCTACCTGCCTGTGTAGTTTGCGACGATGCGCTTGATAACGTCCTGATGGATCTTTACCTTGCCTTCTTCGATGAGCTTATCCCTGAGACCCTCTTCGAACAGTTCGTTGCGCTGCCGTGCCATCTGCTGCTTGAGTTCCTGCTGGAAGGTGGCCCGCTGGGCCGCAAATCCGGACATGTCGGCAGGAATCACATTCAGCACCTTGCAAACAAAACGTTTGTCGCCGATCGCCATCGGTCCTAGAATCGCGCCAGGTTGCTCGGTGAAAGCCCTCTCCAGATAAGCGGCGGAACCCATTCCTTCGACTGCGCCGGTGCGCTCGAACTCGGGCGGGGTCTTCCATTCCGCTCCGGCACTCTGCGCCGCACTCTTGAGGTTGCCGTTCATTGACTTCGCCTTTGCGGCGAGTTCGTTGGCCCGCTGGTCGATCAGTTTGTTCAGTTTGTCCTGGGTCAGGGCGTTGCGGATCTGACCTTCGACCTCGCTGAGCTGGGCCTGCCGGGAGGGCTGCAGGTTCGTCACAGCCGCGACGGCCAGCTTGGTCTGTTGTACCTGCACAACCGGAGTGACCTCACCCTTCTGAAGTCCGCCAAGGGCATCCCACAGTTCCTGGCTGGGGCCGATTTCGGGGAGGGGATCGCCCGACGCCGCATTATCCAAGGTGATGAGCTGGAGGCCCATCTCGGTAGCAATTTGGGGCGCGCTCAGCGGCTTCTTGACGAGAGCTGCGTGAGCCTGATCGGACAGCGTCTGCATGCGTTCGTAAACAGACTGCCGTTTTCGTTCGGTTTCCAGTTCTGCGCGCACTTCCTCGAAGGGGCGCAACCGCGCCGTTTCCTTCTCGATGACCTGCAGGATGTGGAACCCGTACTGGGTCGTCACGAGGTTGCTGATCTGGTTCGGTTTCAGCGAGAATGCCGTTTCCTCAAATGCCTTTACGGTCTGTCCCCGGACGATCCAGCCCAGGTCGCCGCCCTTAACCGCGGAACCGGGATCCTCGGAGTTCTTCTTGGCCAGTTCGGCGAAATCAGCGCCCGCCCGTACCTGTTTGAGCAGATCTTCGGCCTTAGCCTGGATCTTCGGGACCTGATCCTTCGGTACATCTGCCGTCTTCAGCAGGATATGCCGCGCGTGCACGCGTTCCGGCACACGAAATCGGTCCACTTCCTGGTTGTAAGCACGCCGCAATTCCGTTTCGGGAACCGTGAACGACGCTGCAACCTTGGCCTCGTCGACGACCAGCATCTGGAAGCTGCGCTTTTCAGGAATGCGGAACCGCGTGCCCTGCGCCCCGAAATAGCTCTGCATCTCTTCCGGGGAGACCGTGACCTCGGCCCGGAACTTGTCCGGCGTCAGAACGGCGTATTCGACTTTGAGCTTCTCGTAGCGGCGCCTGTACTCGCGCTCGACATCAGCCGGCGAGACGATGGAGCCGTCCACGATGAGATTGCGCAACTTGTTCAACAGCAGTTGTTTCTTCAGGTTGTTCTCGAACTGCTCGATCGACATGTTCTGCTGGGCGAGGTACGCAGCGTAGACGTCCTTGCCGGCGAACTTTCCGCCCTCAAACAACTGCGGGAAAATCGTTTGGATGGTCTTGCTGAGGTCTTGTTCGGACACCTGAAGGCCCATCCGTCCGGCCTGATAGGCCACCACGTTCTCCGTGATCATCTGGTCGACGAGCTGGGGGACAAAGGCCGCCGCCATCTCGGGCGGAAGGCTCCGGCCGCGCAACTGCATCTGGATGGTCTGCTGGACCTCCATCGTGGTGATTACGTCCTTGCCGATTTCCGCTACGATTTGCTCGTTAGCGCCACCCCCGGTACCAAAGCCGGGAACCAGTGTGACCACCATGGAAATGGCGACCAACATCAATAGCGCCCCAAGCAAGTAGCGCACAGCTTTCGCGCGGCTGCGAAACAGGTCAAACATTGAAGAGAATCTCCTGAGACTGGTAGCGTTCAGCCCCGAATAATCCGCATTCGCGGCTCAGGCTACCCACCATGCTCCGGCGGGAGAAACGCGCCATGAACCACTTCCTTTGGCGGCTGAAAGCATTGAATTTCATAGTATAGCCGAGTGTTGGAGGGGCGGGGTAGGCGTCCCGTCCGGCGCGCCCTGGACAGGAAGGCTAACCCTCCGCTGCCGGTTGTTGTGTTCCGCCTTCAGCTTGCTTCCCCATCCGGCACTCCGCATGGATCGCCTTGACAGCCCTTTCCAGCCCATCCCGGTGCACGACAACTGCGATTGTGAGCTCGCTCGATCCCTGGGCGATAACAATAATGTTGATGCTTTCACGGGAGATGGCCGTGAAGACCCGTCCGGCGATTCCCGGCGTTCCCCGCATCCCTTCACCCACCACGGCGAGCAAGCCCACCTTTTCATCTACCTCGATCGGCCGCACGTATCCGTGGGTCAGTTCCAGCGAAAGCTCCGATTCCAGCGCCTCGATCGCCTCATGCAGCTCCTCTTTTCGCACGAGGAAGCAGAAGTTCTGGCGATAGCTGGAGTTGGTGAGGATCAGGACTTCGACATTCGTCCTCGCCATCGCGTCCATCGCCCGGGCCATCAATTCATTCGTACTGACGTCCGTGCTGGCCGATTCGATCGAGATGAGCGCCACACTTTCCATGGATGTGACGGCGCGGGGGCCGCCCGGCGAGTTGATCGTCGATACGATCCTTGTGCCCGGCTTCTCGGGGGAGAAACTGTTCTTGCTCCAGACGGGAATCTGCTTCTCGATCAGCGGGGCAAGCGTGCGGGGGTGCAACACCTTCGCGCCGTTGTATGCGAGCTCGGCCGCTTCGCTATAGGTCACCTCGCTGAGCACGGCGGCGTCCGGCACAAGCCGCGGGTCAGCCGTGAGGATGCCGTCCACATCGGTCCAGATCCACAACTCGGAGGCATCGAGCACGGCCGCAAGAATCGACGCGGAGAAATCCGACCCTCCCCTTCCGAGCGTCGTCGGACGTCCGTCCTCTGTCGAGCCGTTGAAACCCGTAACGACGGCCAGTACGCCGCCCTCAATCCACGGGAGGAGATCGCGCCGCGCTTTCTCCCTGGTCGCATCCATCAGCGGGGACGCATTTCCGAACTCCTCGTCGGTGACGATAATGTCGCCGCCGTTCACGGCAACCGCCCGCACACCCGTGCTTTCGAGATACGCCGCCATCAGCAGCGCCGATAGCCTCTCTCCGGTGGCAACGGCCTCGTCCACGGAGCGCGGAGGCCGCTCGCCGAGCATGAGCACTCCGTTGGCGATGCGGTGGAAGTCCGAGATCAGGGAACTGATGCTCGCGAGCATCGCTTCCTGCTTTTCGGGGGGAAGAAGTTCGTGGCAGGTCTCGAGGTGCCGCTCCTGAAGCCGCGACAGGTTCGATTCCATCCCCGCCTCGTCGCCGGCCTCGGCCCGCTTGAGCGTGTCGAGCAACAAGTCCGTTATTTTGGACATCGCCGACACCACCACCACCACTGGCCGCTTGCGCTGTTCGCCGGCACAGATGCCCGCGGACACGCGGATTCGCTCGGCCGAGCCCATGCTCGTGCCGCCGAACTTCATCACCAGAAGATCCTTCAAGAGGTATGGTCCTTTCCGTTCGATGTGCGCTCCCGCACTATCCGCAAAACCCGGTCCTCGACTTCGCTGATGGGCAGGCCGCTCGAATCAAAGTACATGGCGTCGGGCGCCTGCATCAACGGGGAATCGGCGCGGGACGAATCGCGCCGGTCGCGCTCGCGAATCTGCTTTGCGATCTCCTCGAATTCGGCCTCGCTTCCCTTTTCGCGAAGTTCCCGCACACGCCGCTCTGCACGCACTTCGGGAGTGGCGTCCAGGTAGATTTTAACTTGAGCATCCGGGAAGACGACAGTGCCGATGTCGCGGCCCTCCATGACGACGTTCGATCGCGATGCCATCTCACGCTGCTTGTCGACCATCGCGCGCCGGACGCCACGAATTGCCGATACCCGCGACGCCGCGTCGGCAGCCTGCTGAGTACGGATCGCCTCTGTGACGTCCTCGCCGTTGAGAAGCACGCGTGAATCCTGCGAACTCAGCTCGATTCTGGACTCCCGGGCCAGTTGCTCCAGACGAAGCGCGTCGGAGGTGTCGACGCCCAGCCGCAGCGCCCACAGTCCCACCGCGCGGTACATCGCGCCGGTATCGATGTAAAGGAAACCGAGCCGGGCGGCCACGGCGCGGGCAATCGTACTCTTGCCTGCCCCCGATGGGCCGTCGATGGCCACCACTATCCGCTGATTCATCTATCTGATCCCGCTTCGGGTTTCCTACAATGGTCGCAGATGAGTCCCGAGGAGTTTGACGCACTCGTGGAGAAAGCCATCCGTGCGATTCCCGCCCGCTTCCGCCGCAGGCTGGAGAATGTCTCGTTCGTCGTTGAGCCGGAACCGCCCAACCCCAACCTGCTGGGGCTCTATCAGGGACGGCCGCTAACCCGGCGAAGCACCAGCGACAGCTTCACCCTGCCCGACCGCATCACCATCTTTCAGGGGCCGCACGAGCGGTTAGCCCGCAACCGGCTTCACCTCGAGAAACTCCTTGAAGATACAGTATGGCACGAGGTGGCTCACTACTTTGGGATGGACGAACGCCGCGTCCGGCAGGCCGAGCAGCGCCGTGCCCGCTTACGGAAGCGCGGCCTGACCTGAGCCGCTCCGGAACCTCGACTACTTACTGGTTTTCGTGCTGATTGATGCGCCCGCTTTGGAGGACAGCCCCGTGCCGGTCGCCGTCATATTCGCCCGGTCGTTCCGGTAGTCGTACACGAATTCCCACTCCTGGTACTTCTGGCGCTCGTTGTACAGCTTGATGCTCTCGGCTTCGTACTTTGTCGCCACCCCGGCCAACCCGCCGCCGAACGTCTCGCCGGTCGTGGATCCTCTCTGGCTCGCTGCGGCTGCGTTTGTGCTCGACCCCGTCAGCATGTTCGAGATGATCGATGACGCCGGGTTCGACGATTGGGACGACAGGGAAGATTGTCCCGATCCCGTGGCCGTTTGCTGGCCGGATGTTGATTGTGAAGAAGCAGAATTCGTTGTCGATCCGGTTGTCTGGGATTGCAGCGCTTGCGCCGGCGGTAGCGTGATTCCCTGTATCCGGTCAACCGGAACCTGAACGTTGGCGTCGCCGGAGGTGGATGCGGTTGTCGAAGAGTCGCCGGTGGTTTGCTGTCCTGACGAGTCCGTTGCACCCGTACCTGTCTGCTGGTCACCCGTACCGGTTCCCGCCACACCCTGCTGCCCTTCCATGCCGGGCATCGACGCCACGTCCGTTTGTCCCGAGCCGTCTGTCGCCGTCCCGCCGCGCCGGCGCTTCCAGTTCGGGATCACGGTCGAGCCCGTGTCGATGGTTGTACCGACGGCGGGGCCTTCCGTAATGAACGTGTTCTGGCTCTTCCCTTCGTCTTTCTTCGTATCGGGCTTCTGTATCAACGAGTCAGTCAGGACGCCCTCGGACGAAATATGAATCAGCCGCCATTCGTCGGCTCCCGTCATCGGGTCTTTATAGCGCTTGCGAAGGAAGCGGAGGTTGTTCGTGTCTTCGAGGGCCGAAAGGTCCGCCGGGTATTTCTTGAACTTGCGGTAAAAGAGTTGGATTGCCCGCTTGTATTGCTCTCCGCGGTCGATAAGAGTCTGCTCGTGAATACGCTGGCTCTCGAAGGCAGCGTTCGGCAACATGATGTAGAACGAGATGGCAATCGAGGCGGCCAGCAGAAACACAAAGAGCAGTGCGAATCCTTGTTCTTCGTGGCTGGCCTTTCTTCGAGTCATCAGCCTGCTTCCGCCTCCAGCTTGAGCGTCTGCTCGGACTTGCTTTCCACGTCCTCCACGACGGCGGAGCTGACGCCGATCCTCACTACCTTGTAACGTTTCTTCACGATCTCGCCTTCCGCTCCGATGAGAATCTCATCTCCTGCCAGGAAGAACGCGCGCTTCGTCTGGTCCTCCATCGTGTATCCGAAAAACTTCAGCGGGATGGGCGGCGCCCTTCGGATGGCTGCTTCAGCCCCCTTTCCGGTGTCGGGTCCGATGCCGGAAAGCTCGCCTATCTTGGCATGAGTCGTACCCGGCTTCGGGATGATCTTCGGCTCCGGCGTCTTCGGGAGCGGTTCCGCTGAGAATTCGAAGAGATTTCGCGCCTGGTCTGTGGCAGGCACCTTCTCCAGCTTCGCCAGAAGGTCTGTCCTCAATGTCGGATCGATCTCACCCGTATCCTGCTTCTCGCCGGCGCGGCGCCGCACGAGCGAAGGCCTGAACTCCTGAAGCGCCCGGCTGCGGTCCGAACCCCGAACCGTACTGCGCGGGACAGGACGACCCACCTCAGCGCCGGATTCGGCCTCAGGTGCGCGACTGGCTTGGGGCGCGGGAGACGGTGCGGATGTGGCCTGCCGTGCTGGAGTCGCTGGTGTGGACGCAGTGGGTGGTCCCGACGTCCAGTTGCTTATGAGGAAGTAACCGGCCACTAATAGCAAGCCGCCAAGGATGGCCATCTTCTTGGGTTCCGCTCCGACTTTCATTGGATCGGTCCCTCCTCGCGGACGAACACATTCAACTTCATGTTCACATTCAAGAGCGGCTGCCCCTGGACGGGCGTCGCCTGGAGCGTGTCGATCGTAATGAAATGGGAGGAATGGTCGACTTTGTGGACGAATTCGAGCAGGTTGGCGTAGTTGCCTTCATAGTTGCCCGTGATGACCATCATTTCCATCGTGTCGCTGCCCTCGACAGGCTCGGAAATGAATGAGTGTTCCTTTACCCTGACGTGTGCCTCTTGAGCCATGGTGGATAGCGCGTCGAGGATTGTCGAGTAGGCCGAACGGCGTGGCAGGAAGTGCTGATCGAGGAATCCATTCGCGTCGGCCCGCGTCTTTTCGACGGTCGCCACGATCTTTCGTACCCGCTCCAGAGATACCTCGCGTTGCTGCGCTTCGGTGCGGAGTTGCGCCAATTGCCGGTCCAATTCCTCAGGCGAGCCGCCCCACGGCTTGATCACCGCTCCCACCGCGATCACGTTCGCGAGAATGAGGCTGCCCATGACGATGCGAACCGTCGTGCGGGGATTCTTCGATACTTTTCCGGACCATGCAAAGGCGAGTTTCTGCCGCCACGTAGCCGCCTTCGAACGGGCCGGATGTTCCTCAGAGCTTCTGGGCATAATTCACACTCACTCGATAGCGATACAGCGGCTCAGTCTGTGCCGGAGGAAGCCACGCATGGACCGCGGTGTGTCCGAAGACCGGCGAACTCTCCATCCGCTTCAACATCTGCACAACGGGCCCCGGCGTCTGGCAGCCGACTACCATGTCCAGGAGAATCTCGTTCCGGGCGTTTACCTGCGGCCTGACCGAAATCAAACGCACGTTGTGCGGCACCACCTCGCCGAGGTCTGCGAAGATCTTCGTCCAACTGATTCCCTTGCGATAGATCAGCGAGTTGATGAACACCACCAGGTCGAGTACCTCGGCGTTCTCCGGGCGCTGCAGGGACGCATCGAGGCGGGTCCGTTCCGAGGCCATCGTCTGTAAGCGCTTCTCCAACTGTGCGATTTCCAGGCGCGTTGCCGCCGCCTGCCCTCGCTCGATCACCGCCAGGGAGATGAAGACCGCCAGCAGCGCGACGAGCGTCGTTCCGAGGAGGATCGACGCCACCAGGATCAGCCGGCGCCTCCGAAACGGTTCGCTTGAAAGGTTGACGTTGATTCTCATGGCCGGACTAAAACTCTCCTAGCGCCTCCAGGTATCCGTGCAGCCCCGCGTTGAACTCACCCGGTGTTCCCAGGGGCGAAGTGAGCGGAGTTGCCTTCACACCCAGATCTTTCTGCAAATCATCTTCGAGACCATGATCGAGCGACTCGAATCCGCAGAGCAGCAGCGACTCCGGCCGCACCGAAAGCTCGTCCTCGATATAGGCGAACGTCGGGTACAGGAAACCGGCGACCTCTTCCGCCGTCACCTCCGCCATCTCGATCGAGCGGAGCAGTCTCACGGCGCCCGCGTCCAGAACCGCAAGGCTCAACACACGCCCCGTCCTCTTCGCGAGAACCTGCAGCCCTTCCGCCGGGACGAGTTCGAGGGCCGCAAGCATGGATGTCGTCACTAACCCGGGATGGAAGTTCGCCAGGCGGAACGGCGCTTCATAGCGTGTAATCACTTCGACCGGCGCTACCGCCACCACGACATCGACCTTCTTCCCTTTCCGGGGAGCCGATTGCGCGTGAAAACTGACGGCGGCCGAGTCCACGTCAAACGGCACGCTGTGTTTCAGCCGGAACCGCACGAGCGACGCCTGCTCCCGCGCGTCCGCGGGAAACGAATCGAAATCCAGCACCGCGACGCGCACGACATAGTCGGGCAGAATCAGCGCCGCTGTCCTGCGCTTGCGGTTCTCGCCCCCCGGCACGGCTGCCTTTACGGCGCTGAGCAGTGCATCCGGGCGCAGCACGTTGTCGCGCAAAGGAGAGATGGAGATGACGTCTTTCTCGAAGTTGTGGAAGGAGACCCTCGCGGGACGCTCGTTGTGCGCCACCGCCAGGCCCGCTTCCGACAATTCGAAAGCGAACATCGGGGGCGGGTCCTTCAGGATGCCGGTGATGGATTGGAGCAGATTCATGGCGAACGGGTCTATGTCTCGATAAACGTCGTCTTGTTGATCTCCCGCAGCGTTGTGACCCCGAGCCGCGCCTTTTCGACCGCCGATTCGCGAAGAAATGTCATACCTTCTTCGCGCGCTACTCGCTTGATCTCGGAAGTCGGGCGCTTGTTCAGGATCATCTCGCGAATATGTTCACTCAAGTCCAGCAGCTCATGGATTGCCGTGCGCCCGCGGAAACCCGTGCCCCCGCATTCGAAGCATCCGGCGCCTTCATAGAAGGGCACGTCCCGCCATACCGTGGGATCGAGGCCGCTCTCCACAAGGTAGGTGTCCGGGTGTTGCACTCGCCGCTTGCAGGAGGTGCAGATAACGCGCACCAGCCGCTGCGCGAGGATGCAGTTCAGCGCCGACACGAAATTGTACGGCTCGACTCCCATGTTCAGGAACCGTCCGAGCACGTCGAGCACGTTGTTGGCGTGCACGGTCGTGAACACCAGGTGGCCTGTCAGCGCGGCGTTAATGGCGATTTGCGCCGTCTCCTGGTCGCGGATCTCGCCCACCATGATCTTGTCGGGGTCGTGGCGCAGGATCGAGCGCAGGCCGCGCGCGAACGTCAGTCCCTTCTTTTCGTTTACGGGGATCTGTGTGATGCCCTTGATCTGGTACTCGACGGGGTCCTCGATGGTGATGAGCTTGTCCTCGTCGTTCTTGATCTCGCTGAGCGCCGCGTAAAGTGTCGTCGTCTTGCCGGACCCGGTCGGTCCGGTCACGAGCACCATGCCGTAAGGTTCCTTGATGTAACGCCGGAACTGCGTAAGATCGGTTTCCGAGAAGCCCACGACGTCCAGCGAGAGCTTGGCGAACTTCTCGCTCATCGACTCTTTGTCGAGCACGCGAAGCACGGCGTCTTCGCCGTAGATGGTGGGCATGATCGAGACGCGGAAGTCGATAAGGCGATTCTTGTACCGGACGCGAAAACGGCCGTCCTGCGGGATGCGCCGTTCCGCGATGTCCAGTTCGCTCATCACCTTGATGCGCGAAATGATCGTCGAGTGCCAGTCTTTCGCGATCGGCGGCATGGCGTAATGCAACACGCCGTCGATGCGGTACTTGATGGCCACCTCCTGGTCGCGGGTCTCGATATGTATGTCGCTTGCGCGCCGTTCGAGCGCGTTGAAAATCGTTGTATCGACCAGCTTGATCACCGGCGCGATGTCGCTGTCGGCGGACGCCAGCCTGTCGATCGAGAGAGTCTCGTCCGGGTTCTCCTCTTCGCCGACCACATCCAGTGCAAACCCTTCGGTGACTTCCTCCAGCACGCGCTGGGATTGGTCGGTTCTCTTCAGGAGCTCTGAAATTTGAGACAGCGTTGCGACTTTGATCCGCAGCTTCTTGTTGAGGAGGATGGCCAGCTCGTCGATCAGGTTCAGGTTGCGCGGGTCGGCCAGTGCGATGTCCAGAGAGCCGTTCTCGGCGCGCATTGGCACGAAGTTGTAGCGGAACATCAACTCAACCGGGATCGACCGGAACAGGTCGTGATCGATGCGAGCCGTTTCCAGGTCAACGAATTCGCACCGGTAGCGGGCCGCGAGCGTACGCGCGTGGGCCGCCTCCTGCTCCGGGTCGAGCGGTTTTATGCGATCGGTTCCCATATCCCTCCGTTCGTTTCCGCGAGTCCGTTTCCTTTCGGGCGGTCCCTGCCCCCAGTGCCGCTCGCTGTCATCGCAGTGTGTCCGCCAGCGAGAAGATCGGCAGGTACAACGCCACCAGAACGAACGCCACAAACAGCCCCATGAAGATCATGATGGCCGGTTCAATCATGGAAAGGACGGCCGTCATGCGGATTGCCACGTCGTCCTCGAAAAACTCCGCCACGCTATTCAGCATGGCAGGCAACGCGCCGGTGGACTCTCCGACTTCGATCATGTCGATGGCCAGAGGCGGGTAGATCCCCGTCGAGCCGACCGACGACGAGAGGGGCTGTCCCTCCCGCACCATCTTTTTCGCCTTTTCGAGCCCCTTCCTGAGAAGGGCGCTCCCCAGAGAGTCCGAGGCTGTGTCGAGTGCCTGCACCAGCGGGATGCCGCCCAGCAGGAGCGTGCTCAACACGCGCGCGAACTGCGAAACCTGGTACTTGATCCAGATGCCGCCCAGGATCGGTGTGCGCAGCTTCAACCGGTCGAGGCTCTCCTGGGCGGATTCGTTTCGTGACCACAAACGGAACGCAAACACCAGGCCCGCAAGCACCACGACGAATCCCAATATGTAACTCTGCGCCGCCGTCCCGATGCTGATGAGAGCTTGTGTGATCGCCGGGAGACTCGCCGACATGCTGGTGTACAACTGTGCGAAATTCGGCACCACGTAGGTCACCAGGAATACGACCAGGCACGAGACCAGGACGATCAGGATGGCCGGGTACAGCAGTGAGACGAGGATTTTCTTGCGTACCGCCAACGCCATTTTCTGATAGGCGATGTAACGGTCGAGCACTTCCGCGAGGCTGCCGCTTTTTTCCCCCGCCAGGACCGAAGTGACGTAAATGGGAGGAAAGATCCCCTGTGCGCGGAACGCTTCCGAAAGCAGGGCGCCGTTTCGGACCTCATCCCGGACAGCTTGAATGTGCCGCCCCAGTTTCGGGTCCGTGAGCCTTCCGGAGAGTAGTTCGAGAGCTTTAAGAATGGGAAGCCCGGCCCGCACCAACGTGACGAACTGCTGGTTGAAAATGAGGAACTTCTCCAGATTCAGCTTCTTGCGGCGGGGAGCCGCGCCGTGGGCGATCGGGATCAGGCTGGATTTCGCCCGCACCGAATACACCAGGTAGCCCTGCTCGGTATAGCGCTGGCGCAACTCGTGTTCGGATTCCGCCTCTTCGACCTGACGGTGGATCTCCCCCCGGCTGTCGGCATATTTGAGGACGTATTCCGCCATGCCTACCGGCCCTCGCGGTTCGCTGCGTCGGCATCCACGACCTCCGCTCCCGGCGGCGGCTGGAACCGGAACAGGCTTTCTGCCAATGCGGGATTCAGCTTCTCGCCGGCGAAACGGAACTCCGTGATGGAGTGGTCCTGGCCCGTTACCTTCAAGTAACGGATCTCGTGCTTGGGTGTGACCACAAACTCGACACGGGAGTAAGGCAGCTTGTTCGACTTGGGCTCCGCCACGAGTCGCATGTCGGAACCTTCAGATTTCGTTACAAACTTCTGGAAGTCCCTCCAGAAGTCCAACTTACCGAGAAGGAAGGCTAGCGGTGCGCGCATGTCGTCGCTCGCCTTGAGCCCCATCGTCTCCACCCGGTTTGTGGACGGGGAGTACAGGTATACCTTTCGCCCGTC
This sequence comes from Bryobacteraceae bacterium, assembly GCA_039680545.1. Classification (GTDB taxonomy): domain Bacteria; phylum Acidobacteriota; class Terriglobia; order Bryobacterales; family Bryobacteraceae; genus JAEHDI01. The sequence goes on along the minus strand of JBDKSR010000756.1, from coordinate 2,453 downwards.
CGAGACGAAGAGCTTTCCACTTGGCACGCTGTACTGCCAGCGCATGCGGCCCGGCTTGCGTAACGACAACTGGCCGCTCTCCACGATCCGTGACCGCCCGGGGATGCTATACGACTGTTCGAAAAGGACTTGAATCGTTCTGGCGCTGTTGTAGCGGACCTCGACCGCCTTCAGCAGTCCGCTGATATCCTGGGCGGCGGCCATCACCGGCGCCGTCAAAAGACACACCCACACCCCGTACCGAGTCACATCTTTTTTGACGATTCCGTCCTCAAAACCGTGGATAGAAACTGCCGCTAGAGGGCTAATTCGACATATCTTATGGATTTTGTTACATTAATAGATAGAGGACTGCCCAGCGACATGGCTTGGAAATCACCGTTTCCGCAAGGCGCCCAGGTCGAGCATCCGAAGTTTGGGCTCGGCTCCGTGCTGTCCAGCAACGAAGAGTATATTGTAATCAAGTTCGATGACCACGGCGAGAAGAAGTTCATCTCCTCGATCGTTGTCCCTAACCTGAAGAAGAGCGACCGTCAACCACCCGCCGCCAAACGTACCACTCGGGCCAGAAAACCGAAGGTTGCACCGGCTGTTGTCGGGTAACGCTTCCCGGCTTCAAAACATCCCTGCATGAGCTAGTCATGCTAGACTGAGAATCTCGCATGAGATTTGGTGTCGTCGTTTTTCCCGGAAGCAATTGTGATCATGACGCGTGGTATGCCACCTCGCGAAACCTGGGGCAATCGGCGGAGTATATCTGGCACGACGCGCGTAGTCTTGGCAACGTCGATGCAGTAATTCTCCCCGGCGGTTTCTCCTACGGTGACTATCTGCGGTGCGGGGCGATCGCGAAGTTCTCCCCTGTCATGGAAGCCGTGCGCCGTTTCGCGGCTGATGGCGGATTGGTCATCGGTATCTGCAACGGTTTTCAGATACTTGTGGAGAGCGGGCTGTTGCCTGGAGCCCTGATCCAGAATCGCGGCCTGAAGTTCATTTGCCGTGAGGTGCCGCTTTCGGTTGCCACGACGAACTCGCCATTCACCTGCCAGGCGGCCAAAGGCAGCGTCATCCGCGTGCCGATCGCGCACGGAGAAGGCTGCTACTTTGCCGACGAGCGTACTCTTGATGAGTTGGAAGCCGAAGATCGGGTTGTATTTCGCTACGTGGACAACCCCAACGGTTCGCTACGCGACATAGCCGGCATCCTCAGCCGGGAGCGAAACGTGATGGGGATGATGCCGCATCCCGAACGGGCATCCGACCCCTTGATGGGCTCGACGGAAGGGCTGGTTGTCTTCCAGTCCATGGTTTCCGCGATGGCGGTGAAGTGAAATGAGCGCTATCACTCCCGAGGTTGTTGCCTCCCACCAGTTGAGCGTCTCCGAGTACGAGAAGATTGTTTCTCTTCTGGGACGCGAGCCGACCTACACCGAGCTTGGCATTTTCAGCGTGATGTGGAGCGAACACTGTTCCTACAAGAGTTCGCGTCTCCACCTGAAGAAGCTGCCCACCCGCAGCAAGCTCGTGTTGCAGGGACCCGGCGAAAACGCTGGAATCATTGACATTGGCGACGGTTACGCGATCGCCTTCAAAATCGAGTCACACAATCACCCGAGCTTTATCGAACCCTTCCAGGGCGCTGCCACCGGCGTGGGCGGCATCCTGCGTGACATTTTCACGATGGGCGCGCGGCCGGTTGCGGTCATGGATTCGCTTCACTTCGGGCCGCTGGACGACCCGGAGGTCGGCCCGCGCAACCGCCGCATCCTCGAAGGCGTCGTCGCCGGAATTGCCCATTACGGAAATTGTTTCGGCGTGCCGACGGTTTCCGGGGAGTGCCTTTTCGCACCGGATTACAACGGAAATCCGCTCGTAAACGTCTTCGCCTTGGGTGTTTTCCGCAAGGACGACATCTTTTATGGCCGGGCGACCGGAATCGGCAACCCGGTGATCTATGTCGGCTCCAAGACGGGCCGCGACGGGATACACGGTGCTTCGATGGCCTCTGCCGAGTTCACCGAGGAGTCTAAGCAGAAGCGCCCGAACGTGCAAGTAGGCGACCCCTTCCTCGAGAAACTGCTCCTCGAAGCCTGTCTCGAGGCCATGAAAACAGGCGCCATCGTCGGAATTCAGGACATGGGCGCGGCCGGACTGACCTGTTCGACCTGCGAGATGGGAAGCCGGAGCGGCACTGGCATCGAAATCGATCTGAAGTACGTGCCCCAGCGGGAAGTCGGGATGACTCCGTATGAGATCATGCTCTCGGAGTCACAGGAGCGCATGCTGCTTGTCGCCGACAAGGGCCGCGAGCAGGAAGTGTTCAAGGTGTTCAAGAAGTGGGGCCTGGACGCGGTCACCATCGGTGTGGTAACCGCCGACGGTTTGCTGCGAGTGAGGGACCACGGCGAGGTTGTGGCCGAGATCTCGAACAGGGCCCTCGCTGACGAGGCGCC
>JBDKSR010000755.1:0-2641 GCA_039680545.1 Bryobacteraceae bacterium | reverse complement strand
GGCTCCTAAGAAACAGATTCCGCAAGTGGTTGAAAGTCAATCATAAACCCAATCTCTTTGGCCTTTCTCTTCATATTGGACAGAAGCCGCTCCTGGTATCGCTTTTCATAGTAGTCAAGGCCGGGATCCTGGTAGGCATCCCCTGTTTTCCAGAGCCGGTAGAACAAGCGAGCCAGCTTATGAGCGGTGGCGGTGATTGCCTTGGGAGAACCCAGACGGGCCTTCATGCGGCGATAATACCCGCCCAAGGCGCTGAGGCTGTTGGCCACACTCTGAGCCGCCAATCGAAACGCATCGGCAGCCCGATTCGTTACTTTTCGGGTGGAACGCTTCTTGATCTTGCCGCCAGTAATGCGGTTATCGGGACAGAGTCCCATCCAGGAGCAGAAGTGCTTCTCCGAAGGAAACCGGCTCGGGTCCAGGCCAACTTCGGACAAGATCGTCTGCACCGTGGAGGTGTCCAGCCCCTTGATCTGAGTGAAGTCCACCCCCGTGACCCGGAACAGATGGCTGCGCAGATCGAAGTAGGGTTCATTCTTTCTTCGCTTCCGGGGCTTGGCCGGCGGGCAGGGGCTTCCTGGGGAGCGCGCTTCAAAGGCCGATAACACGGCTTCGATCTCACGATCACACGAAGCGATCTTCTCGTGGTAGATGTCGTAGAGCTCAACGGCCTGCCGAAGCACAAACAGATGCTCCGGCCGATAGTCGCCCTCCAGGGCCTTGGCGATTTCGGCGGCGCTGCTCTTGACCCGGCCGTCGCGCATTGCGGCCAAGGCGACAGGATTGCGTTGGCCTTCGAGAATGGCCCGAACCATGCGCATCCCGGTCACTCCCGTGATGTCGCTGAGCACCTTATGCAGATGCAGGTTCATCTCCGTGAGCGCCTTCTGCATGTGCTGGATATGAGCCGAAGCATAGCGAATGAGGTTGTCGCGCTGGCGCAGATAGCTGCGCAGCACACAGACCTGCGCCTCCGGGCGAAAGGAACCGCTCAGAAGCCCGTAGCTGTGCAGCCGCTGAAGCCATCGGCAATCCTGGACATCGCTCTTGCGGCCCGGGACGTTCTTGACATGGTGGGCGTTGACCAGCTTCACCTCGAAGCCCCGCTCCTCGAGGATCTGATACAGCGGGATCCAGTAGACCCCCGTGGACTCCATGGCCACCGTCTCAACGCCGCAGCGCTTCAGCCAGTCGGCCAGGGCATACAGATCCGCCGTAAAACAGCCGAACCGGCGCACGGAACGCTCGTCCCGGTCCTCGGGAACGGCCACCCAGTGCTCGCGCGAGCCGATGTCGATGCCCGCGGCATGCGGGTGGATCATCGAAAACGAGGACGAGGACATGGCTGCAGACCCTTTTTTCGGTTGAATCGAACGCGCTCTTTTCATACAGTGTCACCACCTGTGGGGGATGTCGATGCGCATCCGGCCCGAGGGTGCTTTGTTGCTACACTCTCCTAAACGGGATCATGCACCGCATGCATGTCGCCAATGGGACAACCGATCACTCCCGGGACCATGCTCGCAAACGGGTTTAAAACACCATTGCCAGGTCGGTCTTTGCTGCCGGTGCGCATCGGCTCCTCTGTATCAAAGAGAACCTGTTTCTTCCATCGATAACCCCGGACGAAGTCGGGGTCTGTTGCTCGCAATGACTCCATCCGGTCCGCCGCCGTGGCGACGTCCCGAAGCCTACAGTCTACAGTCGACAGCCTACAGTGAGGATTCATCGTTGACTTTTCGCTTTTGGCTGAGGGCTGTCGGCTGTCTGCTGTTGGCTCTTCTTACCTGAAGCCTGAAGCCGGAATCCGGAATCCCTCTTTTTATTCACTTCCTGCACTTCTTCACTGCCTCTCCGCGGCAATGTACTCTCCACACCCTGATCCCGAGATTCCGTAACATTGGTCACTCTGGTAACGTTGGTCTCTGCTGTCTATAACTCGCAGCGCGGAAACATTAGCACAAGTGCGCGTAAATTGGAATACTTTCTCGTTTTGCACCCTTTGCGTCTAATCCTTGAAAGATTACTTTGACCGGTTTTTCTCATAATATTTTCTTAGACAAATTCATACTTTTTTGCGGGTTGATTTTCCCCCCCCACGCGATAGACTGCACTCATAGAAGAAATCGAGAGTGAACCCTGATGGTTGAGCGAAGGAAATACGAGCGATACGATCTCGTCGTCCCGGCTCTAGTCGAGACGCTGGCGAGAACAGCCGCCAAGAGAAAAATTACCCTCAAGACGGTGAACGTATCCGCAGGCGGCGCCTATTTCCGCACGGATGCCATCCTGGCGGAAGGCACGAAAGTGCGGCTCGAACTGCGTCTCTCCTACGAGAGCCGGCACAAGCTCAAAAACCCGCGAAACGCGCGTATCCGCATGCTCGGGACCGTCATGCGCTGCAGGGACGGCGAGATGGCCATCCGCTTCAGCGAAGATTACGTCATCGCCCCGATCCCGACCAAGGCACAGGGCGTCGGGTGAAGACGCTTCGCGCGGCTCCAGGCTTCAGGTCTCGCGTATAGGGTCTATTCAGTCTGTCTGGTCTGTAACAAGGGTATCGGGTATAGGGTCCAGGGTGTAACATCAACAAAAAAGGTCATCGCGAGGGCGAAGCCCGTGGCGATCTACGACTTCCCTT
>JBDKSR010000754.1:0-1501 GCA_039680545.1 Bryobacteraceae bacterium | reverse complement strand
TACCTGTTGGTCCACGCGCGCCACAATCTTGTGATTGTCGCCCTCAGCGGCCTTGCGCTGATCCTTTTTTCCGGATACCTGGTTTGGAGCATGCGGCGGACGGCGCGTTTCGAGCGCCGGCAGGCGGAACTCGAGCATCTGGCAAGGCTCGGCAAGTTGTCGGCGGTGCTCGCGCACGAGATCCGGAATCCGCTGGGAACCATCAAGGGGTTCGCTCAGCTCGCAGGCGAGAAGGCGTCTCCTGAGGTGAGCTCTCTGCTCGAACCGGCCGTCGCCGAGGTTGGCCGTCTGGAAAACCTGGTGAACCGGCTACTCGAGTATGGCAGGCCTCGGGAGCCGTCTTTCCGTTTGGTCGAGTGGGAAGAGATCGCTTCGGGGCTTGCGGTTCAGGTTGGCGCGGCGTCGCCGGATGGCAGCATCCGGTTCGTTCAAAGCGGCGGTCTCTGGCAGTTGCGTACGGATCCTGACTTGCTCCGGCAGGTGCTGTTGAATCTTGTACGGAATGCCGCGGAGGCCCTTTCTGGTTGTGGTGGCGGCCAAATTGCCGTCGCAGCCGGACGAGACGAAAAGGGCCGTTTCGTCATCAAAATAGAGGACGATGGGCCGGGCTTGCCGGATTCGGTCAGGGAAAGGCTGTTTGAACCCTTTGTGACGACCAAATCCACCGGCACAGGCTTGGGACTGGCGATCGCGCGTAAGGCTGTCGACTCGCTCGGCGGGCGGCTGGAGTTGCGCGACGTCAAGCCGCACGGGACGCAAGCCGTTCTGACTTTCCCGAATATGGACCCGAAACCTTCCATTACGGAGCATGCAGCTACATGGAAACAATCCTCGTAATTGACGACGACGCTGGATTCCGAAGACTTCTGGAGACGATACTCTTGGGCGAAGGCTACGCCGTCGAGTCCGGGGGCTCGGTTGCCGACGCGAAACGCCTGGGAGCGAAAAGGCAATACGACCTCGTTCTATCGGACCTGAAGCTCCCGGATGGAGATGGCCTGGAGATTCTGCGCTGGTCCAAAGAGAACTCGCCTGAGACCCCTGTCATCATGATCACAGCGTACGGGACCGTCTCTTCCGCAGTCGAGGCGATGAAACTGGGCGCCGCCGACTACCTTGGCAAGCCTCTCAGCAGTCCCGACGAACTGCGCCTCCTGGTTCGGCGTACTCTTGATGCGCGCGATGTCGAGCGTGAGCGTGAAGTCCTCAGGGAAGAAGAAGGCGCCCGCTTCGATTGCGATTCGCTGATCGCCGAGGACCGGAAGATGAAGGCTGTGATCGAACTGGCACGCAAGGTCGCCCCCACGAATGCGAATGTGCTGTTATCCGGCCAGAGCGGCACCGGCAAAGAGGTGCTCGCGCGTTGCATCCACCGGAACAGCCAGCGGTCGGATCGCGTCTTTGTCGCGGTGAATTGCGCCGCCTTGTCGCCGACCCTCATCGAGAGCGAACTGTTCGGGCACGAAAAGGGAGCTTTCACGGGCGCTGTCGCCCAGCATGC
>JBDKSR010000753.1:0-2668 GCA_039680545.1 Bryobacteraceae bacterium | reverse complement strand
CTGAAGTCAGCCGCACGATTGCCTCTTTCATGACATCGGCAGAGCATCGGGCAACGGACATTCCGCCCCTCTGCTGCACACTCGCCCTGGACCGCCCTGTACGCTTGGAACTGACCTAGGAATCCTTCGCGGGCACTTCTTCTCGCGGTGGCTCGGCCCTGCGGGGCGGCTTGGGGTACGCATCAGGAGCGGCGGCTATAGCCTTTCCGAGCCACGCAATCGTCTGCCCCAGATGGTTCATGTTCCGCAGCGCTTCCTCGTCGCCAAGCACTTCGCCCTTTTCGCGGCCCATGCCAAAGTTCCAGTAGGTGGAGCCCGGAACAATCATGGAATTCATCAGAAACATGTGGTTGATGGTGTCGAAAACGTGGGTCGCGCCACCCCGCCGGACTGCCACGACCGCGGCCCCGATCTTTCCCCTGAGGAGCCCGCCGTTGGCCAGTGCAACGTAGCCGGTTCGATCGAGCAGCGCCTTCATTTCGGTGGTTACATCTGTGAAGTAGGTCGGGGAACCGAGGATGACTGCATCGGCGGCGTAGATCTTCTCGATGTATTTGTTCATGTCATCCTTCTCGATCCCGCACCGTCTGTTCCGCGTCTTGACGCATTTCAAGCAGGCCGCGCAACCGCGCACGGGCCTTCCACCGATCCGCAGATACTCCGTGCTCCATCCGGCGGCTTCCAGTGGTTCAAGAACCTTCTTCAGCAAAATCTCCGTGTTGCCGCCCGGTCGGGGACTTCCATTGATAGCGATAGCTTTCATGATGATCTCTGTTGGGTTGATTATCACGCAAACTCACGGCTCGTGACGCGCAGCCGTTGGATTCCAGCCTCCGGCTGTCACGCCGCGTGCGGCCGTTTTGTTTATCTCCTACTTACAGCGTAGGAACAAGCGCCTTTAACCCGGTTGCCCGATCCTTCCGATCTATTGCCTATTTCTCTCGCCACCTGACAGAAATGGACGCGGCGAAGTTATCCTATGGTCAGAGGAGGGGGAACCATCGGCATGAAAAATCCCAAGGCGGATGCCGCCTCGTCTCCAGACCGTTTATCTCAACTGCGGGTTGAACTCGCTCGTCAGATTGCCTCCTATATGGGTTCGGAAGAGCATCGGGCAACCGGCGTTCCGGGCCTGACGCTCCACAGGCGGACCAGCCCGACCGATCCGTGTCCGGGGACGTACGAACCGGGCGTGATTGTGATGGCCCAAGGGCGAAAGCGAGTCGACCTCGGCCGGAGCACGTTCATCTACGATGCGTCGCATTTCTTGCTGACGTCGATCGACCTGCCAATCGTCAGCCGGGTGGTTGAAGCGAGTGAAGCGGTGCCCGCTCTCGCCTTTGCGCTCAAACTCGAAACGCCCATGGTCCGGGAGCTTCTCAGCCGCGGGGAGATTCAGATCTCTGAGCAGCCGTCCGGCAGCCCTGCCATGGCCACCGGTGAGACCACGGTCGAATTGCTCAGTGCGTGCTGCCGGCTCATGGAATTGCTGGACACGCCGCAGGACATCCCCATCCTCAGTGGCCTGATTCAGCGCGAGATCGTCTACCGGATCCTGCGGAGTTCAGTGGGCGCACGCCTTCGGGCGATTGCGACGTCAGGAGATCAGAGCCACCGGACCGCAAAGGCAGTCGCCTGGATCAAGGCAAACTACGCGAAACCGATACGGGTTGAGGATCTCGCGGACATCGCGGGCATGGGCGTATCAACGTTCCACCATCACTTCCGGGGACTGACCACCATGAGCCCTCTTCAGTATCAGAAACAGCTTCGCTTACAGGCAGCGCGGGGACGCATGCTCCTGGAAGGGCTGGACGCGGCGAGTGCGGCCTTTGACGTCGGATATGAAAGCGCGACCCAGTTCAACAGGGAATATAGCCGTTTCTTCGGCCAGCCCCCCATGCGCGATATCCGCACCCTCCGCTCACCCAACGCTCCGCTGCTGGAGTAGGCCGGTAACCAGCAGACGCTACAACTCGCGACGACGCCCAGTTCACCCCGTGTAATCCCGCTCTGCCTGGCCCGGGATCTCAACTTCCGGATAGCCGGCCATCCGTCCGGAGCGCGAGCGTGTAAGGCCATGGTCCCGCCTCCAGGTTGCGCTGGGAAAAGGCAATGCGCATCGACTTGCCTGGGAGGCCCTCCGCTACGCTCCTCCTGTGCAACACCGTGGATTTTGGGATGGTTGTGGCCTATACTCAGCGCCAGGAGGGACTATGGCGTTCGACATGCGAGCGTTTCGATATACCGCGCTCCTGCTCGTCGCAGCATGCTCGGTGTGGGCAGGTTCCGGCAACACAGCTGTTACAGTGATGACCCAGAATATGGATGCCGGGACTGATCTGGGATTTGCGCTGGCTTATATCAATTCAGCCACGCCCACGGTAGGTATCGATCTTACCTATCAAGAGGTTCTGAACAGCAACTTCGCCGGACGCGCGGCCATTTTGGCGCAACAGATCAAAGCCGCAAACCCTGACCTGGTGTCGCTGCAGGAGGCGACTGTCTGGAGCACGGGGCCCAGCGCCACTGATCAAAACCCGTTCGTGGATCAGCTAATGCTCCTGAGCGGCGCGCTCGCGGCACTCGGCGCCGACTATTCGGTGGTGTCGATACAACCACTTACTGCAATCGCTCTGCCGATGAGCAATGGCATCTATCTCGGATT
>JBDKSR010000752.1:0-1690 GCA_039680545.1 Bryobacteraceae bacterium | reverse complement strand
GCGTCCGGTCCTGACGCCGAACCTCTTGCATACATTACCATTTCAGGCCGGACAGACACTTCGTACCCGGCATTAGATTCTGAGGCCTTGTCCCGGCTAAGGCGGCGGGCTTCAAAGACAATACCGGTTCGCAGCCCAGCGTGGTGCGCTTACATCCGGCCTATTGGATTCAAAGCCGTTCTTGGTACAACACAGACGCCTCCGGCATGATACAAATGGTTCCTGGGAGGAGGGATCGTGACGTCCCATTCGCTTACTCATTCACTGACCAGACGGAATTTCCTCGCGGGAACCGGAGCGGTCGTCGCAACGGCTGCGACACCGTTCGCCACCATGCTTACAGCAGCGCAGGGCGGCAAGAAACTCAGAGTGGCGACAGTCGGCACGGGTAGCCGTGGCACACTGACCTGGGGCATCCCGGTCGTCAAGGGTTACAGCGACATCGTCGAATTCGTTGGCCTCTGTGATATCAACCGCAAGCGCCTCAACGTGGCAAAAGGCATCATGGGTGTGGCGGCTCCGGTATTCACCGATTTCGACGAGATGATTCGCCAGACCAAGCCCGACGCCGTGATCATCACAACGGTTGATGGAACGCACTGGCGCTATATCGTCCGCGCCCTGGAGCTGGGCTGCGACGCCATCACAGAGAAGCCGATGTGCACGACGGAGGAGCAGTGCCAGGCAATCCTCGATGTGCAGAAGCGGACCGGACGGAAGGTGACCGTAACGTTCAACGCCCGCCACGAACCCAAGGCCAAGACGGTAAAGCGACTCCTGAAGGAAAAGGCGATCGGCGATATTATCTCGGTCGATTTCCACGAGTACCTCAACACTTCACATGGCGCCGACTATTTCCGCCGCTGGCACTACTTGAAGGAGAACTCCGGGACGCTGCTCGTACACAAGGCTTCCCATCACTTCGATCAAGTGAACTGGTGGCTGGAATCGGAACCGGCCGAGGTCTCAGCGTACGGAGCGCTGAAGGTTTATGGCCGAAACGGCAAAGTTCGCAGCACTCACTGCCGCGTTTGCCCCTTCAAGCAGCAGTGCAAGTTCCATTGGGACATCACGACAAACAAGACCGCGATGGAGATGTTTGTCGCCTGCGAATCCGAGGACGGTTATCTCCGCGATGCGTGCGTGTTCCGCGAGAACTGCAACATTTACGACGTAATGTCGGTCCGAGTGAATTACGAGAACCAGGCAGTCGTCACATATACGGCCAACACATACATTCCCTATGAGGGGCAGTCCATCTCGTTCAACGGAACAAAGGGACGGATTGACATGAATACTTTCGGCGGTGGTGGGCACAAGGTGAGAGAAGTGCGGCTCACTCGGACGTTCGGCAAGTCCGAGGTCATAGAGGATTTCGAACCACAGCGTCAGGGCGGCCACGAGGGTGCCGACACATCGATCCAGGACCTGGTTTTCCGGGGCCTGCCGGATCCCGATCCATTAGGCCTGCGAGCCGGACTCAGGGCCGGCGCCTTCGGCAGCCTGATCGGAATCGCGGCATACCGGAGCATCGAACGCGGCGGGGCTACCCTGAAAATTCAGGACTTGGTGAAGCTTTAAGAGGAGACTGGCGCTTCGATGAATGAAGCGCCGGAGGCAATGCCGGGGACCAGCCGAAGCCGGTCCCCGCGCTCAGTCCAAATTACGCTTTTGTGAGGAAGATCGGCAA
>JBDKSR010000751.1:0-3424 GCA_039680545.1 Bryobacteraceae bacterium | reverse complement strand
CGGGCGTAGTCCAAGGCGTTTTCGACGTCGGGCCGTTCTTCTAGCGCCGCGAGGTCGACGTAGTGCCGCATGGCCGTTTGCACCGAATGCCCCAAGACCTTGGCCTCTATTTGGGGCGCGACGTTGGCGGCATACAGGCGCTGGCTGACATGCCTGCGGAGCCCCTGAAGCGTCAGGCCCTGGCAGCCGGCCGCGTCGGCGAGCCGGCGGAAGCGGACGAACAGATAGAGCCGCGTGAAGGGCCACACCTCGCCGACGGGCTTCCCCGCCAGTTCATGCCAGCGCGACAGTTCGGCGGTGGCCCATTTCCCCAGCCTCAGGAGTCGGGACTCATTCTTTTCCGTAACCGTCGCGTGGGAGTGGTCCAGGCTGATCTGCTCCCACGTGATGCGGCCGGATCCGACCGGCCGCAACCCTGACAGGATCAGCACGACGGCCGGATAGATGTCGGTGCCCTTCAGGTGTTCGAGCAGCTTCGACACCGCTTCCGCGGGCGGACTGCGCCTGGTTTGCTTCAGGACCTTGGGCAACTCGAGCAGCTTTCGCGCGGCCGGGTTACTTGGCCAGTCTACCTTGGCAGGTCGACGGGACATGATCCACGCCGCGAGCCGCGAGATTGCCCGCTGATCGTTGGACAGCCCCGTCGCCCCGATGCCTTTGGCCCGGCGGGCGCTCAAGAAGCCCTGGCACCAGCCCGTGAACGTATCCGCGCTTCCTAATTCGGTCCGCGCTCCGGCGAAGTTTACGAAGGTCAGCAGGCGAGCCCTGGCATCGCGGTAGGTATCCCACTGGGCATGGCCTTCCTGCAGTCGCTTGGGGAGATCGTTGAGCCCGGGGCCGGTAGCGTCCGTTGCCGCGTCCGGAAAGCGATCGCGCAGACACACATTCGCGGCGTCGCCGAGCGTCCACCCTCCGGTCGAGGACGGACGGTTGGAGAAGATCCTCAGGACTGCCTTTTGCGCCTCGGCGAGCGCCGCGCGTCTGGTGAAGGTTTTTGTTGAGCCGTAGCGCCAGTTCCTGCGCTCGGTGTCCCAGAAGCGCCAGTGCAGCGCTCCACCGGGCCGGCGTTCGGCCAAGTGAACCGTTACCGGACCGGACGGAGTCAAAACCTGTAGGTCAGCCATTTCCCCGATCAGCCTTTTGGAAGTAGTGCCCGCATTTTCGGCAGAACTTAGAGCCATACGCAAAGGGGAAGCCGCACTTTGGGCATGGCAGTTCTGGCACTTTCTTCATGGGCGCAACCTCCTTCACATTGCTCAGATCTTCCATCAGGAGAGACATCGCCCAAGAGATGGGAGAGCAGATCAACCCGATAAGGATCAGTATGAAGATCCATCCGTCGCCACGTTTTTTATGGTGCGCGATGACGGCTGGGAATATCCAGAAGAACAGGAACAGCATGAAGCCTATTGCATACATAGGGTCCATGGTCATTTCCCGTCCAAATCATCGAGTGCGGCTTGGGCATCGTCTCGGATCGCCGTTCGCGTTTCCCTTTCCAACCTTCGCAATACTTCCGCTGTTCTGGTATCGCCCTCGTGCTCGGCGCATTTTGCAAGGCCCGCATATGTCTGCGCCATCTCTGGAGTAAGCAAGGCTCCTGCCTGGCGCAGTTGGCGTTCAGCGCTTTGGAACGATTCCTTCGCGTCTTTCCATTGGTTTGCTTTTACGTAGGCGATTGCGGCGATGATCCGAGATCGAACGCCTCTAAGGTTCAATGGCTCGCATTTCAGGGAGACGCTGGCCGCCTTGAACGCCAGCGCGGCGGACTCTGAGGTGTGTCCATCTCGCAGTTTTTCCCGCGACTGGGCGTCCAGTTCGGCCCATTGTCGTTCGGGGGATGTGTCTTCTGACTTAACACTGAAGCACACGGACAGCACAATGATCGCACACGTTACAGTACCTTTGTGCATGCTAAAATCCTCCAAAAAAAACCGAACGCTATTCCCTTCTCCAACGTCTGTATATTACGACTCCAAGGAGGTTCCTCTATGATCCATGCGCTTTTCCGGTTCCAACATCGGGTCCGCCAGACGACGGGCTGCCCTCTGTTGCTCCGGGCTCTTTCGGTTCGAATCGCTCGTGAACAAGCGCGTAAACGCGCTCAAAAGCATTCACGTCGGACGCCGTAATTCCTGAGGAAGGGTCCTCCAGCCATTCGGCTATCCGCGTGCACAGCGCGTGCAGCTCCGCGCTGGCGGGCGTGGACGCGCGCTTGGTCCGCGCGGCTACTCGCCTCGCGACCTCAGACGCGGAAAGTTGCGCGTCTATTACACTGTCATCGGGTTGCCCTTCGAGCGGGAGGATTGTTGGCCAAGTGTAATAGTTCTGCATGTGGCGCTGAAGCTTCGCACGATCTTCATCTCCGAGGTGGCGCACGGCGGCGAGCATCGTCCTCTCCCATTCGCCGATGGCCATGTCGTATTCGTCGGAACCGTAAGCGAGACAGGCTGGGTTGATGGAAAAATATTCGCTGATGGCGATTATATGGCGCATCAGGGGGTCCCCCTTCCCATTCTCCCACTCGGAAACTATCGTAGGGGACGAGAACCCGCATACCCGCATGATGTCACGCTGAGATGCCCCGCGAAGCTTGCGGATGTATCGAAGCCTTCTTCCAAACGCACTTTTTGCTGGATTCATAACATATCTCCCGATCAATAGCTTACCTCACTTTCCATCTTGACATCAACCGATATTTTGAAATACCTTTTGACAGTTCGCTATTATCGATGTATAGAGCCGTAGAGATGGAGATAGATCGGTAATGGCGAACACGACGCTCAGATCAATCAGGCTGGCCAGGGGCAAAACGCTCGAAGAATTCGCCCGAGGGCGAATTAGCCCAACGCGCCTGTCCTTCGTTGAGCGTGGGTATCTACCCAAGTTTCGCTGGCGCTGGCGCCCGATTGCTCGGCTCTACGGCCTCTCACTGAATGAATTCGAGGCTGCGGCGAAGGCCGCGCGGAGCGGAGGATACGGCGATGATAAGCAAACCGGAGGAGGCGAAGGACCTGCGGGAATGGCGCGAGTGGAAGCTGCGCTTGAGCCAGTCGAGGGTGGCCATGTTGGCGGGATGCCAGCAAGCGTGGATCAGTCAGATCGAGCGCGGACATCTACCGCGTCCGATTAGCGATGGATGGAAAAGGGTCGTACACGCATACGGCCTTGACCGGCGTGAAGATCAGTTCATTCGGTTGGTGGAAGCTGGTGGACAGCGGTCGGCATAGGAACCGGAGGACGCGAACGATGGCACGTGCTTTCAAGGAGTCTCCGTTTGTCTACCAGTGTTACGGATGCACGACCAGAGCCATCCTTCGCGCTATCCCAGCGGTGATGCCGAATCCATACGGGAATCCGGCCATCACGAACATCAACGAAAACCGCGCGACGATGGCGGAGTCTGCGCTCGCCCGCAAGGGCT
>JBDKSR010000750.1:0-2770 GCA_039680545.1 Bryobacteraceae bacterium | reverse complement strand
CGGTATGCCGTGGTCACCAGCGTCACACGTGATGATTGCAGTGATGGCGGGGCCGGACAGTTTGCCGGGACGATCCGCGCGATCCGGGAACGCGTGCCGGAATGCAAGGTCGAGGTATTAATCCCGGATTTCCAGGGCTCGCATGCGGCGCTGGACATCGTCCTGGATGCAGCGCCTGACGTGCTGAACCACAATATCGAGACTGTGCCCCGGTTGTATGCGCAGGTTCGTTTCGGCGCAGACTACGAGCGTTCGCTCGGTGTCCTTCAGTACGCGAAGCGTGCCCGGCCGGACATGCCGGTGAAATCAGGCTTGATGCTCGGTCTCGGCGAGACGAAAGAAGAAGTTGTACTCGTCATGCACGACTTGCGGGCGCGCGGCGTCGATATCCTCACGATCGGCCAGTATCTGAGCCCTTCTCGACGGCACCTGCCGGTTGTCCGTTTTATCACGCCTGCCGAATTCGAAGATTACAAGCGGATCGGCCGCGAAATGGGATTCCTGCACGTCGCTTCCGGTCCGCTCGTGCGCAGTTCGTATCACGCCGCCGAGGCGAGCGCGCGGTCGACGGCCTGAACCGTCTCCTCTACCTCGCGTTCCGTATGAACGGTGGAGGTGTACATCCGTCCATCGGGCAGAATGTAGACTCCCTCCGCAAGCAGTGCCTTGGCGAAACGGGCTAGTTTCTCACGGTCGTCATCCAGCGTATCCCGGTACTCGCGTAGTTCCGCCTTTCCGGTGAAGTGCAGCGCGAACGCGGTTCCAAAGCCCGACACAGTTAGCGGAATACCCCGGCGCTTTGCGACAGCACGGATTCCATCCATCAGAGACGAGCCGACTTCATTGGCGCGCTTCAGTGCCGCGCCATCGTTCTGCGACAGTTCACCCAACGTTGCGTGGGATGCCGCAAGCACCATTGGGTTGCCGTTGAAACTCCCTCCAAATGACACGCCACCGCTGATCATCATTTCTAGGATGTCGCGCTTTCCCGCGATGACGCTGAGAGGCATCCCACCGCCGACGGCCTTGCCGAACGTGGCGATGTCCGGCGTCACTCCGAACTGGCTCTGAGCGCCGCCCAGTGCCATGCGAAACCCTGTGATTACCTCATCGAAGATCAGCACCGTGCCGTTCTCCCGGCACATCCGGGCTACTGCCTCGATGTATCCGGACTGCGGCATCAGACACCCGCCGTTGCACAGCACCGGCTCCATAATGACGCCCGCCAGTCTGGTCCCGTGGCGTTCAAATACTCGCGCCACGCTCTCGACACAATTCCACGGAGCCACCACGACGTTATCTGCCGCATTCGCGACTTGGCCCCGCGATTCGAGCACCACGTTCGGCTGCTCGCGGGGTCCGATCTCCTCCCGCCGGGGGTGATGGCTTAGCAGAATCGGGTCGAACCAACCGTGATAGTGACCCTCGAATTTCAGAATGAGGTTTCGCCCCGTGAAGGCCCGTGCGAGCCTCAAGGCAAGTTGCACGGCCTCGCTTCCGCTCGATGAAAACGCGAGGCGTTCCGCACACGGTACGAACTGTTGAATCCTCTCAGCGACCAGAAACTCGAGTTCGTGCTGCGCGCCGTATGTGTGCGCGCCCTCGGCCTGCCGCCGCACAGCTTCGACGACCGCCGGATGCCGGTAGCCCAGAATGTTCGGACCCCATCCCAGCGTATAGTCGATGTACTCGTTCCCGTCGACGTCCTTAAGGCGCGGCCCTTTACAGTCTTGAAAGTAAAGCGGCACTGGAAACTTGGCGCGAAACGGACTGCTGACGCCCCCAATGAGCGACTTCCGCGCCCGCTCCAGATTCTCCCGCGACTTCCTCCATTTGCCTTCGGTCATTTCAATTCGAGCGTAGCATGAGAGGCCTGCAAATCCCCTTTTTCGCGAGGGTGGGTTCGCGAGTGAACGGCGTCTCACCGTACAATGGGAACGTGGGTTTCCTTCCTGTTAACGAACAGTTTGCCTATCTAAGGAAAGGATTTGTCGAAGTCATCCGCGAGGAGGAGTTGCGGGAAAGACTGGCCGAATCCTTGAAGACCGGCCGTCCCCTGCGGTTGAAGGTCGGGTTTGACCCGACGGCTCCCGATCTGCATCTCGGACACACCGTCCTGATCCGCAAGATGAAGCACTTTGCGGATATGGGCCACACGGTCATTTTCGTGATCGGCGACGGCACGGCGCGAATCGGCGATCCGACCGGCCGCAATCTGACCCGCCCGCCGATGACACGCGAGGAGATTCTCGCGAACGCCGAAACCTATAAGACGCAGGTCTTCAAGATCCTGGACCCCGATAAGACGGTGATCCGGTTTAACAGCGAATGGTTGGACGAACTGGGCTTCGAACCCATGATCCGGCTCTGCGCCAAGTACACCGTGGCCCGGCTTCTCGAGCGCGATGACTTCACCAAGCGCTTTACGACGGGGATCCCGATCTCGGTGCACGAACTGCTCTACCCACTCGCGCAGGCCTATGATTCGGTGGCTCTGAACGCCGACATCGAACTCGGGGGGACTGATCAGAAATTCAATCTGCTCGTTGGCCGCGAAATCCAGCGCGATTACGGGCAGCGCTCGCAGATGGTCGGCACGACGCCGCTTCTCGAAGGCACCGACGGGGTCAACAAGATGTCGAAGTCTCTTGGCAATTACATCGGCATCACGGAGGCGCCCGAATCGATGTTCGCCAAGCTGATGAGCATCAGCGACGAACTCATGTACCGTTACTATGAGTTACTGACGGACGTGAGCATCGCCGAGATC
>JBDKSR010000749.1:0-8199 GCA_039680545.1 Bryobacteraceae bacterium | reverse complement strand
CAACCGCCGTCACCATGGCGTAGTATTCCGCGATTTCCTTGCGACCAGGGACGCCCGGCCCCTCTCTCCAGTTCGGCCGGAGCTTCAGCTTGGAAGCGTTGTACATCCGGGAATACTCGGGCGGCGCTTTGTATGGATCGTGTGGCGGGCCCCACTGCACGGTGAGGTAGAACGGCCGCTGGTCTGTCTTGACGCCCTTCAGGAATTCGACGGCAAAGTCCGCATAGCCGTCCGTTTCGAATTTGTCGAGTATGATCGGGTCCGGCGTGTCGCGAAAGATCGTGTTCTTGAAGTGTGTGTGGCTGCACTCGTTGGCTGCCCAATATTCGAAACCGTGTCTCCGATCACCTGGCGGGACAAACCCCGGCAGGCGCGGTCCGCCGTTGAGGTGCCACTTGCCGACAAAGCCCGTCCGGTAGCCAGCCTTTCGCAATTCTTCGGCAAATGAAAGAGAAGACTCCCGCAAGCGCAGATCGTTCGCCACCATCCCATTGCGATGGCAGTATTGGCCAGTCAACAAGATGGCTCGGGCAGGGCAGCATACGGGCGTATTTGCGAACGTCCGATCGAGAATCATTCCCTCGCCCGCAAGCCGGTCGAGATTTGGTGTGATCGCCTGCTCGTCGCCGAGGCAGCCTACGGTTTGGCCGCGGTGCTGATCCGCCATGAGGAAGACGATGTTCGGTCTTTTCACCGCCCCGGTTAACGGTGCGGTAACCGTTGCCGCAAGGAACTCTCGTCGAGTCGCCATTGGACAATCCCCAAGTATGTTAGCTGGACGAATTACTAAACCGCGTGTCGCCGGGGCATCTACCTGCCACAAAATCGCCTGTGGCGTTGTTTTACGCGCGGATGGAGACCTATTTCTTCAGGCTCGCCAGTGCCCGCGTCGCCTCAGCGTACCCCGGCCGCAACTTGATGGCCCTCTGATAAGCCGCAATCGCTTTTTCTTTCTGGCCCGCTTTCCTGTATGCCTCGCCCAGTTTGTAATAATTCTCTGCCGTCGGACTCTTGACAGCCGCAGCCTCCAAACCCGCGAGTGTCTTGTCCGCATCGGCAGCAGGTTGAGGTGCGTGCATGTGGCCGATGTTCAATGCGTTACCCACCACGGTCGTTTGCCCTTTCATGCCGGTAACCATGTCCGTGAGGTCCTTCACGTCGCCCGGCGCATGCCCCACGTTGATACCGTTCCCCATGATGGTCACCTTCCGGTCGATGATGCCTTGGACCAGTTGCTGTAACACTGACGGCTTTTGCGGCTGCTCCGGAAGCATCTCCACGCGAACATCGTCGCCTTCCACGATGACAACACCCAACGGAACGGTTTTCGACCCCATGCCTCCTGCAACGCCGCCCATCGCACCAGCGCTGCCCAAACCGAACTGGACCGCCGCAAACGGAATTACCGTTGTGTCGCCTGCAAGGATCGGCTCTCCCACCACGCTGCTCGATCTAAGGTCCGAAACCATCTTGTCGAAATTGGCCAACGGCTTTGCCATGGGCTGCGCATTTCCAGCACCCGCCCACAAGGCCAGGCAAGCCGCCAATGAAACAAATCTTGAAATGATTTTCATCGTGGTTTCCTCACTTGGCGTGTGTGTTGGCCGCGCCGATAAACCGCGTCCCTTTTTTCGTGATTGCCACAAAGCCTAACGGCCGAGCTTCCCCGCTCATCAGAAAGCCGTCGATCGCCGGCCCGCCTTTCAGCGGCGTCGGCATGGCTCCTCCCGCAAAACTGACATCGACCATCAAGATCGGGATCAGAGTCACCGAACCTACTTTGACCGGTTCGCCTGCCACTGTCTTGACGTGAAGTTTCTGGCTCAATTGCTGCGCCAGTTCGTTCGCCATGTCGCCTGTTTGCGGCGCGGCAGGTATGGCGGCTTTCTCCGGTGGCTTCTGCGCCATCGCCACGGATTCGCAGATCAAGGCAAAAAATACAAGCAGAATTACCATTCGTTTCAAGAAACACCCCCTGGAATCGAAGTGCGCGCCTTTACCGTGAGCCCCTATGCCTCAGGTGCCCGAGGCTCCGTCTCCGAGCTCGATTCGTATCTCATTGAAAGAGCCGGAGTAGTCTCATTATGCCTCCGGCACAATGTCGCTTGGCTGAGTAGTTCGGCTCTTACCCGTTCGATGCGCCTTAAGTGGCACTCGCCGTGCATGTCACAATTTAAGGTGTAGATGTTCGTTCTCGATCCTATGAGATTGAAGACCTGGATGCTGTTGATCGTCTTTCTGATGGGGACCGTGCCGCTTTCGGCTCGAGTCGCGCTCCTGGTGGAGCAGCCGTTCGGCAGATTTGCCTTTTTCACCCCGACGGGACATGCGGCCATATATCTCTCGCGCGTCTGTGCTGAAACACCGACGAAGCTTCGACTCTGCGAGGCCGGCGAAACCGGTGTCGTAATCAGCCGGTATAACCGGATTGGAGGGTTCGACTGGATTGCAATTCCACCGCTGCCATATTTCTATGCGGTCGATCGGGTTGACGCTGTCCCACAATCCGTGAATGCCGATCTTGCCGATCAGCTCAAGGATGGCTATCGCCGGGCGCACCTCCGGATGCTTGCGCCGGACGGACCGGAAGGGGAGACGCCCAAGGGGGATTGGGTACAACTGCTCGGTGTTGCGTACGACCGAAGCGTCCACGCGTTTGCGTTCGAAACGAAACTGGAGGACGACGAGCGCTTAATTTGGCTCCTGAATTCTCAGCAAAACCAGAGGAAATTCAATCTGTTCTACCGCAACTGCGCGGATTTTGCCCGCGGCATCATCAATTTCTACCATCCAGGTATGCTGCGCCGCAATTACATAGCGGATGTTGGCATATCGACTCCCAAGAACTTGGGCAGGGTACTGGTTAAGTATTTTGAGCATCGGCCGCACCTCGGTTTCTGGCATTTTCTGGTGCCTCAGATTCCGGGCCTGCCCACCAGCAAGAACGCGCGCGGTGTGAGCGAGTCCCTGATCCGTTCGAAAAAGTACGTGGTTCCTTTGCTGTTCGTTGAGCCTTGGGTGGCGGCGGTGGCGGGCGTTGCATACCTGACTTACGGCCGCTTTGATCCTGCCAAGCTGCCGCATACGGTCTGCGAGCCGCGTAGTTTGACGGCGTTTATGACAACCGGAAAGCCGGAAGCGCACCCTGCAGGCGAATCCATTGCCGGGCTGATTGAGGCCGGCGCGTCCGCCGGGAGATAGATCCGCGTATCCAATAGCGCTCGCAGGCGCCGCGTGACGTGGCCACTGGCGGATGGTCGCTGCCAAGTGCTCCCGAGAGGTAGAGGGTCCTCTGAAGGCGGGCCGGCACAGTCTTTTCCTGGATTTACATGGCCGGCGGCCGGGTAGGTGTCTCTTTTCGGCCTGAATTCAGGAAGCCGCATTTTTGTGCATCTGTCCGGATCCAGTAGCACGGCCGCTTTTGGTGTCGCAATTACCGCTTACACTGTGTTGTCCCCGGCACCTGCAGCGAATGCGGCCCTATCGGAGATCTTTGGGAGGTGTGTGGACCACCACTCCTCCGCCTGCTTCTGCGTCCAGGGGTCAACGTCGTCGCAGGCCGCAAGGAGGTCGATCAGTTCGTGCGCGCTCTCCGGGCGATCGGCGGGATTCTTTTCCAGACATCGCAGAATTACATGATCGAGGCGCTTGGAAACCTCAATCTCGGTCCGTTGGGAGGGAGGCACTGGCTTGTCCTGTACGTGGG
Source organism: Bryobacteraceae bacterium (assembly GCA_039680545.1). Classification (GTDB taxonomy): domain Bacteria; phylum Acidobacteriota; class Terriglobia; order Bryobacterales; family Bryobacteraceae; genus JAEHDI01. The sequence goes on along the minus strand of JBDKSR010000749.1, from coordinate 4,493 downwards.
CGAGTACCGTAGCCACGGCCGTGTCCGCCTCGAAGACGAGTTGTCCGGTCAGCAGCCAATAGCCTAGACAGCCCAGAGAGTACAGGTCTGCTCGCCCGTCGATGTCCGGCTTTCCCATTGCGACTTCGGGCGCCATGTATGCGGGTGTGCCGGTTGTTACGCCTTCGCGCGTCAGGCACGTCTGCTGGGTCTCGAGATCGGTGATTTTCACCAGGCCGAAGTCCAATACCTTCGTGAAATCAAATTCCATGCCCATCCGGCAGACGAACAGGTTCCGCGGCTTGATGTCGCGATGTACAAGCCCCAGCGCATGCGCCTCGGCAAGTGACTTCGCAGCCTGTGTCAAGAACCAGACGGCGCGGCCTGCCGGTACAGGGCCGAATCTGCGGACCAGCGTTTCCAAGTCGACTCCGTCCAGGAGTTCCATCACGTAGTAGAAGCTCCCGTTTTCGGCGGTGCCGTAATCATACAGAGCCACCGTGTGCGGAGACCGCAGGGCGGCCGTCGTACGGGCTTCGCGCTCGAAACGGTGCAATAGCAGTTTTGTATCCGCGCCGCCCGCTGCGAGAGCGTCGGGACTTATCAGCTTGATGGCCGAGACCCGCTTAAGCATCCGGTGTCTGGCTGTCCACACTTCCCCCATGCCGCCCTGGCCGATGAGTTCCAGTAACTCGTAGCTGCCCATCGCGCGCGCCCGAGTCACCTGGGTCCCGAGATGATAGAAGTGCCGCGCCACGGGGATGGCCCATCCGGCGGCGACAAAGGGAAGTATTTGGTTGAGGATCTGGGGCTGTGCCGGAATGCTGCGCTCGATAACGCTGTCGACGAGAAGGCCGAACGGTCCCATGAAGGCGGCGGTGATTGCCGCAAGTACGGTTTTTCCCATCGTGCCCGGGATCGCAACCACGTACATGGTGATCCACAGGCAGTTCCAAGAGACACCCCGGAGCATCTGGTCGGCCGGCCAAAGGGGAATGTTCTCGTCGAGCGAAATACCGAACGCAACAATTACCTCGAAGATCAGGCCGATGTCGAGCACCAGTTGCGGGTCGAATTTCTTGCTCCAGGCCAGAATACATATGACAACGCCCGTGACAAAGAACACCACGGCGACGCCCGGTGGGATGGGGCCTGCTGTGCGCGCGCGCTGAGTGAAATACTCGACGCAGTAGACGGCGGGGAACATCACCCCGATGACTAGTCCCAGGAAGCCCAGCCGCCGGACCGCAGTCTCCACCACCTCGGCGGGCAAGCCGTACGTCCGGCCGGTTTCGGAGGTCCCCGTCGGAGTCCGCCGCCTGACTTCCCTTTGTTCTAAGAGGTGTTCTTCTGCCGGGCCCATGAGTTTTACGCGGCCCCCTCAACCGAGTTTATGACATGACAGCCCGGATAACCAGACACAATTCCGTAATCGCATCCCTCGATGCGCGTGGTCCGAAAACCTGGTATTCGGGGATGAACTATTCGCGCGGGACCTGCGGGTAAGGGTGTGGCGGAGGAAGAGGGATTCGAACCCCCGAGTGAGTTACCCCACTAACGGTTTTCAAGACCGCCGCCTTCAACCGCTCGGCCATTCCTCCGCTTCCAGTCTACCAAAGCAACGGCAGGACGCCCGCGGGTCTATGATGTATTGTGATTGCGTGATGCTCTTGTATATTGTGGCGGGAGCCGGGTTGGCCGCCTTAACCGCTTTGGCGTACCTCGCGATCCGGCGCCTGATCGAGGAAGGCCATCAAAATTCGATTTGGAAGTCGCTTCGCGGACGGGGTGACGGCGAGGTATTCCACCCCGGCATGGTCGAAGGACTGCCCGAACCAGCGAAGCGATATCTGCTTCATTCCATCCGGCCCGGGACGATTCTGGCGACTTCCGTAGTGATCCGTATGTCCGGCAAGATGCGGTCCAAAGCGACTGCGCCGTGGGCGAACGTAATAGCACGCGAAATCCTGTCCGTCCCGCTCGGCTTCCTTTGGAGGGCGCGTGTACGCCGGAGCATGAAGCGGTTTAGCGGTGCTGACAGTTACTCCGATGGAAAAGCACGGGTCGGCTTTTGGTTCTGGGGTATCTTCCCGGCTATGCGAATGGAGGATGAGGACACGAAAAGGTCCGCCATCGGTCGTCTGGCAATCGAATCGGCATGGCTTCCCGCAGCGCTCCTCCCTCAAGCAGGCGCCAAATGGGAGCCGGTAAGTTCCAATTCCGCGAAAGTCACCCTCAACATCGATGGCGCGCCGAACACGTTGACCCTTACCTTCAATCCGGATGGCGCGCTGCGGCGTTCGTCTCTTTCCCGCTGGGGCGCCGAAGGTGAAGGGGGTAAGGCGACTTGGCTGCCATATCAAGTCGATGTCCTCGAAGAGACGGAATTCGGCGGCTACACGATTCCGTCATTCTTTACGGCTGGCTGGTGGGTTCGTCCGGACTTCTTTTTTGAGTTTTTCCGGGCGACTGTCAATCACGCCGAGTTTGACTGAGTTCTGAGCGGGTTTCAGGCTACCATGGACGGATGCGCCGTCTTCTTCCCAGCGTCTTTGCCGCATTGATTCTTACCAGTTGCTCAGACCGTCCGTCTCCCGCGCCCTCGCCGGAGCCGGTTCGCGCTGGCGAAGTGAAAATCCTTCAGTTTTACGCGAGAAACGCTGAGACCGAAGTCGGGACTCCCGTTCTTCTTTGCTATGGCGTGGAGAATGCTCGATCTGTCCGGATCGATCCGCCTGTGGAGACGCTCAAGCCGGCCTATAGCCGCTGTTTTACGGCCTCACCCGGCCGGGATACGACCTACACTCTCATTGCCGAAGGACCCGGCGGGAAGACTGTGCGCTCATCTGTCACGATCAAAGTGAAAGCCAAGTCCTCTGCGCGCCGGGAAGGGGAGATGATCCAGCTTTTCAGTTCAAGCTCCACCGAGGTCCAACCGGGTGGGCCTGTCACGCTCTGCTATTCCGTCGATGGCGCGGACGCGGTACGTATCGAGCCGAATGTGCCGGAACTCAAGAACCGGCGACAGGGCTGTGTCCTGGTCCGGCCTGTTGAAACCACGACGTATACGCTCACTTCGGGGACCTCCACCGGACGGACTGAGCGGCGGCAACTCTCAGTGACGGTGAAGTAAGGGCGCGACTGCTCTGCGATTAGGCAAAACCCTCCCGCGGCATGCTAGCCTTTTTCAGTGAGCTTGCGTACTGTATACACCGTACTGGAGGAAGCGGCCGACCGGTACGGTGATCTTCCGGCACTGTGTCAGCCTGCGGGTGGCGGCAACTATCGGGTGTACTCCTGGATTGAATATAAACAAGTTACAGCCGAGATCGCGGCCGGTCTGCGCACGCTCGGAATCGGTAAAGGGGACACGGTCGCCCTGGAATGCGAGACCCGGGCGGAATTCTATCTCGCCGACGTCGGCATCCTGGCGAACGGCTCGGTTGCCGCCGCGCTTTATCGCAGCTACCCGCCGGCTCAACACGTTCACACGCTCAGGGCTTGCGGCGCGAAGGCCGTTTTTGTGGAGGACAGCGACAGCCTCCGCTCCCTCCAAACGGCATGCGATCCGCCGCTCGATGTGTACTGGATCGTACTTACGGGAACCGCCGGCGGCGCCATATCTCTCGATGAACTGCGCGCACGCGGGCGGAAGTCTATGGAGGAGTCCCCGGAACTGTTTGCCGCGATTCGCCGTGAGCTTCATCCATCGGATCCTGCGATTCTGTATCTGACTTCCGGTGTGACGGGCGAGCCCAAGATGGCGGTGGTTTCCCATGCCGCGCTCGTAGCCAATATCGACATGGGGCCGAGTGTCCTCGGTTTGACTCCGGAAGACTGCACAATCGCGTTCCTCCCGGCTGCCCACATCACGCAGCGCGTCGTTTTGGAACTGCTGCCGATCGTCTGCGGCATGCCGGTATGGTTTGTCGAGAGCCTCGGAAAGTTACCACACGCGCTACGAGTCATTCGCCCCACTATCTTTCTGGCTCCGCCGAGGTTGTGGGAACGGGTATACACGAGCGCCCGCACTGAAATCGAGAAACGGCCCGCGTTTGCGAGGAAGTTGTTTTACGGCGCCGTTGGGCTGAGCGCCGAAGTCCACCGCCGCGAGCATGAAGGCCGCACTGTGCCGCGTTGGATGCGACATACCCTCAGATGGGCGGACAAGATCGCATTCCGGCCCATACGCGCGCGATTTGGCGACCGCCTTCGAATCGCAGTCTCCGGTGCGGCTCCGCTCGGCAAGCAGCTCGCCGAGTTCTATGAGGCGCTCGGCATCCCGATTGCCGAAGGCTATGGCCTCACCGAGGGTGGTATTGTGTCGCTGAATCCGCTCGATCATCCCCGTGCGGGTAGCGTTGGAAAGCCTTTGCCGGGCATCGAAGTGAAACTTGCTGACGACGGCGAGCTGTTGGTGAAATCTCCGAGCCTGTTCACCGGTTATTACAACGATCCGAAGACGACGGCCGAAGTGAAGCGTGACGGCTGGCTCTATACCGGAGACACCGCGG
>JBDKSR010000748.1:0-2457 GCA_039680545.1 Bryobacteraceae bacterium | reverse complement strand
TTGGTGGCGGAGGCGTTAAATGATGCGCGTTCGAGGGCTGCTGATTGCTGTTATTGTTCTGGCGGCGCTCGCCGCGGCGGTGTACTGGTCCAATCGGGAGAAGAAGGAGGCGGAGAACAAACCGTCTCCTGACGCCGCCCCCAAGGTGCTTTCGATCCCGCAGGATCAGTTCCAGCAGATCGGCATCGCCAAGGCCGGAACGGAAGCTCTGGTGATCCGGAAGGCCGGTTCCGGCAATTGGGAAATGGTGGCGCCGAAGCAGTGGCCGGTCGACCAGGACGCGGTAGCCGGTCTGGTCTCGGCGCTCTCTTCGCTTGACTCTTCGAGAGTCGTTGAAGAGAAGATGTCAGACGCCGCGCAATTCGGACTCGCGTCCCCTTCGCTCGAAGTCCGCATTCTTCGCAAGGACGGCAAGACGGCCCGCCTCCTCCTCGGAGACGACAGCCCGGCGGGTGGCGGTTCCTTTGCAAAGGTGGACGGCGACCCGCGTGTATTCACCATCGCGACGTTCAACAAGTCGAGTCTCGATAAATCGCCGGTGGACCTTCGGGATAAGCGATTGTTGACCTTCGACCAGGAAAAGCTGACGCGTGTCGAACTCAAGGCGAAGGGCGGCGCCATCGAATTCGGCAAGAATAACCAGAATGAGTGGCAGATCATCCGGCCGGAGCCTTTGCGCGCCGACGGAGGCCAGGTGGAGGAACTCGTCCGGAAGCTGAAGGACACCCGGATGGAGGTCTCGACTGACGAAGAGGCCAAGAAGGCAGCGGCTGCGTTCGCTTCCGCCAAGCTGGTTGCCACCGTGCGCACGACAGACGCGAGCGGTACGCAGCAACTCGAAGTGCGGAAGGATAAGGACAACAACTACTACGCCAAAAGTTCCGTAGTGGAGGGGATCCAGAAGGTCAATACTTACACCGGCGAGGGCCTCGACAAGGGTCTGGACGACTTCCGCAACAAGAAGCTGTTCGACTTCGGGTTCAGCGAACCCAGCCGGGTGGAAATCCGGGATGGCGTCAGGCAGTCGGTGTATCAGCAATCCGGAGGGAAGTGGTTCTTGGCCGGAAAGCAGATGGATGCGCCGAGCGTGCAGGCGCTCGTGGACAGGCTCCGCGATCTCTCGGCGATCAAGTTCCTCAAGCAGGGGGGCGGAAGCCCGGTCCTTGAGGCGGCTGTCACCTTCGGAGACGGCAAGCGCACGGAGCGCGTGTTCATTTCGAAACAGGGCAACAGCTACTTCGCGCGGCGCGAAAACGAACCTGCCATCTACGAGTTGGATGGAATGACGGTTGAAGATTTGCAGAAAACCGCGGGTTCCGTGAAGGCGTACCAACCGCCCCAGCAACAAAAAAAGAAGTAAACAGATACCAGCGCCGGGCGAAAAGGCAGCCTCAAGCCCGGCTATTCGGCGGGGAGGGCGACGGATTTTGCGTTGCGCCAGAGCCGTTCCAGGTCGTAGTAGGCGCGCGCCTTCTCCGAAAAGATGTGGACGATGAAATCGCCGTAATCCGCGAGGATCCAATCGGCGTTTTCGTACCCCTCCAGACTGATCGGCAGTTCGCCGTGCTTCTTCAGTTGGAGGTTGACTTCATCGCTGATCGCCTGGATCTGCCGCTGGTTCGTCCCGGTGCAGAGAACGAAAAAGTCTGTAAACGAGGTGATCTCACGGAGGTCGAGGACGCGTATATCGACGGCTTTCTTCTCTTCCGCGGCGTGCACCGCCACCGCCCACGATGGGTTCACAGCCACCGTTTCGCCATTCTTTGATTCTACGGACGCACCCGTCTGCTTTTTTGCTCTCACTCTGATCAGGACCAGCTCCTGGCGAGTATCGTACTACAATCTAGAGTTCGATTGATCTGCCATGTCTCAAGCCTCGACGCGTGTTCTGATTCCCGCCGCCAAGATCCAGGAACGAGTCCGGGAAATTGGCGCACAGATTGACGCCGACTATCCGGCGGGTACGCTGTATCTCGTCGCCATCCTGAAAGGCGCCTGTTTCTTTCTGGCGGACCTGGCGCGTGCCATCAAGCGCCCGGTGCGTATCGAGTTCATCGGCATCTCCAGTTACGGCAAAGGGAAATCGTCCTCCGGCGAGGTCATGTTGACCAAGGATCTCGACGCCTCGATCGAAGGCGCCCATGTGGTTGTCGTGGAGGACATCATCGACAGCGGCATCACGTTGAACTACCTCTTGAAGGTGCTCAACCAGCGCAAACCGCGGTCGCTGCGGATCGCGGCGCTGCTCGACAAGCCGTCCCGGCGGGTCCGCCCCGTCGATGTGGCGTACAGAGGTTTCGAGATACCTGACGAGTTTGTTATCGGCTACGGCCTGGATTTCGCCGAGGAATATCGGAACCTGAACGACATCTGTTTCCTCGAAGAGCCTCCATCGACCAAGCAGGGGTGACGCCCAGCTCCTGGCAGACTTTGGGCTCGTCATGTACGAACCAGCCG
>JBDKSR010000747.1:0-4242 GCA_039680545.1 Bryobacteraceae bacterium | reverse complement strand
TTGGTTCGCAGGACCGGGACGCCTTTGAAACTGTCATACAACCGCTCGATCGACTGGAGGCTCCGCGCGTCGATGCCTCCGATAACGATGCGGTCTGGTTCCAGAAAATCTGCAACCGCTTGTCCTTCTGTCAGGAACTCGGGATTCATCCCGAGGCCGAAGCTGGCGCCGGCCGTCTTGCCGGAACTAGCCTCCAGTGTTCGTAGCACCAGTCTCTCAGTTGTGCCGGGCACGACGGTGCTCTTGACCACCACCACGTGGTACGAGGCTTTCCGCTGCAGGGCCTTGCCGACCTCCGTGCAGGCCGTCTCAATGGCGCTGAGGTCGATGTGCCGGCCGTTGTCGGGCGTACCCACGGCGACCAGGGTCAGATCACTCCCCAGAACGGCAGCCTCCAGATCGCTTGTTGCGCGCAGCCGTCCCGGCACGTGGCGAGAAAGCAACTCCCCAAGGCCTCTTTCGTAAAAAGGAGGAACGCCTGCGTTGATCTTTGCGACCTTATCGAGGTCCTGGTCGACGCACATTACGGAATGGCCCTTCTCGGCTAAACCAGCCCCAGAGACTAGGCCAACGTAGCCACAGCCGATGACTGATACTCTCATCAGGCTTCCTCAGAGGTGCGGTTTTCTGCGTACCAAAGGAGCAATCTCGTCAATCCGTCCCGAAGTGAGACGGACGGCGCATAGCCCAGCTCCTGCCTTGCCTTCGCGATGACCGGGCAACGGTGTTGTGGGTTGTCGGTCAGATAGTCAGGGTCGTTGCTGTTCCCCAGTACCACTTTGCCGTGATACCCGAACAGTTCTTTAGCGACGTCTCGAAGTTCCCTGGCCAGATCCGCCATGGAGATTTCGGGCTCCTCGACTCCCACGTTGTAAGCCTCTCCCGGCCTCCCTTTCACCAGGATCTTGTAATAGCCGATGACTGCGTCTGCCACATAGCAGAAGGTTCTCCGCGGCGACCCGTCCGACAGGAGGACTATGTCCCTGCCTGCCAGGACATCCCTCGCCAGATCGGGCAGGACCCGCCTGTCCGTGATCTTCAGCCCCGGCCCATAGTTGTTGAACGGCCGGGCTATTTTCACAGGCAATCCGTAGTGCCGGGCGAAGTTTACACACAGCGTTTCCCCATAGCGTTTTGACTCGTCGTAGCACGCCCTCGGGCCAGTGCAGGAGACGTTGCCGCGATAGCTCTCGGGTGTAGGGATGTGGGCGGAATCCGGATCGCCGTAGATCTCACTGCTCGAGAAGAACAGAAGCCCCTTAACCGGGCTCTCGCTTTCGCTTGCCTTCCGGCAGTAGTCCAGTAGGTTGCGCAGTCCCACGATGTTCGCGTCCATGGTTTCGATGGGGTGTGCACGGTAGTAGATAGGCGAAGCGATCCCGGCCGCATGAACGATGAACTGAAATGCGGGCATGTCTGCAGGCAGTGGCTCGGTGATATCACGATTGATCACTCGAATGCCGGCCTCGCCATCCAGGGCCGCCAACCACGCCGGGAACCCTCGGGCGCCATTTTCGAAGACCGTAAGCTGGATTATCTGAATCGGGTCGCACGTTCGGTTGTGATGCAGAATCGCATGCACGAGGTAATACCCAAGAAAGCCGCCACCGCCGGTGATAAGTAGATTCTGACCGGCCATGCGGTCGAGTTCCTCGGCGAGGTTCTCTCGCATATACTGTGAGTCCCGCAAAACCACGTCGGTTGCCGTCCGAGCGGCTCCGGCAACTTGTGAAATCTGCTCAGCGGCCATGAGTTTGAATTCCTCTTCTTAAACTGGAACGCCCAACCTGCGCGCCCCCCATCGATTCCTGTCCGGCCCGGCGAAACCAGCTTCTCGCGCGGCTGAAGTATTTACCCGTGGCGAGGAACACGTCCTTGATAAGTGCCCTTAGATGGTCCGGCCTGGCTGCCCACCGAAGCACTGCGATGTTACACCGGATCCTTGCGGCGGCGCCGATGGCCCCTTTATTCGCTGCGCGTCCGCAGGCCCAAAAGTATCGCCACGTCGGCAGGACTGTCTTCCCTTCAAGGGATGTATCCACGAAAAGCACACGGTCCCGCTGCTTCGGTTGTTTGGTCGATTGTTCGCGATGACGCCTGTAAAGGTATAGCCGGTCATCTATCTCGCGAAATGTCCCTAGCAATGACAATTCCGCCAGTAACACCTCATCGGAGGAGGGAAAGGACCCGTAAAGCGCCGTCCGGTGAAGCGCATCCGACCGGATCACGCCCATCTGTTGGATCGCGTACTCAGGATGCAACAAAAGGTTTCCGAAGCGCTCCTCCGGCTTTGGAGAGCTTGTGTCCGGTCCTGGATCGTAATCGACTTCAAATTCGCCGTTCTCGTCGATGATCCTGGCCTTTGTGTAGCACAACACCGTACTGGGATCCCTCTCCATCACCTCAATGCAGCGAGACAGGAACTCCGGCTCGAGTTTGTCGTCATACGGCGACCATTTGAAATAGGGCGTGGATGAAAGCTGAAACGCCAGATTGAAGTTCTTACTTGCACCCAGGTTGTGATCGTTTCGGTAGTAGCGCACGCGAGAATCTCGGCCGGCGTACTCCTGGCAAATCTCCTGAGTCTGATCTGTGGAGCAGTTGTCGCACACGATCAGTACGAGGTCACTGTAAGTCTGAGCGAGCACCGAATCCAATGCCTCGCGGAGATACCGTTCCGCATTGAACACGGGAACCCCGACGGTGAGCGCCGGTTGCTTCAAGCGCACTGGGGAAGCGTTTAACATGATGGCCGTCTCCCCTGAACGCACGATTCAACCCGATCGAAAAGCCGCTGGTAGCCTGAGTGCCCAAGTGCCACCAGGTTGCCCGCAGCTTGAAGCAGCCCGGGGCGCAATTGCTCCGCCGACTGCCAGGCATTATCAATGGCGTCGGTCAGAGTCGCCTTCACATCTCCTCCGTCCAGACGCACAACCTGGCAGCCGGTCCCGAACTGATCGAGTAGACTGAGGAACTTTTCCATGTACATCGCGGACAGAGCCAGCCCGACCACCGGAATCCCCTGGGCAAGCGCGAAGACAGCCGGGTGAAAGGACCCGGTCACAACGACGCGGCACCGCCCTACCTGCTTTACGATTTCGATGGGCGGTTGTAGGCATCGCCCAAAGAAAAACCTCCGCCCGTGGCCATTGACAAGTTGATCGAGCGCTTGATCATCGAGTTCGTGCAAGCTGCGGGAAATAGGAAGGGCGAAGAGCCGGGAACCATGCCTCGCTGCCGCATCCAGCAGGACTGGCCTCAACAGTTCCACATGACTCGCTGAGACTTCGGTGTAGTGCGAGATCCGCAGCCCAATCCCAAGGCATTTGCCCAACTCGCGCGGCCTCGCTCTGTAAGCCATCTCGATGGCATCGTCCCCGGTGAATGCCACACGCTCCAGGTTTACGCCTAGTGAGTCGAGCAGCTTCACTCCAGCCCGCGCATCTCGCACCAGAATCAGATCCACCAAAGGCATGACCTGCGTGGCGTGTGCCCTCAGTCGGCGGTCATCCAGCGGACCGAGTCCCTGGCCCACCATCGCAGTTATGGTGCCTCGGCGACTGGCCGCTTCCATTCGGTTCAGGACGCGGTGTGCGTTGTACCCGCAAGCGTCAGACATGTACTGTGCCCCGGTCGCGACCAGAAGATCAACTCTCGTCACAACTGCCTTGTCGTATTCATTTCCTAAGCCGTTCGACTCAGCCGTCTCGGGTTTTGCCGGCGCGAGACGGGATGCTACGTCCTGTTCAGTGAGCCTCGTCTCGCTAGCGGCGCCAGCCAGCCCCGCCCGCGTCAGGACGCGACCAAATGATGGCCAGCGGCGTCGAATCTCCTCTCGCAACTCGAGCAGGATTCGCAATGCAGACAGCGGGAGATGCGACACTATCGAGTCCACAAGGCCGCGTCGCCTATCCCAGTTGTAATCGCCGTCCGGGCTAACCGGGCGCGCGCCGGGGCAATACAGTCTGAGCAAATGCGGTGCCGACGTCATGACATCAAGGGTGGCTTCCGGCCAGCGACGGCGGATCCGATCGTAAGCGGTCTGTAATAGCGCGACGTTCCCCGCATTCCGCAAGTCGTAGACGCCCTGGTCGAGCAGGATACGCATCGGAGTCGCCTCTGCGTCGTTGTTTGAGCAAGCACGCTGCGGAACTGCCGTGTCAATATGCCCCGCGGCCTCGGATCACGGCCGGCAATGTCTGGACAATGAGAATCTGTAAATCCAGCCACACGCTGTAATTG
>JBDKSR010000746.1:0-3914 GCA_039680545.1 Bryobacteraceae bacterium | reverse complement strand
ATTCGAACCTCTTCGCGGCGCTCTATGAAGTCGTCCCACCGGAGAGCCGGGCTACTGCGACTGGCACGATGCTTTGTGGTGCTTGGCTTGGCGGAGGACTAGCGCCGCTTCTGATCGGTTTCTTTATACGGCGGCTAACGCTCGGCACTGCGTTGGCTTCGACATCGGTCTTCTATGTCGTCAGCGGTGTGCTGATCCTGATGGCGTGCCTGTTTTGGTTCCGCCGAGACGCTGCTTTGATGCGGCAGGCGTTCGTCATCCAAGGAGAGCCAATTCGGAAATGACTATCGGCAATCCGGAAACGCGAACTGGTGTGGGAAGGGACGAGAATCGCGTCGTTCATTGCGGGAAGTCTCTGTGGAACGTAAATAGCTGCTGTGTGTCTTCACCGGCGCTGCAATCTAACAGGCTGGCCTGCTCGACATTGAGCTTTGCCGGCAAGGGAGTCTGCCTTGAGACTGAGCAATAAGGTCGCAATCGTGACGGGAGCGGGCCGTGGGATTGGCGCCTCGATTGCTCGATCCTGCGCTCGCGAGGGGTGCTCCGTTGTTGTGAACTACTTCACGTCAAACGGACCTGCCGAGGAAGTTGTGCGTTCGATAGTGGGCGAGGGTGGCCGCGCCGTCGCCGTGAAGTGCAACGTTGGGGACCTCTCCGCACACGATTCGTTGATCGCCGCTGCGATGGACTCGTTCGGCCGGCTGGACATCCTGATCAACAATGCTGGAGTCGAGAAACGTGAACCATTCCTCCAGGCTACTCCGGAAAACTGGGATGTAACGTTCGGAGTAAACCTAAAGGGCGCCTACTTTCTCAGTCAGAAGGCTGCTCGCCAAATGGTTGCCCAGGCTGGTGGAAAGATCCTAAACATCTCCAGCGTGCATGACCACAGTCCGCATTACCAAAACTCGATTTACTCGATCACCAAAGGCGGGATGAAGATGATGACCCGCTGCTTGGCGCTGGAATTGGGGGAGTACGGAATCAACGTGAACTCATTAGCTCCTGGAGCAATCCTCACCGATATAAACAGGGAGGTTCTGGCCGAACCAACTTTTCGTGATCAACTGGTCCACCGTATTCCGTGCAAGCGAATCGGAGATGTTAACGACATTGCCGGCGCCGCGGTCTTTCTTGTATCGCCCGAGGCCGACTACATAACAGGTGCCACATTGTACGTTGATGGAGGATTATTGCTCCAGTCATAGAGAGAGGCTCGGCGGGAGACTAAACATGCAAAGTTATCCTATGTGGAACACTGACGAAATGATGCAGATTCGGGACAGATACCGGCGGCTCTACGCTGGTGTAATCTTTGATGTTCTTGAGCACCTGGGACACCCGAATCAGGTTGTGTCGCACGAAATCACGCCGCTCAGCCGGGGTATGGTGCTGGCTGGGCCAGCGTTCACCGTCAAGGGCACTACCTCCACCGAACGTGATGAGAAGTTGCGCTACAAGCGCTTGGAAATGATCAACCATATGAGGGCGCCTTGCATCGAAGTACGAGATGGTGGCACTCCCTTCCATGTGGCGTTGTACGGCGAACTTAGCGCGACCAGTGCCGCTGCCCATGGTGCGGTAGGCGCCTTGGTTGATGGGGGTGTACGGGACTCGACCATGCTTGTCGACATGGACTTCCCCGTTTTTGCCCGATACCGTTCACCGATCGAAGCGTTCGGACGATGGCAGATGATCGACTACTGTGTGCCGATTCTGATCAAAGGCGAGCTCACCGACAGCCTGCAGGTCGACCCGGGGGACTTCATCTTCGGTGACTATGACGGGGTGATCGTCGTGCCTCGTGAGTTAACCATGGAAGTGCTGCTGGAATGCGAGCGCGTCACCAGCATTGAAGACATCGCACGCACCGAGTTTGCGAGAGGTGACGACCCCGTAAAGGTTTTCGAGCGTCATAAGCGGCTTTAGGCATCAGTTGTTGGTTCGACGCGGTGCTGTTGTGCGTCACCGGTCCTGCATTGCGAGAGTGTCTGGCATCACAGACAGATCGATACGCGGTGATGATCATCGTGGTGGATACTCAATTCAGATGAAAGAACCAACCGTCGGTGCAAGCGTTCAACGGGGCCTCAGTCCTTACGCCGAAGAAAAGTCCAAACCGACTCAACGGAATCCCGGTGGAGCAAGAGAGCGAGACGAGTGCGGCATCCAACTCGCCGAACTATTTATTGCCGAGGACGAGAGACAAATCCGCCTGGCCAGTCAGGTCGGAGTGAAGCACGCAATTGTGAACGTTCGATCCGTACTCAGTCGAGTTCCTCGGGATCGGTACTTGGAGCAGCTACAGAGAATCAAGGACCAGTTCCGTTCTGCGGGTATGATTTTCACCGGTGTTGAAAGTCACCCTGTGGACGCGGAAAAGATCAAACTGGGTATCCCCGGCCGCGACGAGGAAATCGAAAACTACATCGCCGCTATAAGGGCGTTGGCAGAGACCGGAGTAAACCTTCTCTGTTACAACTGGTTGGCCGGCATCGGCTGGTATCGGACGAGGGTGAACGTCCCGACGCGTGGCGGCGCCTTGACTAGCGAGTTCGATCAAGACGCAGCGAACGCACAAGGGCTCACCGAGTGGGGTGAGGTGCCGGAGGAAAGAATCTGGAGCAACCTGGAGTATTTCCTGAAGGCTGTGATTCCTGTGGCCGAGAAGGCAGGCGTGCGCATGGCGCTGCACCCTGACGATCCTCCAGTGTCGCCGACGCGTGGACTCGGCCGGATCTTGACCAGTGCCGCCAACTTCCGCCGCGTCCTTAACATCGTGCCGAGCCCTGTTAACGGGATAACGTTCTGCCAGGCCAATTTCAAGCTCATGGGCGAAGATATTGAAGCGCTGGCAGCAGAGTGGTGCGCTCAGAAGAAGATCTTCTTCGTGCATCTGCGCGACGTCGAGGGCACGGCGAGTCATTTCCGCGAGACGTTTCACGACAACGGCCCCACGGACTTGGCCCGAATGCTCCGTATCTATCACGAATGTGGGTTTAGTGGTCCCATACGGCCCGACCACGCTCCCACCCTCGAAGGCGAGTCGAATTGTCGCCCCGGGTACGCAATGGGTGGCAAGTTGTTCGCGTTCGGCTACATGAAAGGCGCTATGGACGCGATGGGCATTCCTTACAGTTAAGGTGCCCTCTCCTCTTCGGGTGGCTCGCGATCATGTCAAACTACGTTGATGTGATGAGCCACGGAATTCTGAGAACCGTACTTGCCTCCGTGATGTTCGCCGCCGCCTCTATAGCTGTCAGCGCGGCTCCTGCCGGAGGAAACCCGTTGTTGACGCCTCCTCCACGGCATATTGAATGGACCGGGGAGAACCTGCGCCTGAATGCAACCGTCTCTGTCTCGGCTGTTTCGGCAGAGGAGCAGCAAGTGGCGCGCGTGCTCGTCGCCGAGATGCGCCGCTTGCACGGCGTGACGCTGAAAATCTCCGATGCGGCAGGCCGTGGAATCACGCTCGCGTTGACGGGGACCACGCGCGGCAAAGCTCTCCTGGCAAAGTCCCCTCAGGCTGGCCTTTGGGCGACCAAAAAGGGAGATGAAGCGTACCTTCTGGATGTGGACGAGAAGGGGGCACTGCTCTTGGCCGATACTCCCCGTGGTTTGATCTACGCGATCCAGACGTTGCTGCAGATGGTTCGAAACGGCGGGAAAGAAATTGCCGGCGCACGTATCGTTGACTACCCTCAGCTTGGTTTCCGCGGGGTGCACATCTGCATCTTTCCGAATACGGAACTTGAGGGTGTGCGTCAGGCGATCCTGGTCGCTGCCAGGTACAAATACAACGCCGTCGTGATCGAGCCATGGGCCTCGCTAAAATCAGCCAGTCATCCGGAGACGGCGTACGAAGACACGTACACACCGGCTCAACTGAAGCCCCTGATCGAACTGGGCAAGGC
>JBDKSR010000745.1:0-11109 GCA_039680545.1 Bryobacteraceae bacterium | reverse complement strand
ACATCGCTTCCACTGGACGTCCCGGCCCCGTCTTGATCGACATTCCGAAGGATATATTCCAGGCGCAGGCACACTATTCCCCGGTTTCCACGATCTATCTGCCGGGCTACAAGGTGTTCACAGAGGGCCACGGCGGCCAGATCCGGCGCGCGGCGCAGATGATGTGGGAGGCGAAACGGCCGTTCATTTACGCCGGCGGCGGCGTTGTCGCATCGGAAGCCTCCGCGGAACTCTGCGAGCTGTCGGAAATCCTCAACGCGCCGGCAGTTTGTACGCTGATGGGCCTCGGCGCGATGCCCAGCGGTCATCCCAACTTCCTCAGCATGCCCGGCATGCACGGCAGCTACGCCGCCAACATGGGGATGACGCAGGCCGACCTGTTGATCTCCCTTGGCGTTCGTTTCGATGATCGCGTCACGGGGCGTCTCGCTGCTTTTGCACCGCACGCCAAGGTGATTCACGTCGATATCGACCCAGCCGAGATCGGGAAAAACCGCGCCGCGGATCTCCCGATTGTGGGCGACGCCAAGCGCGTACTCGAAAAGCTCAACAAAACGCTCCTCGAGATGAAGCCGTCGATGGGCGAGAAGAACGCCGCGAACCGGGAAGCCTGGTGGCGTCAGATTCGCGACTGGCAGAAACAGCATCCGCTTGTTCCAGCATTCTCGGACACCGAGATCAAGCCGCAGCACGTCATCGTCGAAATCGATCGCATTTCCGGCGGGGAGGCGATCATCTCCTCGGATGTCGGACAGCACCAGATGTGGGCGGCGCAGTTCCTTCGCTTCTCCAAGCCCCGTCTCTGGCTCAGTTCCGGTGGCCTCGGCTCGATGGGTTTTGGGCTGCCTTCGGCGGTCGGAGCCCAGGTCGCATGGCCGGGCAAGCTTGTGTTCGCCCTCGTCGGCGACGGCGGCTTCCAGATGTCGATTCCCGAGCTTTCAACAATCGTCAACAACGGACTGCCCATCAAGATTGTCGTCATGAACAACGGACATCTCGGAATGGTCCGTCAATGGCAGGAATTGTTCTATAACAACCGGCTCTGCGCGGTGGAACTGGACACATTCCCGGATGCCGAGCGGCTTGCCGCGGCGTACGGCTTCAAAGGCCGCACGATCGACAACCCTCGCGACCTCCGTCCCGCGCTGGAAGCGGCCGTAAACGAACCCGGACCGTACCTGTTGAATGTGCGCGTCTCACCGTTCGAGAACGTGTACCCGATGGTGCCGGCGGGCGCCGCCCTCAACGAGATGATGCTTTCGGCGCCTGAACCCGTCATGGTCCCTGTTCCAAAATAGAAAGGAGATGACGTCGAACATGTTGCAGATCATCTCATTACTAGTTGAAAACAAGCCCGGCGCTCTCATGCGGATCACCGGCGTCCTCGCGGCGCGCGGATACAACATTGAGAGTCTCACCGTGGCCCGCACGCTCGACCCGACCCTCTCTCACATGACGATCGTCGTCGACGTGGATCCGAATTTGCGGGAACTGCTTGTCAAGCAGATGAACAAGCTCATCAACGTGCTTCAGGTCAACGACCTGACCGACACCAAGGCTGTCGCGCGGGAAATGTTGCTGATGCGGGTACGTGCCCCCATCGAGAAGCGCACAGCTATTCTAAAGGAAGCCGAGATTTTTGGCGCGCGCGTAGTGGATTCCTCCGTGGAAGGTTTTGCCATCGAGGCCACGGGCGACCAGGAAAAGCTCGACGAGTTTATCGATATCATGCGCAGCTACGGAGAGTTCGAGATCGCCCGTTCGGGCGTCGTCGCAATGCCTTTGCGCTCAAAGAAACTGCGTTTGTCACCCCCCGTTCCAACTAAGGCGGAAGCAGAAAAAATAGAGGAAAAGACTGGAGTCATCAATGGCTAAGAGATACTACGAAAAAGACGGAAATCTGAGCAACCTGAAGGGCAAGACCGTTGGCATCATCGGCTACGGCAGCCAGGGCCATGCCCACTCGCTGAATCTTCGCGATTCAGGCGTTAACGTGATCGTCGCCGAAGTCCCGGGCAGCGACAACTGGAAGAAGGCGGAAGCCGCCGGCCTGCGTGTTATGAAGGCTAGCGATGCAGCGAAAGCGGCTGATGTTGTTATGGTCCTCGTTCCTGACCACCTCCAGGCCGACATTTACAGCAAAGAGATCGCCCCGTACATGACCGCCGGCAAGACGCTCATGTTCGCCCACGGCTTCAACATTCATTTCGGCCAGGTTGTTCCGCCGAAAGATGTCGATGTGACGATGATCGCGCCCAAGGCCCCCGGTCACCGCGTTCGCGAGCTGTTCACCGAGGGCGTTGGTGTTCCGGCACTCGTTGCTGTCCATCAGGACCCGTCCGGCAAGGCTCTTCAGAATGCATTGGCGTACGCGCTCGCGCTCGGCTGCCTGAAGGCTGGCGTGATCGAGACGACGTTCAAGGAAGAGACCGAGAGCGACCTGTTCGGTGAGCAGGCTGTCCTCTGCGGCGGCGCCGCCGAACTGGTCCGCGCCGGTTTCGAAACGCTGGTCAATGCCGGCTACGCCCCCGAGATCGCCTACTTCGAATGCCTGCATGAGTTGAAGCTTATCGTCGACCTGATCCAGGAAGGCGGCCTCAGCTACATGCGGTTCTCGGTGTCCGACACTGCCGAATACGGCGACTATACCCGCGGCCCGCGTGTCATCGACGCCCACGTTCGCGAGACGATGAAACAAATTCTCTCCGAAGTTCAGTCCGGCCAGTTTGCCAAGGAGTGGATTGACGAGAACAAGTCCGGCCGGAAGAAGTTCCTGGCCGACCGCGAAGCCTCACGGCACCAGCTCATTGAAGAAGTGGGCCGCGGACTCCGTGCAATGATGCCGTTCCTTAAGAAGAAGAAGGAAACCGGCGTACCGGAAGACGAACCGACCACCTCCGGACGCTAACTCGGATAAAGCGATGAAGATCTCTATCCTTGATACGACATTACGGGACGGCACCCAGGGGGAGGCCGTCTCGTTTACCGTCGAAGATAAATTGCTGATTGCCCAGAAGCTGGATGAACTGGGCATCGATTACATCGAAGGCGGTTGGCCGGGCTCAAACCCCAAGGATAAAGAGTTCTTCTCCCGCGCCCGGGAACTTCCACTCAAACATGCCCGGCTCACCGCCTTCGGTTCGACGCGGTTCGCCAAGAATTCGGTGGACCGCGACCCGAATGTCCGCGCGCTGCTCGAAGCGCGCACCCCCACCATCTCCATCTTCGGAAAGAGCTGGGACCTGCACACCAGCCGCGCTCTAGGCATCACCGAAGAAGAGAACCTCAAGCTGATCGGCGATACCGTAAAGTACCTCAAGGATCACGGCAGAGAGGTGATCTACGACGCGGAGCACTTCTTTGACGGCTACATTTCGAGTCCCGATTTCGCGCTGCGGACGCTCGAAGCCGCCGCGAAGGCGGGAGCGGATGTACTTTGCCTCTGCGATACCAACGGCGGCACGCTAACCAGCCGCGTCGCCGAAATCGTGGCCGAAGTCCGCAAACGCTTCCAGACCACCATCGGAATTCACACCCACAATGACTCGGACGTGGCCGTGGCCAACGCGATGGCCGCCATCGAAGAGGGCGCGACGCACGTCCAAGGCACGATTAACGGTTACGGAGAACGTTGCGGCAACTCCAACCTTTGCTCCGTCATCGCCAATACGGAACTGAAGCTTGGCCTGACGACGATCGGACGCGACGGCCTCGCCCGCCTGACGTCTGTCGCCAAATACATCTCGGAACTGGCCAACCTGAAGCTCCCGAACGACCAGCCGTACGTCGGACGGAGCGCCTTCGCGCATAAGGGCGGCGTTCATGTGAGTGCGGTACTGAAAGACGCCACAACTTACGAACACATCCCGCCCGAGACCGTCGGCAATCGCCAGCGCGTTCTCCTGAGCGATCTTTCCGGACGCAGCAACATCCTCTACAAGCTCAAGCAACATGGACTCGGCGATCGTCTCACTGAGGATGCCCGGCGTGAGTTACTCGATCGCATCAAGCACATGGAGTACCTCGGATATGAGCTTGAGGCGGCAGAAGGCACCTTTGAACTGCTGGTGCGGGAAGCGCTGCATCCCGGCACGCATTTCTTCGATCTCGTGAACCTGGAAGTCACGACGCAGGTCGTGGGACTGAAAGGAACACGAGCCACCGCCACCGTGACGCTAAAGACCGCTGATGGCGTGCATTCGGCGACGACGTCGGGCCATGGGCCAGTCAACGCCCTCGATCTGTGTCTGCGCCAGTGTCTCTCTTCGCTCTACCCCACCATTGCCACCGTGCGCCTTACCGATTACAAGGTACGTGTCCTCGAGCCGAAAAGAGGGACCGCCGCGCGCGTCCGCGTTCTCATTGAATGGTCCGACCATCGCCGCCACTGGACGACCGTCGGCGTTTCGGATAACGTCATCGAGGCCAGTTGGCAGGCGATGGTGGATGCCATCCGCCTCGAACTGATGCGCCTTATGGAACAAGACGCTACCATCGAGAAGGCAGTCGAAGACTATTGCTGGGGCGTCTAGACCTTGCGCTACTTCTTCAGACCTCGTGAGGCCGATATGGCTCGGGTTGTGCTCGTCGAGAGCGGCCCGCGCCACTTGTCCGAGAACCTCATCCAGCTTCTGAAGAAGTTGTATGGCGACGAGACTCAGTTTGCTATCGTGACCTGCTACGGCGGCACGCCCGCCGGATTCCGGCCAGGCGTTGACAAGATCTTTCAAGTCCGTGATTTCCAGGGACGGGCCGGCCGCAGCAGGTTGTATTACGCCCTCCATGAGTTACACCCCGGCGTGCTTACCATCATCTGCGCCGGGGTCCCGATCATGACCACGTGGAAGTGGGCACTCGTCTACAACCTGCCTGCTAAGGTCATGATTTCCAACGAGAACGGCGACTTCTTCTGGTTCGACCGGACGAACTGGCGCATCATACGGCACTTCATATCCGTCCGCGCCGGCCTGTCCGGCGGCGATACCGTACGGACCCTCTCACAAGTCGTACTGTTTCCGTTTACCCTCACCTATCTGCTGCTTTACGCCGGGTGCATCCATCTCCGGCGTGGCACCCGCCTCATGCTCAAGGGCCGCGCATAGTAGAAGAATCCCCGTACCGTACCCACAGAGCGGCTCAGTTACATCTGACGCCAACTTTCCTGGGAACATTTTCTTCGAAGTTAGTATCTAAAAAATTTCACAGCTTTTGTTGACAGGGGCATGCTGGTACTGTCGTATCTTAGGCAGAGCCGGTGTTTCACAAGTCATTTCATGAGCGCAGCACGGGAGTGAGTGAGGCTTCAGAACGTGACTAACCTCAAATTGAACCAACTCATTCGGAGTTTTTCGCTTTTAACGATACTCGCTCTGTCTTCGCTTCAGCCTGCGTTCGGCCAAAAGGTGTCAAAGGCGCGTCTCGACACCATGCCGAGGCAGTACTCCGGCCCGCGGCCGCTGCAGGACCTCGTCAGCGACCTTACTGCAAAGTTCGGCTGGAACATCAGCTTGGAGGAGCCCCCTTGGATCGAGAGTCAGGCTCGCGGGCCCATGTATCGCCCGGAAAACAGGTATGGTTCCAGCATACACAACTCGAAACTGAAGCTTCCAGAGGGCAAACTCGATTTGACGAGCGTCTTTGCGAGCGAATATACATCTGCGAAGGAACTCATTGAAGCGTGCTTGAAAGCATACTCCGCACAGGGAAACCAGGGCGGCTACATCGTCCGCGAAAGCAATGGCATGCTGCAGATCGTTCCCGACCCGGAATCACCGGCTGTTCAGCTAGCCGGTCCGTCACTTCTGGATTGGGAAATTGAAGTGCCTGTCGAGAAACGGTATCCCAGGGAGCACTTCGCTGCGCTTTGTGACGCCATTCAACAGACAAGTGCCATTGACTGCGACGCCAATTACGCTGGTCTAAGCTTCGACAAAGAGTACTTGGCTAACTGGCCGCCGGAGAGAGTCGAATGGGGTTGTTCGACAATGAAGGCGCGTGCTGCGTTGGAGGAGCTTCTGTCCCACTCTATGACCACGATGACATGGCAGCAGAAGTGTCACCCCGTGGAAGGTGGCGGCCGTATTTGCTACCTGACTTTACTCCCCCTGGAGGTGGAGATACAGACGTCCAAGGGTAAGGTCATCCGAAGAACGTTGTGCTATGACCGGGGATGGCGATTCCCGTACCCGCAACCGCCGCCACCGCCACTGCCGGAGGACAAATAGCGCGGCCCAGCCCACCTCACTTCCCGCTGACGCCCACCTCATATTGAAGACCCGCGCGTAGGGCTCCACAAACCGCATCGCGTGTGCTACTCTAACCGCGGGATATGAAGGCTATTCTTGTATTCGAACCGGGTGGCCCCGAGGCGCTGAAGTTGGTCGATATACCGAAGCCGACTCCGGGCCCCAACCAAGTCGTCGTGAAAATCGCCGCAATCGGCGTTAATTTCATCGACATCTACTTCCGCACGGGTCTTTACAGGGCGGAAACACCCATCGCGATCGGCCAGGAAGCTGCGGGCACCGTGGAAGAGGTCGGCGCGGACGTAACAGAGTTTGCCGTGGGGGACCGCGTCGCCTACGCAATGGTGCGCGGGTCGTACGCCGAGTATCATGCGGTACCCGCCTCGATGCTCATCAAGCTTCCAAACCAGGTCCCGTTCGAAACCGCCGCTGCAGCAATGCTGCAAGGCATGACGGCGCACTATCTCACTCACTCCACATTTCCGCTGAAGCCGGGCCATACCGCTCTCGTCCATGCCGCCGCCGGGGGAACCGGACGCATCATCGTACAGATGGCGAAGATGCTCGGGGCCAGGGTGATCGGCACGACGTCCACAGCCGAAAAGGCAGCGCTCGCGCGGAAAGCGGGTGCCGACGAGGTGATCATCTACACGCAGCAGGATTTTGAAGTCGAGGCCAAGGCACTGACTGACGGGCGCGGAGTCGATGTCGTCTACGATTCGGTAGGAGCGTCAACTTTCGAGAAGAGCCTGAATTGCCTGCGCCCTAAAGGAATGATGGTCACGTTCGGGAATGCCAGCGGCGCCGTACCCGCCATCGAACCGCTTCTGCTGAGCCAGAAAGGATCTCTCTTCCTGACCCGCCCGACGCTGATGCATTACACCCTTACGCGGGAGGAACTGCTCTGGCGCGCGAACGACGTCCTGAATTTGATCGCCACGGGAAAGCTCGACGTACACGTCCACAAGACGTACTCGCTGGCCCACGCGGCCCAGGCTCACATTGATCTGGCCGGCCGGAGCACATCGGGCAAGCTGCTGCTTCTGCCCTCCTGACCGGCCAGACCGGTCCCGCTAGATCTTCGGAAGCTCGTAACCCTTCCGGCGCGGCCGGGAGAGCAAGCTGTTCGCCTGTTCGTCGCCCACGAAGCGCTCCGCCTGCGGATCCCACTGGAGTTTCCGGCCGAGATCCCGGCACATGTTCACGAGGTGGCACAACGAAGTCGAGCGGTGTCCGAATTCGGCCTGCGCGTTCGGCTGCTTCCGCGTGCGTATGCAGTCGAGGAAGTTTTCGATGTGATAGCGGTTCTCTCCTGCTCCCTCCGGCGTGTCCGGAGGCGCGCCCTGCAGAAGGTCCGCCGGCTCGGCGAGGCAACTTCCCCGCTTAATCTCGATTTTTCCCTTCTCGCCGATGAAGATCGCACCGAGGTCGGAGTGATCCCGCTTCGGCCCTTCGAGTTTCAGCAGCGCGCCGTTCGCGTACCGCGCGGTCACCTTGGCGTCGAGCGCGTCCGATTCCGGCCAGATTTCGGCCGGCCCGGTCTCGCTCGTCCCGAGCGCGCACTGTACCTGATCGAGCGAGTGCGTACCCCAACCGCTGACGCCCCACGACTGGCCGCCGCAATCGTAGTCCCACCACAGGCTCCAGCGCCTCTGTAACTGGGAGTGATAGGGGCGCAGTTCCGTCTGATTGCACCACTGGTCCCAATCGAGGCCCTCGGGCATGGGCTGGGCCGGCTTCGGGTACCATCCGAAGGGTCCCTCAAACTTGTAAGTAATGACGGTCTGAACCTTGCCGAGAATGCCTTCCCGGATGCGCTGGCTCGCCCATGCGTTGATGGGAATCGAGCGCTGCTGCGTGCCGGTCTGGAGGATACGGTTGTACCGCTTGGTCGCATTCACCAAAGTGCGGCCTTCGGCGACCGTGAGGGTAAGCGGCTTCTCTCCGTACACGTCGAGGCCCGCCTGAATCGCGTGGATCATGATCAGCACGCGCGCGTGGGTCGTTGTCTCGACGAAGACCGCGTCCAGCTTTTCTTTGTCGAGAAGCCTGCGGTAATCCGAATATTTGCGCCACTTCTCGCCGCTGGGCTTGAGCGCGGCAGCCTTGTCGCATTGCGAAGCGAAGCAGTCAGCCACGGCGACGATGTCCGCGCCGGGAAACTCCTCCTTCGAGATCAGATAACGGGCTCGTCCCCCCAGCCCAATGAAACCGATTTGGATCCGGTCGTTCGCCCCGGCACGTCCCCCACGGCCAAGTACACCGGCCGGTACGATCATGGGAGCCGCCGCGGCAGCTCCGGCTTTCAGAAGTTCCCTTCGATTCACCAGGTTCGCCTCCTTTTGGGAAAGTACAAGTCTACATCAGCCCCTTGGTACACTGGTATTTCTCTATTTGTGAAATCTTCTGAACACGCATCCCGCCGGGACCGGACGGCCGCTGAATTTGTGGGCGATGGCCTCGACGCCTTGCTGGTGTCGAATCCGATTAACGTCCGGTATCTCTCCGGCTTTACAGGCGACAATTCCCTGCTCCTGCTCTCGCCGGATCGGTCCGTGCTGATCACCGACGGAAGGTACAGGGTTCAGGCCGCCGAGGAAACCGACTGTCCGGTCAAGATTGGCCGGGGACCGCTGCTCGAAGCCGCCGCCACGCTGTTCCGGCGAGGTTCGAAGCTCCGGTTGGGCTTTGAGGCCGCCGACCTGACGGTCGAGAAACATAACTCCTTCAGTGCGTTGCTGCCACCCGGCGTCACCCTGCTCCCCGCACGCGATCTGATCCTTGAGCAAAGGATGGTCAAGAGTGCTTCCGAGATCGAGAAGATCCGCCGTTCGGCCGCGCTGACGTGTAAGGCGCTCTCCCAGGCGCTGCGCTGTATCCGTCCAGGCGTCAAGGAGTTAGAGGTCGCGGCAGAGATAGACCACCGCATGCGTCGGCTGGGGGCGGAAGCGCCGGCTTTTGAAACGATTGTCGCTTTCGGCGAGCGTTCCGCGATGCCTCATGCGAGACCTGGCCGTAAGTCGTTGACCGCAGGCGAGATCGTCCTGATCGACATGGGTGCTACGCTCGACGGCTACGCGAGCGACATGACCCGCACGCTGGTCGCGGGCCGGGCCGGGCCGAAAGTCCGGCGCCTATACAAAGCTGTTCTGGAAGCACAACTTACCGCCCTTGCGGAGGTCCGCGAGGGCGTCACTGCGGCTCAAGTGGACCGCGCCGCCCGCCGGCCCCTGCGAAAAGCCGGCCTGGACGGGGCATTCGTACATGCCACAGGTCACGGACTCGGCCTGGAAATCCATGAACCGCCGAGACTTGGCCGTAAAGTTGCTACATCCCTGAAAGCTGGTATGGCAATCACCATCGAGCCTGGCGTATACTTGCAAGGATTCGGTGGAGTCCGTATCGAAGATACTGTTGTGGTGACGCGCAACGGTTGTGAAATCTTGACCCCCACCTCAAAGGAGCTGCTCGAATACTGAGCGCCCTGGAAAAGCTTTTTGTCTCCATGACAATTGACGAAATTCGCGAACTCATTAGAGTAGTGACTGAGACAGGTGTAGCGGAGCTGGAGGTCCAGCGAGGCGACAACCGGGTGCGTATCCTTCGGAACGTGCCCCCTTCCAGCCAGCAGCACATCGTCGTGCCTGCCGTGACGGCCCCGATGGGTGCGCCCGTAATGATGCCAAATTTGGGTCCGGTGCCGGCGTTGGAGGTGCCTGAAGACGCCTCCGTAGAGGAGGAGGACTCCTCCCTGGTGATGGTGAAGTCGCCGATCGTCGGGACGTTCTATGAAGCCCCGTCACCCGGCGCACCGCCGTTCGTTCAGGTAGGCGACACGGTCAGCCCGGGCCAGGTTCTCTGCATCATCGAGTCGATGAAGCTGATGAACGAGATCGAATCAGAGGTATCCGGCGTCATAGTCAAGAAGCTAGTGACAAACGCCCAGCCGGTGGAATACGGAGAGGCGCTGTTTGCCGTCCGTCCGGCTTGACCGCCCAAAGATCGGGCTTGTCCTCTATGTTCAACAAAGTTTTAATCGCCAACCGGGGAGAGATCGCACTCCGTATCATTTGCGCCTGCAAGGAGCTTGGCATACGGACTGTTGCGGTGTATTCCGAAGCTGACCGGAACAGCTTGCACGTCCGGTTCGCGGATGAGGCCGTGTGCATCGGGCCGGCCAAAAGTGCCCGGAGCTACCTCGACATCCCCGCGGTCATCAGCGCCGCCGAAATCACGAATTCAGACGCCATTCACCCCGGATACGGGTTCCTCAGCGAGAATGCCGACTTCGCGGAAGTCTGCGAGACCTCGGACATACGCTTCATCGGACCGCCGCCGGACGTCACACGGCTGATGGGCGTCAAGGACAGGGCGCGCAGCGTGATGGCTGAGGCTGGTGTTCCCATCCTGCCGGGCTCCGACGGCGTACTGAAATCGCCCGAGGAAGCCGCGAAGATCGCTCGCGGGATCGGCTACCCCGTTATACTCAAGGCCTCGGCCGGAGGCGGCGGACGCGGCATGCGTGTCGTGCGCGACCCGGATGAGTTGCCGGGACTCTTTGCCCAGGCGCAGCAGGAAGCCGGCGCGGCCTTTTCTTCTCCCGATCTCTACCTCGAGAAATTCATCGATGCCCCGCGCCATATCGAATTCCAGGTGCTCGCCGACCAGCACGGCAACATCGAGGTATTCCCAGAGCGTGAGTGCTCCATACAGCGCCGCCATCAGAAGCTGATCGAAGAATCGCCTTCCATGAGGGTTTCCCCGGAACTCCGGGCCAAGGTCTCCGCAGCCCTTCGCAAAGCGCTTCAGTCCGTCGGATACAGCAATGCGGGAACCGTCGAGTTCCTGATGGATGAAAAGGGCA
>JBDKSR010000744.1:0-1783 GCA_039680545.1 Bryobacteraceae bacterium | reverse complement strand
TCTTTCAATTACCCACAAATCGAGCACCCACGATGAACCCCAGTTCGATGTCGGTAAGCCGTGACAGGCCGCGCCACATGACGGTGTTGCCGGGCGGGGGATCTCTCGCCCGTGCCAGATAGCCTCCCAAGCTGGCGATTTTTGTCAGATAGACGGAGAGCGTTCTCCGCCTGCACCGCTTGTTCGTGTCATCCCGAAGCAGTTCGTCCAGCAGGCGAGTTTCCAGTGGCGTCAGCGCGACCAGCGGCGAGGCTTCCGGCGCGACGCGGTTCATCATCGTCATCCAGAAGATCCTCCAACTGAGGATGCAGAACACCGCGATCAGGTTGACGATCCTCTCTGCGGTCCGCAACCTTGAGGCTTCTGCCCTGCAACCGGACTTCAGGATTTTGTGGAAGGTCTCGATCCGCCATCTCATCGCGTACCAGGTGAGTTTCTCCAATGCTTCCTTGCGGGATCGCACTGGCAGGTTGGTGATCAGCTTCCAGTCGATCTTGTCCCGTCCCTGTGGCATCGACGACTCAGTGGCATGAATTACCGTGAGCATCAGCGGCGGGTACTTCTTCTGTTTGCCGATCGGCGGATGAACCCGCAGCCGGTGGTATTTCACCTGCACAGTTGCTTCCGACACTGTTCCTTTCGTGTCCCTCACCTCAACTCGGTGGATCGCCTTCACCTTCGTGCGTCGCATCGCCGCCGCAATCGTGTGCTTGCCGTCGTCAGCCAACCGGTCTACGCAGGTCCGCAGGAGGAAATTCGTGCCGCTCTCCTCAGCAGCGCAGAACAGTTCGTAGATATCACTCTCGCGGTCTCCGACATGCACGCACCGAGAGGGATCGCCCAGCAACTCTGTGGACTGCCCCAGGTTCTCCAGCCAGCGGATGCTCTCCTTAGCCTCGATCGGCACTCGTGTGGGATTCACCTTCCGCTTCAGCGCATTGGTGCCTTTGAACTCGTTTCTCGTCCAGAACTTGACCGCCGTCAGCCCCACCGGCAAGCCCTCAGCGGTAACCGCCAAACTGGAATGCATCAGAATTCCGCAAACCGTGTGCTGACGCGGGCGCCCATCTTTGCCACCCCCAATGAACGACTTATGCAAGACGCCAATCGCCTCGGCTGACTCGCGGGCGTAAGTGAATTGTGTGGTGTCATGCAGGACAAGAATGGGGCCGGAAGCCGCCTTTACGCGCTCCCGCGTTGCCTGGAAGTGTCCGGCAAGAATCGCCTCTTCATTCACGCGCGAGTTGGACAAGAACCGATACGCCGCTTTGGTGTTCGTCCAATCCTGGCAAGCCAGTGGGATCGACTGCCCGAGTCTGCTCGCGAGTTGCCGGATCAGCCGGCGGAATCGCCGGCCGAGCCTCAGATCGCAGAAGCGAGAGTAAACGAGTTCCTTGTCGAGACTCTCCGCTGATTCTCTGGTTTGGAAGCTACCCCCGTCGGTAGCCTGCCGAAACAATTCAACCCATCGTTGTTTTGGCACCTTGGCCGCATTCTATACCTGAAAGACGTCATCCTCACGGCCAGGAGTCCCCAAGCGTCACTCGGGCTTGTGGGTAATTGAAAGGGTCCAGAGGCCGCATTGACTGGCCGTTGTGGGTGTGTTTGAGTCGGGTGGCTATGTGTCCACATAACGGTTATGTGGACACACAGGGCGTAAGGGTCAGTCGACCGCGGAGGGTCCGGCGGCAGTGCCCAGATCGACATTCCAGAGCAGGAGGTCGTCGATACGGTTGATCGGGTGGTCGGCGATGCGGTCCAGCACATGGCGCAGGTATGGGTA
>JBDKSR010000743.1:0-2379 GCA_039680545.1 Bryobacteraceae bacterium | reverse complement strand
AGGGCCGCCGTCGCCTGATTCTGAAGCTTGACCACCCACCCCGGCGAGCACGGCTGGTTCAGCACCTGTTCGAGGAACAGCGCCACCCGCCGCTTGCTCTGCTTGAAGCAGCCCATCAGCAAGGCGGTCAGAGCCACCAGCCGCGGTTCCCCCTGACCGTGCGGCACGCCGGTCGGAAGCTCGCCGCACGTGCTGATCCCGCAACCGGAGCACGTCAGCCGATGCCGCTGATACTCGGTCACGTGTGCTTTGATCTCGGGCA
This sequence comes from Bryobacteraceae bacterium, assembly GCA_039680545.1. Classification (GTDB taxonomy): domain Bacteria; phylum Acidobacteriota; class Terriglobia; order Bryobacterales; family Bryobacteraceae; genus JAEHDI01. Next base: position 2,117 of record JBDKSR010000743.1, on the reverse strand, counting down.
CTTCCCACACCTGATGCCGCAGCGGCTCCAGGTCGCTGCCCGAGAGCTTCGCCCCGCACCCCCGGCACTCGGTCGGCTTCAGCAGGACCGTCTCGTCACACTGGTCGGTGGGAATCAAAGGTCGCCCGTGTTTCTCGTGGCCGGGCTGCCCGCCACGTTTCTTCTTCGACTTGCGTTTCAGCGACTGCGGCCGGGCGTGCGGATGTTGCGTGCTGGGCGGCAGCGACGAGTTTTGCGGCGTCTTGCCCTTCACCCGCCGCTCCAGTTCCTCGATCCGTGCTTTCAACTCCGTAATTTCGGCCAGCAGTGCACGAATAATCGCCTGGGCTTCCGGCGGCTGGCGAGCAATGATTTCTTCCGTGATTCCGAGCGGCATGCCACTGTTGTCGCCGAATGCCACCCTCCATGTCCAGATCAGTTTACTGAAAAAACGTCTCCGGGCTGTGAACGATTACCTGCGCTACGCTTGTCCCACCCACCCCTGTAAAGGTCTTAATCTGTTGTGATTTCAGGATTTATGGTAATACTCTTTCTTCCATATCCGGTATTTCAGGGTGTCTTTGGAAGAAGGAGCGACAAGGATGTTGCTGGGAAAACCTTTTGCGGTGTTTATTGAGGAGAGTCCGATCAGCGTGATGGTCAGTGGAGCCGTGGAGCGGGTTTTCGAGCCGGCCACGCTGGATCGTATTTTTCAGGACCACGCCGTTCTGGGCTATGCCAAGGAATTGACGTTCTCCCGATGTGTCCAGATCATGTCCGATGTCGTGTTCAAGGAATCGCCGTCGGTGGGCGCATACTATCAAGCCCATCACGACGAGATTCCCGTAACGCGGCAAGCCGTGTACGACAAGCTGAAACATCTGGAACCGCAGGTTCCGGCGGCGTTGGTGCATTATTCGGCCGAAGAATTGCTTCCCTGCGCCAAAGCAATGGGATCGCAGGTCCCGCCGTTGTTGCCGCGTTATCGCGTGCGGGCGCTGGATGGGAACCATCTGGCCGGCACCGAGCATCGCATTTTCGAGTTGCGTCGCTTTCGCGCCGCCGTTTTGCCCGGCCAAGCGTTGGTGTTCTACGATCCGCGATACGACCTGATGACCGACGTGATTCCCTGCGAAGACGCCTATGCCCAAGAAAGGTCGCTGTTGGATCAGGCGTTGAACTGCATCTCGGCCCGCGATTGCATCTTGGCGGATCGCAATTTCTGCACGACCGGGTTTTTGTTTGGGATTCGTCGTCGCAAGGCTTTTTTCGTGATTCGGCAGCACGCCTCGACGCTTTCCTGGGAATTGCCGGGAAAACGCCGCTTGGTGGGGCAAGATGGTCGAGGGCGAAGCATCTACGAACAAGCGATTCGCCTGACCGATCCCGAGACGGGCGAAACCTTCACGGCGCGACGGATTACCATCGCCCTGGACAAGCCCAACAAGGATGGAGAAACCGAGTTGCACATTCTCACCAACCTGCCGCGAAAGGCGGCCGGCGCGGTGCAAGTGGCCGATCTTTACTCCGACCGCTGGACGATCGAAACCGGCTTCCAGCACCTGACCGACGATCTGCGGTGCGAGATCGACACGTTGGGCTATCCCAAAGCGGCGTTGTTCGGGTTCTGCACGGCATGTGTGGCATACAATGCGGTCTCGGTGGTCAAGACGGCGATTCGCGCGGCTCAGGGCAAGAAGTATGTGGAAGAAGAATTGTCGATGTACTACCTCACACTGGAAGTGTCCCAAGTCACCGCCGGAATGATGATTGCTATTCCGGCCGAGAACTGGGGAATCTTCCGCAGGATGTCTCCCAAGAAATTTGCAGCCACTCTTGTCGAATTGGCGCATCGCCTCGATCCGCGCAAGTACGTCAAGCACAAACGCGGGCCGAAACGACCGCAACCTAAAAAGATCAGTGGCAAAACAAACCATCATGTTTCTACGGCGAGAATACTCGCCATGCGAAGATAGGCAAGACCTTTACAGGGGTGGATACTCGGAATACAGGGTCTGTTCAAGACGTGCCTTCGACACAGGTGCCAACGCCTCTTTGATCACCTGTCGACTGTACAAGACATTGTCACCGGGCGATTCTGCCCCAATCTCGATCTTCTTCAGTTGTTGTTCGGTGAT
>JBDKSR010000742.1:0-4552 GCA_039680545.1 Bryobacteraceae bacterium | reverse complement strand
GAGTTCCAGAGGACACTTAACAAGTATAATAACCGCGATGTCTCGCTTGGGAACAATAGCTCTGGTGTTTGTTGCAATGGCCGCTCGCGCGGAAGTCTCGGGTTGCGCTTGCGACCCGGCGGAACCCGCTTCACTCTCTGCTCGCGAGTGCGGGCTCACCCGCGAAGCGCTGCGGCAGCCCGAGGGGACGGAAGTCTTCTTTCTCAGAGACATCAACCCGCGCAAGCCGAACCGCTGGCTGGCACTTCCACGCCATGCGACAAAGGGCGTCTATCGACTTTCAGACATGACCCCGGACGATCGCGCGAAACTCTGGACGGCTGCTATCGCCAAGGCGAAGGAGATGTGGGGCGATGAATGGGGCATGGCGATCAACGGTGACCGGGTACGGACGCAGTGCCAGATCCACATCCACCTGGGAAAGTTCGTTCGAGAAGCGGAAACCGACAACTTTATTACGGCCGGGAGCGTTGCGGAGATCCCCGTTCCCAAAACCGAGGGTCTGTGGATCCACCCGGCGGGCGATGGCAAAATGCACGTCCACACGGGCGAGATTCTGACGGAAACGATTCTATCGAGGTAGCGAAGCCTTGTCACTGGTCAACCTAAGTGCACCGCCCGAGCCTGAGAACTCCGTCGTACAGTTGCATCCCACGGACAACGCCGGGATAGCACGGGTTGCGCTGGGCGCCGGGCAGGAGATCGCCGCCGGGGGGAAGAGATTCCGGCTGCGTCAGCCCGTCCCAGTGGGACACAAGGTCGCGATCGAGCGCATCGAAGCGGGTTCGATTGTTCGCCGTTACGGGCAAACGGTGGGACGCGCGATGCGTGCAATCGAGGTGGGCGAGCACATACACACACACAACCTCGCTTTCGAAGAACCATCGCGCGAGTACGACTTTCCGGAGAAGGAACTTCCCCGCCCCGAGCCCTCGGCAAGGGCCCCGAAGTTTCTCGGATACCAGCGGGCGGACGGACGCGCGGGCACGCGGAACTACATCGCCGTGATGGCAGCCAGCAATTGCGCCGCGCATGTAACGGATCTCATCGCGCGGAGTTACGAAGGCGAGGCGCTGCCGCCCAATGTAGACGGCGTCGTGGCGTTCTCTTACGGCGACGGCTGCGGACATGCGATCGGCCCGGACACGGAACTGCTGCAACGCACGATCAGCGGAGTGCTCGACCACCCGAACGTGTCGGCGGCGATCCTGGTAGGGCTTGGATGCGAGGTGAATCGCATTGATTATTACCTTGGAGGGGCCGCCGAGCGCGAAGGACGGATCGGCGCGGTCACGCTCCAGGAGGATGGCGGCACGAGCGGGACAATCGAAGCCGCGCGACGTCAAATTGGAAGATTCATCGAGCGGGCGGCGGCCGAGCAGCGCTCCGAGATCCCGGCGTCGAACATCATCCTTGGGCTGAACTGCGGGGGATCGGACTCGTTTTCAGGGATCACGGCAAACCCGGCGCTCGGATACTGTTCGGACCTCATAGCCGGATTCGGAGGAACTGCGGTGCTGGCGGAAACTCCGGAGATCGTCGGGGCAGAACACTTGCTCGTGCGGCGCGCGCGGAGCCGGGCCGTGGCGGAAAAGGTGCTTGGGTCGATACGAAGCTACCGGGATTATCTGAATCTGTTCGGCGAGAGCTTCAACGACAACCCTTCGCCGGGCAACAAGGACGGCGGACTCTCCAACATCCTTGAAAAGTCGCTCGGAGCCGTGGCCAAGGGCGGAACGTCAATGCTTGCGGACGCGGTGGATTATGCGGAGCGGATCACGCCGGGCGGCCTGGTATTCATGAACACCCCCGGTTACGACCCGGTGTCGCTCGCCGGGTTGGGAGCAGGCGGTGTAAACGTAATCGCGTTCACCTCGGGACGCGGCAGCGCGATCGGGTTCCCGACGGTACCGGTGATCAAGATTGCGAGTAACAGCCGGACATTCCAGCGCATGCGGTGCAACATGGACATCAATGCCGGACGTATCGGGGATGGCGAGGCGACCGTGGAAACGATAGGCCGCGAAATCCTCGACATGGTGTTGCGAGTCGCGTCGGGCGAGAAGACCACAAGCGAACGCTGGGGTCACAGGGAGTTCGTGCCCTGGCGAATCGGACCAGTGATGTAAGGCATCAATAGGAGAGATATAGAAAGTGCAAGCCGGTAAGAAGTGGTTGGCGGTCCTCACGGCCATACTGGGTTTCAGCATCGCCGTCCAGTCGCCCGTATACGGGGGCAAGAAGGTCAACACCAAAACCAGTGCGGCGGCGAAGGTGGACAAGGCCGCTCTCGAAGCGTACGTGCGGCACCTGTTCGTCTGGGGGCCGCAAATCACGGTCACCGTTGCGGACCCCGTCCCTTCGGAACTGCCCGGATTTCAGAAGGTGACCGTCATTGGTTCCGCTGGTACGGTCAAGTCCCTGCAGGTTTTCCACGTCTCGGCGGACGGCCGCAAGATCGTGCAGGGCCAGATCTACGACATCAAGGAGAATCCCTTCCGGGAAGAACTGTCGAAGCTGAAGACTGGCAACGGGCCGGCCCTCGGCACACCGGGAGCACCGGTAGTGCTCGTGCTGTATACCGATTTCGAGTGTCCTTTCTGCCGGGAGGAAGCAAAGATGCTGCGGCAGAACCTGATCAGCACGTATCCAAAGGAAGTGCGTTTGTACTTCAAAGACTTTCCGCTTGTTCCAATTCACCCGTGGGCAAAGCCGGCGGCGATCGCCGGACGGTGCATCTACAAGCAGAACGAAGCGATGTTCTGGCAGTATCACGATTGGATCTTCTCCCAGCAGGACGCGATCAAGCCCGAAAACCTGAAGCAGAAGATCATGGACTGGGCGCAGAACAAGGAGATCGACACCCTGCAACTCGGACAGTGCATCGATGGAAAGGCAATCGCAGCCGAGGTGGACGCAACGATCGCCGAGGGAAACACGCTTCAATTGAACGCAACGCCGACGCTTTACATCAATGGAAGGAAGGCGAAACCGGGGCTCAATTGGACTCAACTCAAAGCGATCATCGATTTCGAACTGAACTACCAGAAGACGGCGCACAACGCGGGAGACAATTCCTGTTGCGAAGTGACGCTACCGTCCCCGGTCCAGTAAGTAAGGGAGAACGTAGTGAGACGTAGTCTGAGGCTGCTGACCGCAGTCATCCTGGCGCTGGGTGCGGCCAGTGGCGTTGATGTCGATCCGCAGCGATACCTGGAGCACGTCAAACTGCTCGCATCGGAGCAATTCAAGGGACGCGGGATAGGCTCGCCCGAACTCGACCAAACCGCTGAGTACATCGTGCGGGAGTTCCAGAGCTTCGGCATCAAGCCCGCCGGTGCTGGTGGTTACTTTCAGTATTTTGATGTCACCGCGCAGCCGCGCCTCGCCGGTGAGAACCGGTTTACGTGGACGAACGGGCAAGAACACACGCTGAAGCCGGATACGGACTTCCGGCCATTGAATTTCTCCGCCAATGGGACGTTTTCGGGCAAGGTCGTCTTTGCGGGGTACGGAATCACCGCGCCGGAGTGCGATTACGACGACTACAAGGGCATCGACGTACGCGGCAAGTTTGTCCTGGTGTTACGCCACGAGCCGCAGGAATTTGACGAGGAAAGCGTGTTCGCGGGAAGGGTCGCCACCGCTCACGCCCAATTTGACGAAAAAGCCCGGAATGCGAAGCGGCACGGGGCGCTCGGGTTGATTGTGGTTTGGGACCGCTCGCACCACTCATTCGAACGGGACGAACTGGAGAAGCTCGACACTCCGTTTGCGCCGGGCGACGCGGGAATCCCGGTCATCCAGGTGAAAGCCGAAGTTGCCAAGGAGTGGATCTCGAAAACCGGGCGGACGTTGGAGCAGATCGCAAAGGAAATCGATAAGGATCTGAAACCGAGGAAGGCGGCGATCCCGGATTCCTTGACCGTCCAGATCCAGGTGCATATCGCAAGAGAAACACGGAAGGTACGAAACATCGCGGGATACCTCCCAGGGACTACGGATGAATACGTGATTATCGGAGCCCATTATGATCACATCGGTCTGGGCGCCCAATTCTCCATGGAGCCGTCCGAGGCAGGTAAAAAAGTACACCCCGGTGCGGACGACAACTCGTCGGGGACCGCGGGCATGCTTGAACTGGCCCGATGGTTCGCGAAGCAACCGAAGCAACGCCGCGGAATCCTGTTCCTGGCATTCGGAGGCGAGGAGTGGGGCCTGCTCGGATCCAGCTATTACGTGGAGAGCCCTATCCTGCCGCTTGAGAAAGCCGTTGCCATGATCAACCTGGACATGATCGGAAGGCTGCGCAAGGGCAAAGTGTACGTCAACGGTGCTGACACGGGCTCAACGTTCAAACAGTTGCTCGGGGAAAAGAACGGGCACAGCGCCGGGACGCTCAAGATCGAGTTCGCCGATGGCGGCGGTTACGGATCGAGCGACCACTTCTCGTTCACAAAGAGAGAGGTGCCCGTGTTGTTCTTCTTTTCCGGGCTGCACGGCGACTATCACCGGCCAACGGATACCTGGGACAAAATCGACGCCCCTGGCG
>JBDKSR010000741.1:0-12391 GCA_039680545.1 Bryobacteraceae bacterium | reverse complement strand
AGCCAGATTCTCTCGGACCAGTTCGACGTCAAGACGGACGCTAAACTGACCGACAAGGACGATTTCTCAGTGCGTTATTCCTGGGGACGCCAGGAGTTGCCGACCAGCAATTCCTTCCCGCTGACCTTCGACAGTTATACACACAACCCATTCCAAAACGGCGTCGTCAACTGGACCCGGACAATCAGCCCGAGTATGGTAAACGAAGCTCGAGTTGGCGTGAACCGGATCACCCTTTGGGCCGGTTCGACCGACAAGGGATTGGGGAACGTCGCCGAACAGCTTGGCATCACGAACGGCAACGAGCGCGGCCCCGGACTGATGATGCTTCAGATCAGCGGCGGCTATGCTTCCAGCATCGGCAGCGGGCAAATCGGGACGCAGCAGAAGTCGGTGAACAACATCTTCCATTACGCCGACAACCTGACGATTATCCGCGGCCGGCACATGATCAAAACCGGCGGCCAGTTACTGCGAATGCAGTTGAATTCATTCTACGCCGGTGGCAACGGCCGCATGGGCATCATCAAGTTCGACGGCCATTTCACCTCCAACACGACCCCCTATTCCAAAGGGTTCGCCGAGGCCGACTTCTACCTTGGCTATCCGGCTTCGGTCGCGCGCGGAGTGGATTCGGGATCATGGGGCCACCGGAAGACCATCGCCGGTCTTTATGCCCAGGACGATTGGCGGGTAAACGACTCGTTAACACTGAACCTCGGACTGCGCTGGGAGTTCCACAGCCCAATCATCGAAGTTGGGGACCGGCAGGCCAACTTTGAGCCCTTCTCCGGCAAGTTGTTGTTGGCAGGGCAGAACGGAGCCAGCCGGGCTCTCTATGAGCCGTTCTACAAGGATTTCCAGCCCCGCGTCGGTTTCGCATGGACGCCGGAGTTCCTTGGCAAGAAGACGGTGTTCCGTGGCGCTTACACCATCTCCTCCTTCATGGAAGGCACGGGCACGAACCTCCGCCTGACCTTCAATCCGCCTTTCAGCACGACGTATGAGAGCCTGTACAACACAAACACACCCGGACAGACCACGGACCAGGGTTTCACGAACATCTCGGTCAAAGATCCCTACAAGGGAGCCACGATCATGTTGTGGGATCCCCGCGTTCGTCCGGCCAACGTGCAGCAATGGAGCTTCACCATTGAGAATCAGTTGCCCGGCGGCAACGTCCTGACGGCGGCCTATGTTGGGCAGCACGGCACGCACCTCATCGTGCCCATGCCATACCTCCAGAAGCGCCTGAGTGCGGACGGCTCGGTCACGAAGAGTCTGTACCTGTCCGGCAATTCGGCCCTGGCGAATATCTCGCAAATCTCCGGGACCGAAGCCTGCGGTAACCAGCGGTACGATTCGTTGCAGGTGCAGGCGCGGAAGCGGCTGTCGTTCGGGTTCGAGTATCAGGCGTCCTACACCTTCTCTAAAGGTATGACCGACTCTATCGGGTATTACGGAGACGGCGGGCAGGCTGCCTCGGCTTCGGCCTACTGGCAGAATCTGTACAACAGGGGCGCGGAGTGGGGGCCGACGTACTTCGACGCGAAGAATATACTGAGCCTCTCCTACACCTACGAGATGCCGTTCGGCAAGGGCAGGAAGTGGGGCAGTTCCTCCCATCCGCTTCTCAATGGGATGTTTGGCGGCTGGAACATGGGCGGGGTGTTCACGTCCAGAAGCGGATTCCCGATTACGGTCACGGCAACCGACCGGTCAATGACGAATTCGCGCGGCCCACGTGCCAACCGGATCGGCGACGGCGAGGGAGCCAAGGAAGTTGGCCCAGGCCATGCTTGGCTCGATAAGTCCGCTTTCACCTCAATGACGGCAAAGACGTTTGGAACTTCAGGCGTTGGGGTCGTCCGAGGTCCTGGTTTGATTCAGTTTGACCTTTCGCTCCAGAAGCAATTCCCGATCAAAGAGAAATACGACATCGAGTTCCGGAGCGAGTTCTTCAACCTGACCAACACACCGCACTTCGGGGCGCCCACCCAGAGCGTCGATAGCACGACTTTTGGCGAAATTACGAGCGCTCAGGGGGAAAGAAGCATTCAGTTTGCGCTGAAGTTTCGTTTTTGACAGATTAGCTACTTCGGTTTCGGTAAGCGGGGGTCCTCAGCCCCCGCTTTTTCATTGGTTTGTAAGGTTTACATTAATTTCATTATAGAAACAAGGTTAAAGTCAAAAACCTCGCGGCCATTGACAGCAGCCATTCCTGTACGCATAATCTAAGGCGGAACCGTGGCTTTGGAGTCTCACGACGCGAGACCAAGGAGCCATCGGTGGGGTCTATATCTATGATTGCAAAGACAATTAGGAGTTGGAAGTGTGCCTTCGCGGCACTCCTCTGCCTGCTGCTTCTGTACACGCTGCCAGGCATGGCGCAAGAAGTCAGCGCCGGTATGACAGGTAGAATTATTGATCCGACTGGGGCAGCCGTCGCTGGCGCCGCAGTCACCGCGAAAGACGTCACTCGCGGCACAGTTTGGCCCACAACAACCAACGGCGAAGGCATCTACGCCTTCCCTCGTATCCCGCCCGGGACGTATGACCTGCGCATTGAAGCAAAAGGATTTAAGTCTTTGGTCCGTCCGGCCATCATCCTGGAACTGAACCAGAGAGCGCGCATGGACCTTACGCTCGAACTCGGCGCCGTTACCGAGTCGATCGAGGTAACCGGGGCAGCACCGATGCTCAACACCGAGACGACGATCGTCGGCTCAGTGCTCTCGTCCAACACGGTCACAAACACGCCGCTCATCAGCCGCAACTTCATTTCCCTGACGTTGCTCGCCCCCGGCGTAACGACGACGAACCCGAGTGCGATGGACAACGGACAGCGAACCACGAGCGGTGGCCGTCCCTATGTCAACGGAAACAGGAAGGAAGCCAACAACTTCCTTTTGGATGGCATTGATAACAACGAGACGGCCAACAACATGACCGCCTACCAGCCGAACCTGGATGCGATCCAGGAAGTCAAGATGATCACGAACAACGCCTCGGCCGAGTTCGGGAACTTCCAGGGCGGCGTCATCAACGTCACGATGAAGTCCGGAACCAACGAGCTACACGGTTCGGCGTTCGAATTCTTCCGGAATGAGAAGCTGAACGCGAACAGTTGGGCCCGCAACTACGCCGGGACCCCCCGGTCGCCGATTCGCTGGAATGAGTTCGGCGGCACGCTGGGTGGACCCGTTAAGCGTGACAAGATCTTCTTCTTCGGTGACTACCAAGGTATCCGCCGGGCTACTCCGCCGTCGATAGGCACGATGAATGTCATTCCCTCGGAGTACCGGACCGGTGATTTCTCACGGCTCAAGTCGGAAGTGGGCATCCAGCTTTATGACCCGCTCACCGTAAATTCGAGTGGAGTAAAGCAACCGTTCACGAACAACCAGATCCCGTTGTCGCGCCGCAACATCGTCGCGACGAATCTGTTCAACGCAACAGATCTGTATCCCTCGCCTCTGAACACGGGTCTCCGGTACAACATGTACAACGCTTCGGCGAGTCAGCTCATCTCCGATCAGTTCGATGTCAAGATGGACGCAAAGCTGAGCGACAAGGACGATTTCTCCGTCCGCTACTCCTGGGGACGTCAGGAACTGCCGGGCACGAGTTCCTTCCCGCTGTATTTCAATACGTTCAGCCACTCTCCCTTCCAGAACGGGGTCATCAACTGGACCAGGACGATCAGTCCGAGCATGGTGAATGAATTCCGCGCTGGCGTGAACCGGATCGTTTATGGGAACGGCGGTGAGGACAAGGGACTCGGAAACATCGCCGAGAAACTTGGCATCACGAACGGCAACGACCGCGGACCTGGTCTCATGTCGCTGCAGTTCACTGGTGGATACGCATCGAGCATCGGCAACGCGAACATCGGAGCTCAGGCGAAATATCCGAGTAATACGTTCCAGTACGTCGACAACCTAACGATTATCAAGGGCCGGCACATGATCAAACTCGGCGGCCAGTTGCTGCGCCAGCAGATGAACCCCTTCTACGCCGGCAACAACGGTCGAACGGGCTTTATCAAGTTCGACGGCCACTTCACGGCCAATACGACCCCAGTATCCAAGGGCTTCGCCGAGGCGGACTTCTTCCTCGGCTATCCGAACACAACCGGACGCGGCCTGGACACCGGAAGCTGGGGCCATCGCAAGATCATTCTCGGCTTCTATGGGCAGGATGACTGGCGCGTCACCGATTCGTTGACACTGAACCTCGGTATGCGTTGGGAATATCACAGCCCACTCGTCGAGGTGAAGGACCGGCAGTCCAACTTTGAGCCCTTCACGGGTAAGCTTTTGCTGGCCGGCCAGGATGGCAACAGCCGGGCGCTGTACGAGCCGTTCTTCAAGGACTTCCAGCCTCGCGTCGGCTTCGCGTGGACACCAGAGTTCCTTTGCAAGAAGACGGTGTTCCGTGGCGCTTACACGATCTCTTCCTTCATGGAAGGAACCGGCACCAACCTCCGCCTTCCCTTCAACCCGCCTTACAACGTGGAATTTGAGTCCCTGTACAGCACGAATACTCCGGGGCAGACCACGGATCAGGGCTTCACACTTATGTCGGCCAAGGACCCATACAAAGGTAGCAACATCCGCCTGTGGGATCCGTTCGTTCGACCGGCTAACGTTCAGCAGTGGAGCTTCACGATTGAGAACCAACTGCCTGCCGGCAACGTTCTCAGCGTTGCTTACGTCGGCCAGCACGGTACGCACCTCATCGTGCCCATGCCGTACTTCCAGAAGCATCTGCTTTCGGACGGCTCGATCATAAAGAGCCCGTACCTGGCCGGTAACTCCACACTCGCCAACATCACGCAGATCTCGGGAACGGAAGCTTGCGGCAATCAGCGGTTTGACTCGCTGCAGGTTCAGGCTAGGAAGCGGCTGTCCTTCGGGTTCGAGTACCAGTTGTCGTACACGTGGTCGAAGGGCATGAGCGACGCCATCGGCTATTACGGAGAAGCCGGCCAGGCCGGTCCGCAGTCGGCGTATTGGCAGAACCTTTACGACCGGAAAGCGGAGTGGGGACCGAACTACTTCGATGCGAAGCACATGCTGACCTACGTTTATACGTACGCGATGCCGTTCGGCAAGGGCCGGAAGTGGGGCAGTTCTGTACACCCGCTGCTTAACGGCGTGCTCGGCGGCTGGAACATGGGCGGCGTGTTCACTTCCAGAAGCGGGTTCCCGCTGACCATCACAGCAACCGACCGGTCGACAACGACTTCTCGCGGTCCGCGTGCAAACCGGATCGGAGACGGCGAAGGGGCCAAGGAAGTCGGTCCGGGCGCCAAGTGGCTCGATACGTCGGCATTCACGTCCATGACTGCGAAGACATTTGGCAGCTCGGGCGTGGGTGTTGTCCGTGGACCCGGCTTGATTCAGTTTGACCTCTCGCTCCAGAAGGAATTCTCGATTAAGGAGAAGTACAACATCGAGTTCCGGAGCGAGTTCTTCAACCTGACCAACACGCCGCATTTCGGAGCCTTTACCCAGAGTGTTGACAGCTCAACGTTTGGCGAGATTACGAGTGCGCAGGGCGACAGAAACGTTCAGTTCGCTCTGAGACTCCACTTCTAGTCGACCCTATTATCAACCAACATCCAGCAGCGGGAGCCCTCAGGGCTCCCGCTTTTCATTTCTAGAGGGGTACAGCGTTCTTCTTAACGTATTCGTCCACCGGCGACGGCTGGGGTCCGATGTAGTGGTACGCTTCGGCGTACTCCACCCCGTATTTCTTCCCCCACTCGGCATCCCGCCCCAGAACAAATTGACGGATGTAGGCGCGGTTGGCAGTCTCATTGGAAGAGCCGAGCAGCGGCAACCGGAGCCTCTCTGAGGCCAGCTTCTCGCGAAGCCGCGCTCCTGTCTCCCCCGCGGGTCCTTGCGCCTTGTTGGCGAGATTGACGTCCACCTTTTTGTCGATTAGCGGGCTTATGTCCACAACGCGGTTCACCAACTGCGGACCACGGGCATAGTAATACTTCTCCCTGACGCCGTGAGGTTCGAGGCCGGCCGCCAGGTGCTCGGGATAGTCCTTGCTCATCCCCGCCATCCAGCAGGCCGCCTCTACGCACTGCGCCGTGACGTAATGGTCCGGATTCTCTTCGTAATGACCCCACGGGTCGTAGCTGATGATCGTATCCACTTTCAGCAAACGGAAGAGAAAGATGAATCGGGCGCGAATCTCGAGGTGCGATTCCTGATCCGTCTGGTGATTGCTGTAGTTCAGGTCGAAGACCTTTTTCAGGCCGAGCAGGCGAGCAACCTCGAAGTTGTCACGCTCGTTGGCCAATACGGTCTCTCCGACCGTGCCGGGGCCTGCCATGTCGTCATTCGTGACCCGGATGAGATACCCCGTGTAGCCTTCCTGAATCAACTTCAGGACCACACCGGCCGCAAATAGCGGAATGTCATCGGCGTGCGGCTGAATCGCGGCCAGGACCTTCCCTGCGTGCGGACGGCCGGAGATAGCGCGCTCGACGAAAACCTCGCCGGCAGCAGGTGCCGCCGCGGCCGCCATGGCGTTGGCGAGAAATGTCCGACGTTGCATGACTCTCCCTCCCTTTACGGTTTACCCTTCTGCCTCCGTTCGTCGACCCACTGGCGGAATTCCTGCTCCATCTGCGGGCTCCACTTGCTGTCCACCTGGCCGGGGGTGTACTTTCCATCGCGCAACACCTTATGTCCCCACTCGTCGCGGAACCGGACGTCCTCCGAGCTTGTGACCACCTTTTCGGCAAGCTGCGGCGGAATGAACGTCAAGCCTTCCGGATCCCCGAGAACCACGTCGCCCGGCATGACCGTGACTTCTCCGATACGAATCGGCACGTTGATTCCCATGAGCATCACGTCCGCAATCGCGGACGGGTGGAAGCCACGGACGTAGCCGGTGAATCCTTTGATTTCAAGAATTCCCGAGACGTCGCGTACGCCGCCATTCACGATCAAACCCGTGCCTGTCTTGGTGAAAATAGAAGTGCCGAGATTGTCGCCGATGAAGGTGCCGTCCTTAATCTTGCCGAACATATCCACAACGAGCACGTCGCCCGGTTTGAGCGTGTCAATCACCCAGGAGTTCTGACCGCCCGTTTGGACGCGTCCTTCTTCCCTGCCCTTCGCCGCGATGACCGAGTTGACATCCGGACGAATGGGCATAAACACAGCAGTCACGACGCGGCCGACCAGACGCTTTCCGGGAACAGTCGTAATCTGCTGCCAGTTTCCCTCGAACTGGTGGTGATACTTGGCGCCGCGCAGGACGCCCCAAGCCTCTTCGGCTGTGACTTCCTTCATTCGTTCGAGAATCGAGTTGGGAACCTTGGGACGGCCGTCCTCGAAGCGTTCTCCCTTCCATTCGGGAGTGAACATGATGCGTTGTTCGCTCGAAAACAGGCCGAGCTGCGCCCAGGCCGACGACGCGGTTAGAGCCGCCAGAACGGCGGTGGATAGATATGGAGTGATGCGCATAGCGTGTCCTTGAAAGAGTCTACGCTATGCAAGAGAGAAGAGGAAGTCAAGGACGGCGCGGCAGTCTCTATTGAGGATCCGATTCCGTGGCGCTGCGCGTCCTGAACTCATACTGCTCAATGTCCATAGCCGCTTTTCCGTGCTCCCAGCGCACGACCCTGCCGGAAGCGACCAGTTTGAGGTTGCAGCGGTCGTTCAGTTGCACAGGCCAATCGATATATACCTTGATGCGGGAGCCGGTGATGAGTTGATCCTTAGTCGTGAATAATACGCCATGACTACTGATATTGACCGTCCGGCCAGTCCCGCCATCGCTGACCAACCTCTGGCGGCCGACCGCCACGTATCGAATGTCCCGCTCTATTGGAAACCGTGTGGAGCGGCGCCGGTTAGTTCCATCCATGTCAAACGCGCGGTTATTCACAAACTGACTCTCAGTCGCTCCCTATCAGTACAACATGAACAAAGATATCATCAGGCGAATTAGTACAGCTAGTTTCTTGCACCGGTACTTAGAGATTAACGCGTACTGGTACTCTTCAGCGAGCCCGCCGTCCGATATTTGCTCGACTGCAAGCCAATCTTCTCAAACGGGATCGGCTTGAATCCCACACGGAATGCCGGCGAATCCGGACGCAACCGGAAATCGAGCTTCTCCGGAGCGACAAACAGCGGATCGGTGCCGACCAGGTTATCGTGAATATCGATCATCTCCGGCTTCGCATTCCAGTTGATCTGCAACCAAGTGCCTTGCCACGCGATATTGTGGGCAATACGGTTGCCCTCGGGCGGAACCCCATTGCCGGCCTCGTAGTGTTTGTCCAGACGGGCAAGTTCAGGATAGCGCGTGCTATATGGCGGATTGTGGTGATCCATAGCGTCCAGCCGTTCCTTCATATACTTGACGACCATATTGCGCCACACAGGTTTTGGATCGAGCCCGCGTCCGTCGACATGAACACTCGGCTTGCAGTCCACGAACACGTTGTTCTCGATGGTATTGTCCCGGCCACCGCCGACGAACACCGCGCGAGTGACTTTATAGAAAACGTTCCCAATGACTTTCGTGCCGCCTGAACAGTCGTCCAGATAGACACCCATGGAGCCCATGCCTACGCCGCCAGTGTGATGGAAGAAGTTGTACTGAACCACGTTGCCGCGCCAGGTCCAGTCACGCCCCATGTAGAAAGCCCCCACGTCACCGGTTTCGAACGCGACGTGGTGGATCTCGTTGAACTCGATCGTATGATCATTGCCGGTCAACTGGATGCCCATGTGCGGGCCGTCGTGAATCAGATTGTGGGCGACGCGATTCCCGACGCCGTTGACGCTTATAGCGGGGTTGTAAGTGCGCGACCATTCAGAAAGGCGGTAAACGTGGTTGTTCACGGCCTCGTGACCGGCAGGCACGAGCGTCTTGCGATCCCCGCCTGACAGGTAGATCCCGGTGTCGCCGATCTGGTACACATCGCAGTCCGTAACGGAATGATGCACGCCGTCCTGGACCAGAACTCCGACGTTGCCTACGTTGCGGACCGTGCATCCTTCGACGCGGATCGCTTCTCCGTCCTTAATGTCGATACCGTGACCCCGGACGTACTCGAAAACAAGGTCCCGGATCGAAATGTGGCTCGCGCCCCGCGCGCGAATAAGCGGCTCGGCGAGGATGCTTACGGCGGCTTCTTCCGTTAGCTTGCCTGTGGGAGGCAGGAAGTAGAGCTTCCCCAGCTTCGGGTCCACGAAATACTCGCCGGGCTCGTCGAGTTCTTCGAGGACATTCAGAAAGAAGTAACGCTGTCCCTTCCGGAATCCGTACAAGCCGTACGGAGGCTTGGTCCGGACAAGGCGCGCCGATGTATCGATCGAATCGACTTGCTCGTAGCTGTTAGCCCAGTCCCAGCTCCAGTAACCATGGACCCAAATATTGTCCAAGCTCTTCCATCGGGAGGGCCGGTCGCCCTCGTAATGGAAACCGTCCTCGATCTTGCCGATTTGAGTTCCGTGGCCATCGTCACTCGTTTTGCCGCCGGGCTCGGCTATGCGCGCGAATTCCTTGTTCGGCCAGCGCGCCAGGGTCATGCGGCGTCCGCCATAGAAGAACTCCAGGTGTGACGGCGTCCAGGGCCGCCCGAACCCGCGTGAGGCGAGCCGCCCGAAATCGCGCACGCCCAGCGCGGAAAGGTCACATTCCAGGACCTTGCCACGCACGGAAGCATCGAGCCGATTGAGCACAGCTTTGTCGCTGACAGGCCGAAAACGGGGCAGGATCAGCCCACCGATCAGGCGGGGGCGTTCCCCCGGATAAGCGCTGTAAACGACAGGCGCCGAAGCGGTTCCGCTGTCTGAGGCATCCAGATCAAAGGCCGCCTTCAGACGGTACACGCCGCCCCGCATGTACACGGTGACGCCTTCGGCGGGCATCCGTCCCGATTGTTTCAGTTCGCGCACCGCCGCCCGGGCGCGTTCGAGCGAGGCGAAAGGCCGCTGCTTCGTTCCGGGCCACGCGTCCCTGCCTGTAGTAGAGACAAAGAACGTCGAACCGGCCGCAAATGACGGGCAGCACGACGCGGCTAAAAGGAAAATGAGGGCAAATCGATACATAGGCAATCTTCGAGTATAGCGAAGAGGCCGACGGGACTGGATCAAAACGGGCGGGACGAGGGGGCGGCGGAACCGCCCCCGGAAAATCACTTTTGCTTCAGAATGTCACGAATCTCGCCGAGTAGCTGCTGCTCCGGCGACGGACCTGGCGGAGGAGGCGGAGGAGGAGCCGGGAGGAACCGGTTGATCTGCCGCACAATCAGAAACACAGCAAACGCAACGATCAGAAAATACACCGTCGCGTTAATGAAATTTCCATAGGCAAGCGTGGCAGCCCCGGCCTTCTTGGCGTCGGCCAGCGTGGCGTACGTCTTGCCGTCCAGGGCAAAGAACAGGTTCGCAAAATCGATTCGCCCCGTGAAAAGACTGATCACCGGCATCAGCAGATCGTCCGTCAACGACGAAATGATCTTTCCGAACGCCGCTCCGATGATCACGGCGACGGCGAGGTCCATTACATTGCCGCGCTTGATGAATTCCTTGAACTCACTGAGCATTCGCACCTCCGGGCGCGACGCCGAATTAGCCTCCTGGCGCCGGCACTAGAGGCAGTTTACCCACAAGACGGTCTTAAAGGATAGCCCTAAGACAAAAAAGCCGGTCCCCTTTCGGGAACCGGCCTTCTAGTAACAGAATAACCGCGAGGCTTACGCCGTGCGCGACGTCTCGGTCTTGGAACCGGCTGTCTTAGCAATAACAGCAGCCTGTGCCGCGGCCAAGCGAGCGATCGGCACGCGATAGGGCGAGCAGGAAACATAGTTCATGCCGACCCGGTAGCAGAACTCCACGGAGCTTGGCTCACCGCCGTGCTCACCGCAGATACCAACCTCGAGTTCCGGACGGACGCTGCGGCCAAGCTTAACGGCCATGTCAATCAGCTTGCCGACGCCTTCCTGGTCGAGCACCGCAAACGGATCCGCCTTGAAGATCTTCTTGTTCTCGTATTCCTTCGAGAACTTGACATAATCGTCGCGGGACAGACCCATCGTCGTCTGCGTGAGATCGTTGGTGCCGAAGCTGAAGAACTCGGCTTCGCCCGCCACGCGGTCCGCCGTCAGAGCAGCCCGCGGGATCTCGATCATGGTGCCGATCATGTACTTCAGGTCCTTCATGCCGGCGTTCTCCAGCACTTCCTGGGCAACGCGCTGCGCGATCGCCTTCTGGTCGGCCAGTTCTTCGACGCTGCCGATGAGCGGAATCATGATCTCAGGGATCACTTTAACGCCCTTCTTCTTCACTTGGACGGCGGCCTCGATAATCGCACGCACCTGCATCTCGGTGATCTCCGGATAGGTGATACCAAGACGGCAGCCGCGGTGTCCGAGCATCGGGTTGAACTCATGCAACTGTTCGACACGCGACAGCAGTGGGGGCAACTTCTTCTTCAGTTCGCCCACCATCATGCCGTACTTCTCCGCCATTTCCTTCTTTTCTTTGGTGGTGGCGTTCGGCAACTTCGCGATGTCAACCAGCAGATCTTCCCGCTTCGGAACGAACTCGTGGAGCGGCGGGTCGAGCGTGCGGATCACGACCGGGAATCCGTCCATCGCCTGGAACAGCCCGGCAAAGTCCTTGCGCTGCAGCGGGAGCAACTTCGCCAGCGCCTTCTTACGGGTCTTCTCGTCCTCGGCGAGAATCATGGCCTGCATGTTTTCGATGCGGCCAGGGCCAAAGAACATATGCTCGGTGCGGCACAGCCCGATACCCTGAGCGCCGAACTTGCGGGCGACCTTCGCGTCGCGCGGAATGTCAGCGTTCGAACGAACGTTGAAACTGCCGCGGAACTCGTCGGCCCAACCCATAAACTTCGCCAGAACGCCGGAAGATGGATCCGGCTCAACCGTGTTGGCCTGACCGGCGAACACTTCACCGGTAGCGCCGTCGATCGAGATCCAGTCGCCTTCCTTCAGCACGAGGCCCGCGCTGGGGACAGCGACCTGCTTCTTCCGCTCATCAACTTCGATTCCGCCGGCTCCGGCAACGCAGGGTGCGCCCATTCCACGGGCGACCACAGCCGCGTGGCTCGTCATACCGCCGCGCGAGGTCAGAATGCCCTTCGCGACTTCCATTCCATGGATGTCGTCGGGGACAGTCTCTTTGCGGACCAGCACGACGGGCGCCTTCTTAGACCACACGACGGCGTCGTCTGCCGTGAAAACAACCTTGCCGACCGCCGCGCCCGGAGAGGCGGGCAGACCGACGGCAATCCGCTTCAGGTTCTTCTTGGAGGCGTTCTCAAGCAGCGGGTGCAGAAGCTGGTCGAGCTGCTGCGGATCGACCCGCATGATGGCCTCTTC
>JBDKSR010000740.1:0-2618 GCA_039680545.1 Bryobacteraceae bacterium | reverse complement strand
ACCGTGTCTCCCGCCTGGCCCAGCATCGGCTCGAAATCGCGATTGACTAGGTTACCCATCACGAGGTTACCCATCAGGGCGGGCAGAGCATCTACCGCCACTAACTTGACAATCGCATTGGCCACATTAGCTGATGTGACTGCTGGCATTGACTATCTCCTATTGGTTTTTGATTCCGCCTCTGAGGGCGTTCATTTGACTTCGCGGCACGTGCCGCCTTTCTAAATGCCGTTGAGTGATTGCGCCGCGATTCGCGCAACTTCCCGGCGAGCCTTCTCAAGCTCTTCTGCGCTCATTCCCGGCTTGATCTTGTCGAGATCGAACACCGGGCCGGTTGCCCCGTTCGTCCGCGACGCCGTCACGCCGGAGCCGCCCAAGTTTCGTGCGGGGAGAAACTCGGGGTTGTCGTTCACAAACTGCGTGAGATATTCCCGGAGTCTCTGAGAGCCGTCTTCGCAGGCCACGACCAGTCCTCCATCTTCGGCGCGGCGCACGTCATCTTTGACTGCGCGAAAGGCGAGGTCTACTTTGACAACGCCCAGCCGCTGCAACTCGGAGCGGATCGTCGCGTTCTTATCCGTCTCTTCCGCCAACTGCCGGCTTCGTGTGTTCTCGCTGATCAACTCGTTCACGCGCCGTTCGAGCGCTTCCCGCCTCTGCCGTTCATCGAGCAACTCCGCCTTGTAAGCCGGTTCGGCTCGTTCGGCTTCTTTCCGCGCGAATTCCTCGATGGCGTCCCGAATCAGTGAGCGGACCTCAATTCCGCTCCCTTCCGGCGTGACCGGTCCTTCGTTTCGTATTTCGTCCATGGTCTTCTCCCTAGTTCAAAGGCTGCTCACACCATGCCTCGATCTCCCTGACGATTTGATCCTTGACCTCCTGATTCACGTCGCACAGGTATTTCAGGCTGAGTTTCTTCAACACTTGTTTCCGGAGCGTTTTCGAGCCGACTCCCAGGCTGAGTAACTTCGTTGCGTCCTCCAACTCGTCACTGAAGTCGCCTATATCGAACTCATCCAGCCCCGAGATATCAACGGTCATCCCGTCTTCCCGCGCCGCCTCAACCGCGCAGAGCACTCGTTTTACGAGGTCCTTTACTGTGTCCCCGTACCCACGCAGCACCTCCTGCGTAATGGTGAAATCGCGTTGTTTACTCAGGCCGGATTGCGCTGTTCCGCCTCTCAGCGTTCCGCCGGCTTGCGTCAGCAGGTAGCAGACACGGTAGATCTCGTCCTTCAGGCGTGTCAAATTCTCGGAGGCAATCTGGTACACGTTCCCTTGCGGCTCTGTCCATCCAAACTTGTCGTCAGGTCCGAGTTGGATGTAATAGGACTCGCCCACGATCTGGTTCCATTCGCGGTCGGAGTAAACAACCGGCGTCGCGAACAGCCCCATCGTGAGCGCCCAGGCGAGAGCGTTCGATTTATTGAAGTGCTCGAGCTGGAGCATGGCCGCTTTGTTCGACAGCCACATCCCCTCGCTCAACTTCAGTTCAAAGATCGGGACTCGGCCCAACCGCGCCAGCGCGTGACGCCCTTCATCCACCAGTTCAGGCTTGCCCAGTTCGTCGCCCCGGTCCGCCTTGCGGTAGATTTGAAAGTTTTCCTTGTCGTAATAGACCCATCGCTTCTCGCGGATCCACGTGGCGTCGCCGTCACGATCCTGCCGCATGTGCGAGGTGCGTATGACGACCCAGTCGAGGTTGCCGTTCGGGTCGTAACTCCAGTTGATAAGTTCCTCAGCCCGGCAATCCACCAGGTATGCCCGCGCCCTGCCGACAGCTTCTTCATCAGCACGGTTTGTAACCGGCGTCGTTGACCTCGGGAAGTCGACCAGCACATACCCTGTACCGGTTACGAGAGCCTCAATCAACACGCGCCGAACGAAGTCCGTCAGGGACGTGCCGCGTAGATCGCAGTCTTCGATGAATCTTCCGAAGAACTCTCTTGCGGCCTCGTTGCTGCCCTGGTAACTCATGATCGGTTCACGGCGAAACAGCGTGGCCGCAAACCAGTCGATGATCGACCCCAGATAGTTCTCGTAAAACACCCTGCTGAGCCTCTCGCTGTATACGTCGAGCGGCTCCTTCTGGCGCCTTACTAAGTACTCGCAGGCGTGCGCTTTGAACTGCTCGCCGCCGGCATAGAGGTCTCTGTAGGTCCTCCACATTGCCCGTTTTGCCAGATACTCGGGATGTTCTCGATCGATGTTGAACACGGTAGACACTTGCTCCCTTGGGTTGTTCCACGGGCACACCTCGAACCAATACGGGACTACTCGCCGGGTTCCCTTAGAACAGCCGCCTGCATTGCTCGCCCGCCGGTGTTGCCGGCCGGCACTCTTGCCAGATCATGTATCCCAGTGCGTCGGACAGGTGTGTCCGTTGCGGGTCTTTGTCTTTGTCTATGAAGACGCCACCGGGTTTGTAAGACACTTGTTCGAGGTCCAGGATCAGTTCCTTGCACCTCGGATCGATCAACAGCCGCGACTCGCCCCTCGCCGAATGCAGCAGCGCATTCACGAGATTGACACGGTCCCGAACCGCGGGATTTGCCTTCGGGACGCGGAATTGAAACCGGTACCCGGACCGTTGCAACGCCGAACGGATCATGGTGTAG
>JBDKSR010000739.1:0-2520 GCA_039680545.1 Bryobacteraceae bacterium | reverse complement strand
GTACGCCGCGTCCGCAAGGGTTGCCGATCTACCAGAGCGCGTGGGAGGATGGGCAACGCGCCGTCCGTCTCGTCCGCAACGATGCGAAGAAACGAGGATTCGACCCGGAGAAGATCGGCGTGTTCGGGTTCTCCGCGGGCTCGCACCTGACGGTCCTACTTGCGACAAGCGCGCTCACACCGGCGTACGGGCCGGTCGACGGACTCGACCAGCTTCCGTGCCACGTGAACTGGGCGGTGCCGATCTTCACCGCCTATGCGCTCACGGATGGACTAACCGGCCCCAACACACGCGAGGGCGACGCGATCGACGTAAAACTCTCCGACGTGTTCAAGTTCGACGCGAAGACGTGTCCGATGGCGCTCTTCCACGGAGGGGCGGACATCTATTCGCCGAACGGTTCCACGCAGATCTACCGCCAGCTCCGCAGGATGAAAATCCCGGCCGAGATCCATCTCTTCGCGGACCGTCCCCACGGGTTCATGGGCGACCCGAGCAAGGGTGAGGACGGCACCGCCTACGACCACTGGCTCGACCGTGTCGCCGAGTACCTCCGCCAGATGAATTTTGACGGGCGTCTCGGCGCGGAAGTCGATCTGATGGCCCGCTATCCGAACGACGATGCGCGGGGCGAATACAGCAAGGAGCCGGTCTGGCCGGAAGGCAAGATTCCGGATGTGCAGACGAACCAGTGCCTGCCTTATCTCGAGTGGCACATGCCGAAGGAACTCAAGACGAAGGCGATCCAGATCATCTACTCGGGCGGCAGCTACAATGGCAACGGTCCGGACGGGTTCGAAGTCGCGCCGGCGCGGCGTTACCTGAACAAAAAGGGCATGACGGTCGTGACAATGAAATACCGCACGCCGCGTCCGCTGAGTGGGCTGGCCAAGCACACGACGGCGTGGCAGGATCTGCAGCGCGCCGTCCGAATCGTCCGCAGCCAGGCAGCGGCGAAGGGGCTTGATCCCAGTCGCATCGGCATCATGGGTTCCTCGGCCGGCGGACACCTGACACTCATGGGCGCGACCAGCTCGAAACGCCGTTCCTATTGGCCGATCGACGACCTTGACAAGCTTCCCTGCAACGTGCAGTGGGCGGTCGCGATCTATCCGGCGTACGCGCTCACCGACGGCGAGGAATCCCCGAATGCGAAGGGCGGCAACGAGGACGACGCGCGGCTTGTCCCTGAGTTCTCGTTCGACCTCGCGACGTGTCCGATCCTGTTCATCCACGGCGACGCGGACGGTTGGGCGGCGATGAATTCGGTGAAATGCTGGGAGCAGCTTCGCCGGATGGGGATCCAGTCCGATCTCCACACGCTCGTCACACGGAATCACTGCTTCCAGAGGAAGGCCGCTCCGGGCACGGGCAGCTATACCTGGATGGGGCGCATTTGGGAATTCATGAACCACAAGGGTTTCAACAAGTAAGAAGGCAAACAAGGCAGTATCAGGATCTTGGGGACAGGCAAACAACCGCAGCCCGGTACAACGGCAAACATTAACTCGAACCCAGGTACGGAGGAATGTGAACGCGTGTCAGCCAGGCTGCGCGATATCAGTGCCTTCATGGGTGAACTCCATGACCGGTTACCCTCTCCCCGAAGCCAAGCCGACGAACCACTACCTGCGTTCCGGTGGCGGTCTGACCACGGCCGCGCCGACCGAGGAGGACTCCTCGACCACGTTCGAGTTCGATCCGAAGAACCCGGTGCCCACGATCGGCGGCTGCGTCTGTTGCGCGCGCCAGATCATGAGCGATGGGGCTCGGAACCAGTGGGGTGGCGAGCACACGTGGACTTGGCCCAAGTCGATTCCGCTCTCCGCGCGAAACGACGTGATCGTGTTCACGACGTCCCCGTTAAAGCGCGATACGGAGATCATCGGTCCGGTCCGAGTCAAGCTCTGGGCATCCTCCTCGGCCGTGGACACCGACTTCACCGCCAAGCTGCTGGACGTATATCCCTCGAGCAAGGATTTCCCCGCCGGGTTCGACCTGATCATGGGCGACGGCACCCTCCGGGCGCGCTATCGAGAGTCGGACAAATCCGAGAAGATGATGACGCCGGGCCAGATCTACGAGTTTTCCATCAAGCTTGCCCCCTGCTGCAACGTGTTCAAAAAAGGTCACCGCATCCGCGTGGACATCTCCAGCAGCAACTTCCCACGCTTCGACGTCAACTCGAACACCGGCGAGCCCTTGCACGATTACCGGAGAATGGTCACGGCGGTGAACACGATCCGCCACGACAGCCGGCACCCTTCGCACATCGTTTTGCCGCTCATGCCGGCCCGAACCCCGCTGCAATGAGCCGGTTGCAAGAAGTGTATTGACAAGGAGCCAACCATGAGTCGCCTCTTCGTTGCCGCTGCTATGATCCTCGGCGTTTGTCCGGCTGCCTTCGCGGCGGATCCGATTCTCTGCCAGGGAGAGGCCAGCGGACATTTGCAGGGATTCGATTCGGACGGTGAGTTCATTTACTGGTCGATGTTCACCAACTTGATCAAGACGGACTAC
>JBDKSR010000738.1:0-4925 GCA_039680545.1 Bryobacteraceae bacterium | reverse complement strand
GTTTCGCAGGCGGCTCCGTCCAGCAAGCGGTTTGTCTGTTCGGCGGAGGGAACCCTCGGCAGGGTTTTCGGCGTCTTGGGCGTGCCGAGCAGCCGCGCGACGTTCAGCTCGACTATGCCCTCCTTTTGCATGAACTTGTAGAGAGACCGTACGGCGGCAAGCTTGCGCCGTATAGTGACCGTGCTGAGCCTGGCTGCATAGAGGGCAGACATCCACTCGCGCAATACCAGAGGGTCGATCTGGGCAATCGGGGGCGGCCCGGAGTCCGGCGGCGACAGATACTGGATCAGTTGCCGGAGGTCGGCCGTGTACGCGCGGAGGGTGTGAGCGGAGACGTTCTCCCGGCGAAGGGAGTCGAGAAAACGTTGAATCACATCGCCAAGTTCAGACATGGGCGGCCAGATGTTCTTCGAGTTTCTGAATCGCCCGCCGGCACACTTCGGCGTGGCGAGCCTTCTTATCGCGGCGGAGCCGTTGGCGCGTTGCCTCGTCGAGTACGGGGAGCAGATCGAAAGTAATATTAGCCGGCTGATAGCCAGTCGGGTCAGCGCCAGTGACATACGCGCACAGGGAGCCCATCGCGGTCTCGCGAGGGAGCGGGACCGGCTCTTTGCCCTGTGCCAGGGCGGCAGCGTTCGAGCCGGCAATCAAGCCCGTGGCGATCGCCTCGATATAGCCCTCAACGCCGGAAATTTGGCCTGCAAAGAAGATCCGTCCCTCACTGCGGAGCCGGAGCGTCGCGTCAAGCAGCGCCGGAGCGTTGATATACGTGTTCCGGTGAATCTGCCCGTAACGCAGGAACTCGGCTTTTTCAAGACCCGGGATCATGCGAAACACGCGGGCCTGTTCCGGAAATCGCAGAGAGTTCTGAAAACCGACAATGTTGAAGCTCTCAGCGCGCAAGTTTTCCTGACGGAGTTGCACCACGGCGTACGGACGTTTGCCCGTGCGGGGATCAGTCAACCCCATTGGTTTCATCGGCCCGAAACGCAGCGTGTCCGGTCCACGCCGGGCGATTTCTTCGATCGGAAGGCAGCCCTCGAAATAGCGTGCACCCACGCCATCGTGAGGAATGTGCTTCTCAGCGCCCATCAGAGCTTCAATGAAACGGTCGTACTGATCCTTATTGAACGGGCAGTTGACGTAATCGTCAGTCGAATCCAGAGATTTCGCATAGCGGGAGGCGCGAAACGCAATGGACATGTCGACGGAAGAGGCATCCACGATCGGGCTGATGCTGTCGTAGAAGAAAAGCCCTGTGGAACCAGTTCGTTTCGCAATGTCCTGGGCAAGGGCATCGCTTGTCAGCGGGCCGGTGGCGACGATGACAATGCCTTCATCAGGAATCCTGCAAACCTCTTCGCGGTGCAGCCGGATCAATGGCTCGGATGTGACGAGGCGCGTGATTTCGCAGGAAAATCGTTCCCGATCAACAACGAGCGCGTGACCGCCTGGAACGCGCGCCGTCGCGGCGACCTCAATCAGGCGGGAACCAAGTCTGCGGAGTTCCTGTTTCAAAAGCCATGGCGCCGTCGATTCTTGCTCGCTTTTCAACGAGTTGCTACATACCAGTTCCGCGAGCTGGTCCGTCTTATGAGCAGGCGTTGTCCTCGCGGGCCGCATTTCATACATGTCAACGGGCACGCCGAGGATCGCCGCTGTTAAGGCCGCTTCAGAGCCGGCGAGACCGCCACCGAGAATATGAATAGGTTCAGGCACGCACTTGCCCTCATTGTATCCGGCGGGAGCAGCGGAAGGCTTACGATCGGGTGATTTTGCGGGCGCGAAGGAACGAATGAACGCCGAAGGAACCCATCAGGACGATGAATATTAAGGAAAGTCCAAGGCGGAAGAGGCCCTCGCCGGTATCATTAAACTCTTGCCATGTGCGGAACGTGCGCGGGATTGGGATCGCAGCTAACGAAAGAAAAACAAAGCCGATCACCTCGTTCCACAGTGCTCGCAGCGGTTTGATGATCTGGGGTACGATGTGGCGTACGAACTCGCGGCCAATATTCGCCATGATTCTTTTCAATATGGTAACAGAGGCGCGAGAAAACTCTGCCGCGGCTGAGGAGGGTAACCCCGCCGCCTCAAGATTCCGTCCATAACACCGGAGGTCGTCATAGAAGTGGGCCCAAAGTTGGGAATCATATCATTTCTTCTTGCCGCGACACTTGCGGTCGCAGCCGAGCATCGTGGCATCGTGCGCTCTGCCGGTCTGCCCATTCCCGGGGCGAGTATCACGGCACGCCAGGGTGACGTTCTAAAGGTGACCTCCACGGACGAATCGGGTTCCTATGTCTTCGAGGACCTCGCGCCGGGCCGCTGGACGCTTGACGTTGAGATGGTCGGCTTCGAGAAGGCGAACCGGGAAATTAACGTAACGGCAAACTCGAAGACCGAATGGGAACTGACCTTGGCGGCCCCGGCGACAGCGGCGAAGCAAGGGCAAACGCGCAATGGGTTCGAGCGAGTGTTGCTTAACCGGACCGCACGGCAGGATGTTCTCAAACAGGCTGAAGCGGCGGCACAGACCTCTTCAACGCAGATCACTCTGAACCAATCACAGAACGCGACGGAATCGTTTCTTGTCAGTGGTAGCCTGAGCCAAGGTTTGCAACTGGAACCGCCCGTGGGTGGCCCGGATGATTTCGGCGGCCCCGGAATGGGCGGCCCAGGGATGGGTGGCCCCGGCATGGGTCCGCCTCCCGGCGGCGGCATGGCAGGTGGCGGCTCGCGTGCAGCCATGTCGATGGGTGGTGGTCCTGGCGGAGGCGGCCCCGGAGGACCGGGCGGTGGTCCCGGAGGTGGCCCGGGTGGAGCAGGAGCAGGCCCGGGAGGACCCGGCGGTCCGCCACCGGACATGGGTCAAGGTGGTCCGGGTGGCATGGGACGGCCAGGATGGATGCGCCAGCGCAATGTCACTGCGTTTGGCAATCGAAGGCTTGGAACGCAGGAAGGCATTCGAGGCGCCCTCAACTTCAGCCTCGGCAACTCGGCGTTTGACGCGCGCTCCTATTCCCTTACCGGGAAGGAAACCGAGAAGTCTCCCTATGCGAAGGTGCGGTTTGGCATCGCGGCTGGCGGGCAACTGAAGATCCCCAAGATCGTCAACAGTGAAAATACGTTCTTCTTCGTGAACTATTCGGGCACGCGCAGCCGGAACGCATCGAGCCACACAGCGACGCTGCCGACAGCGCTAGAGCGTGCAGGGGATTTCTCCGCGTCGACGGCCGCGGAGGGCGTAAGCATCTACGATCCCCTCAGTGGAGGTCTTTTCCCCAACAATGTGATCCCGTCATCGCGAATCAGCTCGGCGGCCTCGGGCCTGCTTTCGTACTTTCCGCTGCCGAACGTCTCGAACGCCGTGCAGAACTATCAGTACACGACATCGGTCCCCAGCGACTCCGACAGCTTTGGCATCCGGTTGAATCACACATTGGGCCAGAAGGACAGCCTATCGGGGAATTTCCAGATTCAAAACCAACATTCCGAGTCATCTCAAAGCTTTGGCTATCGTGACACGACGGACGGCCGGAACTGGAGCACCGACCTTGGTTGGACGCGCACGATCCACACGACGCTGATCAATACCGTTCGCTGGCGGTTCAGCCACAGCCGTTCGGAGTCACTGCCATATTTCGCGTACGGCACGGATGTGGCGGGCGACTTGGGAATCCTGGGCACTTCGCGCGATCCCGTGAACTACGGCCCGCCGAACCTTGACTTCACGAATTACGGTGGTCTTACGGACGGCAATTTCTCGCTCATGCGGAATCAATCCTCATCGGTGAGCGACGATGTTACCTGGATCAAGGGGAACCACAACTTCAAGTTCGGCGGCGAATTCCGCCGCAACCAAATCAATAAGCGTTCCGATGCGAATGGCCGGGGGGCGTACACGTTCTCGGGAAACGCGACGGCTGCCTATGATGCGGACAGAAACGTCATCTCCAAGACGGGTTTCGATCTGGCCGACTTTCTGCTTGGGTATCCGGAGTCCGGAACGATCCAGTATGGCAATTCCAGCCAGTATTTCCGGGCGTCCACGATCGCCGGATTCGCCATGGACGACTGGCGCGTGAACTCCAAACTGACCGTCAACCTTGGCGTGCGCTACGAACTTACACAGCCGTTCCGGGAGAAGTACGACCACATGGCGAACTTCGATGTCGCCCCGGGATTCACAGCGGTGTCCGTCGTCACCCCAGGGAAAGCAGGACCTTTCACCGGAACCTTCACGCGAGGACTGATCGATTCGGATTGGAACAACTTCGCGCCGCGCGTCGCGATCGCGTGGCGTCCGTGGACAAAGCGTTCGTTGCGGGTGCGCTCGGCCTACGGCATTTACTTCAACGGCTCGGTCTACAATCAAGCGGCCAACCAGCTCGGGCAGCAACCACCGTACGCCACGACGGCAACGCTCACGACCAGCAGCTCGAACGTACTCACAATCAAAGACGGTTTCACCGCGGCGAGCACGAACACGGCGGACGGAATCACAAATACGTACGCTGTGGCCCGGGATTACGGGGTTGGATACGCGCAGACGTGGAACCTGAACATACAGCAGAACCTGACGAAGACCTGGGTGCTCGATCTCGGGTACCTTGGCACGAAAGGCACGCGGCTTGACGTGCAGCGCGTCCCCAACCAGATGACGTCGGAAGGTGTTCGTAAGATCGCGAACGCTTCCGCCTTCACCTTCGATAGTTCCGATGGCCAGTCGATCTACCATGCGGGGCAGGTCCGCCTGATGAGACGCTTCCGGCGCGGGCTATCCACGAACCTCCTCTATACGTGGGCGAAGTCCATCGATAACGTGTCGAGCTTTGGCGGCGGGCAGGGGGTTGTCGCCCAGGATTATCAGAACCTGGCCGCGGAACGCGGACTCTCCAGTTTCGACCGGCGTCACAACCTGA
>JBDKSR010000737.1:0-2009 GCA_039680545.1 Bryobacteraceae bacterium | reverse complement strand
GACCACGACGCCACAGTCTCGTACCACCACGGCGGATCGCAATACATGCGCCACACCTCATAGCGGGACATCATGTCGGCGACAAGATCTTCCACCTCGTCGGCCGGGACTTCCCAATCCTCGACATCCTCCGGGCGTTCCCAGCAGCCCAGCAGCACCTGCCGGCCCGACGCAATGTCCGTAATCGTCAGCGCGGTTGCATCTCGCCACCGCGCCCCGTCAAATCCCGCAGCGACGAACGCCCCGTCAGGAATGCCCTCATCCTGGCGCAAGTCTTCAACCTTGCGCATGTCGAACGCCTGCGATCCCGACTTGCGCCAACGATTCAGCCAAACACGCTCTAGATAGGTCTTATCCGCCCCCGGCCGATCCCACTTAGAGGCAATCTCGTCAAACTGCCCCGGGCCGAACTCGCCGATCGGCCCAGTGGCCTCAGCGATAGCGCGAACCCGCTCATCCTTGCTCGACAGATCCCGCTGCGGATCGTCATCCGTCCGGTACAGGTAGAACAAATCCGGCCGCTCAATCAAACCCTCGGCGATCTGCAACGCCTCAGTGTGCAACTGCTCGGCAACCGAACCCTGCCCCGGCTGACCCGCCGTCCCCACATACAGCGACCACGGATCATCCAAGGGCCGCTTCGGCAAGTTCGCGTCCATCGTCTGATGCGCCTGCAACTGCCGCGGCAAAAACAGGCGGTGCGGCTCATCAAAACAGTTCATCGTCGTCCGAGCGCCATCGCGAGAGCCAGGGTTATTCGACAACGGAACAGCCTTGCCGTCCGCGCGCCCATACTCATTCAGCCGGACAATCCGATCCAATGTCGAATCGAACAGCTCCGAATCCGGACCCTCTTCGACGATGTACTTCAAAGCGCCGTAAGCAAGCTCCTCAACCTGCTCCACAGACACCGCAAGCATCGGAATGTACGGCGACCGCACAGGGCGCCCCACAGGATTGCCGGAGGAGTCCCACCCATCAAAACGCGTCGGCCCCTCGGGGTGCAGCTCACAGAACGCCAGCAGCGCCTGCTTCTCCGTCTTCGCTAAACCCTTACGGACCGACAAGCCCACCCGCTTGAACCGGCGTCGACCCTCCCATGGGTGCCCCCGCGGAAACACCTCATAGGCGCGGTAAATGAACGCCCGGAACTCCGGGTCGATCACATACGGCTCACCCTGAAGCGATCCAGGCCCATAGATCGCGCGCTCCTCGATGAGTGCGCAAATCTCGCCGCCCAGCGTCGGCCACGGTTCCGGGTCCGAACCCGGAACGACCAGCAGCATCAGCTACACGGCATACAAGCCGGACCGAGGATCATCACCCTCGGGACCGCTCTTCGGTTTCCGATCCGGCGTTTCCCGACGGCGCTTACCGCGGTCCTCAACCTCATCCACGTGTTCAACCTCGGCCCGAAGGCGCATCAGCGCCAATGGGTTCAACCCCAGACGATCGGACAACTGACGGGCCTCGGAAGCAGCTTTCAGGTCGCCCTGCTCGGCGCGAACCTTCCACCGGACGTACTGCGCAACCTCGCGGTGAGCACGAGACTCTTCCCAAATCACCGCCTGCGGCGACGACCACAGATCAGACCACAAAGCCGTCTCCAGATCAGCAGCTTGCTCGATCTGCAACGTGAGCTGGGCAACCGTCATCTCATGCTTGTTCAACTCGCGACGGAGGCGGCCCTTCGCCCGACCATCATCCTCGCCGGCAATATCCACCTGTAACGAAGCCACCCGATCGCGCGCCAACTCCAGCGTCGCCGCCATCAACACGTCAGGCAGCAGGGGCCAAGCCGGAGTCTCACCGTCACGACCATCAGAAGGCAGAGAACGAAAGTCTCTCTTCGGATCGTTACGACGAGCACGCACAGACGGATGCTTAGGTGCGGGACCAGACATGATTTCCTCCCGTTTCGGGACGTAAGAGCCAGAA
Organism: Bryobacteraceae bacterium; assembly: GCA_039680545.1. Lineage (GTDB taxonomy): Bacteria > Acidobacteriota > Terriglobia > Bryobacterales > Bryobacteraceae > JAEHDI01. Next base: position 71 of record JBDKSR010000737.1, on the reverse strand, counting down.
CCCGTTCCGGGCAGGCCCTTAGATGTGGGCACCCCAGAAAGTTGGGGAACCCGTACGGAGCAGATTCAGCA
>JBDKSR010000736.1:0-39912 GCA_039680545.1 Bryobacteraceae bacterium | reverse complement strand
CGCGCACTTCCAATCGCTCAACCAACTCTTGGGCACCGACCGACCCTTCCAGTACCAGCGAAAGAGCCGATTCGGCGAAATCGACGTGCTCGGATGCTACGTCTACGTTACGCTCCGAGACGGCATTGATTTCGAAGCTCACGAGACCGATCTCCTGGAGACGGTCGAGAGCTACGCGATCATGATCGACTGCGAGTACGAGTGGAAGGAGGCGTTCACCGCGTTCATTCGCGGCGCGCTCGGCGTCAAGGGCGTTCGCGTCACCGACGTCATCGGCGACACGAACATCCTCATCCTCTGCCAGCCGGAGAAAACCCGCGAGCCGAGCGAGATGATCTGGGATCCGTTCGCCCCCGCATACGGCAATCGCGTTAGCGAACGCTTTTACGAAAAGCTGGGCGAGGAGGTGAAGGCGTGATTCCCGAATTCCCTCGCGACATCCTCTCCGGCCAGCTCCGAGAGGAGCAGGAGCGCGCGCTCATCAACCGCGATCAGGAGGGCGTGAAGGACGACGACCACTGGGGTTGGGCTTTCGCTTCGCTGGTCATTTTCGCCGCGTTCATCGTGGTTCTCACATGGGGTGGCCGCTGATGGCAGACGCATTGAATGTGTCTGTGGACGGACAGTCCGCCGACCAACGAAACCTGATGCTCGTGGACGATCTGTGGATTGACGCAGACACCGGCGAGGTTGTTGGACTCGCAACACCGTTCCAGGTCAATGACGAAGACTCGGCGAACTGGGTTCTCGAAAAGATCATGAACGCGGAAGCGGATATTGCACGGGAGCAGATGAAGCTCCGCGCGATCCAGGAGCGTTCTCAGGCGAACGTCAAACGTCTCGACCGACGAGTCGAATGGTTGAAGGCGCGATTCGGGCCGGAGTTGGAGGAGTTCGCCTCGAAGCAACTCGAAGGCAAGAAGAGCCGCACGCTGAACCTGCTCTTTGGGAAGCTGAGTTTTCGAAAGAATGCAGGCGGTATTCGAGTCGCCGACGAGATGCCTGCAATCGAATGGGCCAAAGCGAAATGCCCCGATGCGGTGAAGGTCAAAGAATCCTTCCTCATCAGCTCGTTGAGCCCTGATGTGCTGGCGGAACTCGCTGCGCTGGATGATGAATCTCTGGAAAGGCTCGGCTTGCGGCGTGAGCCATCCAGCGAAACCTTCTCGATTTCGACGGGGGTGGGCGGCTGATGCCGACCATCCCCAACACCACCGGTCGCCACGACATCGGGGTGGTCACCGTTAAGGACGTCGCGGTTCGAGACGAGAAATCGAACTTCGTCAACATCGGCGCTGGCAAGTCAGTCATCGACGAAACCAAAACGCTCTCCGCCGGAGATCAAGTGCATATGTGGCTGAACGTCGTTATGGAAAACGGAAAGTCGGTCGCCTACGTCGATTCAGTCAGTGAGGGATCGGCGGAACCAAAAGCGGCCGCTCAAGAAAAGCCGAAGGCGTCAAGCACCGGCATCAAGCTTCCCACCACGGTCGGCACCCACAACCTCGGCACTGTGACCATTCAGGGCGTCGAGGAGGCCAACAAATCCTGCAACTGGATTGCCATCGGTGCTGACAAATCGCTCAAGACTTGGAAGAAACACAACTTCGCCACCGAACCGGCTGAGAACGCAACCGGCGAAATGGTGATCGAGGTCAAAGAGACCGAGTGGCAAGGTGAGTCACGACTCGAATTCTGGGTGAAGTCCTTCGGCGGTGAGAAGGCCAAAGGCGGCGGAGGTGGTGGACGCGGATATGCACCCAAGAGTTCCGCTGAAATCCACGCGCCGAGCATCGGCGGCATCATCAAGAGCGCCATCGAAACCGGTTCGAGCGATTGGAAAACCATCGCCCGCGAAGCCATCGCCATCTACAAAGAGGCGATCAATGGGATCGGAGGTGACAAGTGAGCCGCGTCATCTACGGCGTCGGCGTTCGCTCCGCATCGAGCGCGTGGGACGCCGCCGTCATCGACATCGCCGCTGTTGCCATGTCCGAGGACGGTGAGATCGTCAGCTCGTATCACAAGTTCGTCAAGTCCGACTACGGCGACGCATACAAGCCGGCCGCCCTTCTCGCCGCAGGAGTGAATTTCGACTGGCTGGATGAGCACGGTATCGAGATCGAGGAAGCCCTCAAGGGGCTCACCACATTTTTCGAGGCGCGTGGGCGCGACATCAGCGCGTTCATCTCGGGAACCGTGGATGCAGACGCGCGGTCGCTTGCCCAGCTCATCGAAAAGAAGGGGCGGTATTTCGCCAAACATTTCGCCATCCCGCCGCTGGTGCCCGTTTCGGACGGACCGGCGTACCTCGCTGCTCTCGGCTGGGTGATCAACGCCCAGTGCAATGAGTTCGAGTTTGCGAATTGGCTGGGAGCTGAGCCGCTCCGGGCGCAGGACAACGCTCTGGAACGAGCCATCTACGCCGCCAAAGCTGGACTGCGCATCGCGGAGGTCATCAGCGGTCACCGCAAAGCCAGCGGCAAGCTAGCGGAGACGGCGGTTGTCCCCGTCGAGCCCGCGCCAGATAAGAAGCCGGCCAAGCGGCGCCAAGCCGCAAAGCCGGTCGCAGGAGGCTCCCGTGCTTCCTGAACGGCTCCGCCAATTCGTCGCTGAGCACACTGCGGAACTCCCCGGAATCGGGGAGGAGGTCGAAAACCACCTCCGCAACGTCATGACGATGCGCGAGGAGCAGGCCCGGTTTGCAAAGCGGCCGAAGCTTTTGAAACCGGCTGAGGAACCGTTCTGGCAAGAGCTCAGGGCAGAGGTCGAACGACTGGAAGGGGTTGTGGACGCAGACATCGCGCATATCGGCACATGCGCCTGGCTCCGCCAAATCCGGTACCCGCTGTTCACCATCCTTGCCGACATCAAGGCGATGCGGTTGATGCAGTGCAAGTACCGCACGAGCTACCTCGCCGAACACGGCCGCGAAGCTGGTCGTCTTGAACGCCTGGTGGATGAGCACTTCAGAGAGGAGTGCGCCGACGACTCGCAGGGGGTGCTCCTCGATGCATAACGTGCTCGTGAATTCGGCCATCGCGATTGCGGTGGTTGCCGGATTCACCTGGTGGCTCGTCAGGACGGCAGGCGGAGGAGAGAGCAATGGCTGATGAGACTTTGGCCGTTGTGGGCGTTGTGAAGCGTCAGCACGGCGGCTGTGGCAAGTTCGACGTGTGGATTCACCTCCAACCGGCGAGCAGGCCGTATGTCTGCGGGCCAAACGTGTACGCGAGGGCGTTTAAGCACGGCGAAGAGCTCAGTCAGGTCATCGAGGCCGCACTGCTGGATTTCGAGAAGTCGTGCCCGGATCACAAGGGTGATCTGGCGATCTGCTGGCACGGTTTCGGCGATTCAGCCGGATTGGTGAACGCACCCGGACGAGGTGGGAATCGTGGTTGATCCGCGAGACGTGCTGGCTAAGGACGCGACGGCGACCCAGTGGGCGGACGTGTTCCTAAAAGATGACGGTTGGATATTGGTGTATGACGCCCCCGCACTCGGAGTATTTCGGTGGTTAGCTGGCTACGGCGTGAGGGGTTACATTTCTGTTTCCGCTCAGGGGGTTTCTATCTCCATGATTGGGAAGACAGAAAGCGTTTTTTACGCCACCCTCGGAGAACTCTTGGACATCGCAAACGAGTTAGCAGCTACTCGGTTCTGTGGAGGGTGGAAACAGTGAATCGCACCGAGATCATTGCACAAATGTCGGCGACCGTGATGGCGGGATTACTGGCAAATCCGAACGTTGTGGCTCATAGCGACCAAATGGGCTGGTGCCTCGTGAATTGCTCGTTTGATTCTTTGGAGAAAACGTGCTTGGAGATTGCCTCCAACCTCCTTCGGAAGGCCGAAACGCCGGAGGGTGAGGAAAGGGGAGAGCCTTGTCTTTCCTGTGTGGTCTGCGACACTGTGGTGAGGTCAGTCGACCAATTCCATTGTGGGTGGGTGATGATCGGAGGAGACGTTTGGTGTAATGAATGTTTTATGCGTTCAGAGGAGGTGGATGGGTGAGCCATCGTCGATACGAACAAATCCCACTGGGGGTGCTGAGAACGTTTGTCACGAATGACGCCAGCCGCATCCCCGGGGTTGTGCGTGAGCTGATAATTCGGGCCAGCATTGAAACGGCGAACATCAAACGTGCTGAGATTTCTGCTCACGCGCAAGACGCAATGATGACTAAACAAAGCATCGAATCCCTGCTTGGGGAATGTGTTGTTCTTTACGAAGCATCCCTCTCCGTACAAGACCGGCTTCTCGCATCTAATGCGGCGATGACGACGATTGAAAGATTGGCACTCATTGATCGCTTGCTTAAAGCGGTGAAAGAGGACGATGAAGAAGTGGAGGTGACGAAGTGAGCATTGGGACACCCGCTAACCCGGAACCGTTCGATGTGCGCCGGCTAAAAATTGGTGACGTTGTGGTGTCTCGCAAAGGTGTTCATGAATGGCATGTACGCAGACCTTACCAAAGTGACAGGGGTGTAACCTTACAAAGCACAACAGCGGGTTCACAGCGTTCGATATGGGACTGCTTCCTTACGCTGGATACATGGATGGCCGTGTACCGCGCAGGTTGCATGATTTGGCCTACGGAGCAGGTGGAAGAATGAGCTCAAAACGCTTTCACATCGCGGAGGTGCTGAGCATCGCAACCCAGATAGCTCTCCCCTCACCGGGGAGGGAATACGTGATTGAAGGGATTCACGCGGTGCTTGATCACATGTGCGGAAGAAGCATCTTCACACACGAGTTCCCCGAAGCATATGCTCTTTGTCGCCCTGCCCTCCTTAAGCAGTTCCCGATTATGAGCGATCCGGTTTTTGAATGGAAAACCCAGATGTACCGACGAGAACTTTCCCACATGGATGACGATGATAAGCTCAGGCAATGTGAAAACATCACGTTCCAAATGCAGGTGCTTTTCGGGCTCCCTGAATTCGTGGATGTTGAGGCTCTACCTGAGGGTGCGTGGAAAAGCGTTTCGATTGAAGAAGCGTTCGGCAAGAAGCCCGTTCTGCGAGTCGATCTCCCGGCTGTAGAGGAGGATCAGAATGGCTAATTGGCGGGTGGCATCCCTTGAGGTCATCAATCAAGTCATCGCCGAAAACCCCGGCGCGAACGAGAAGGAGCTCCGCAAGCTGGCCTCGAACGCCTACCCTTTTGGCTCCAGGACGCACCACCCGTACAAAGCGTGGCTGAAGGCAATGGAAGAGGTGTTCGGGCCTTCGGAGGCGAAGGTCCGAGCTGTGCGGCGCAAAGAGCAAATCGAGGCGGCACTGTCCGGCCAGTTCTTCCTTGAGGTGACCCCAGATGGCTAGTGTTGATCCCGTTGTGACCTCCGCGATCATCACCCGGTTCGGATGCCTCAGCTGTGACTGCAAGGCGGCCGCTGAGTTTCTGGGAATCGGTGAAGACGCGTTCAAGGACTGGCGAGCCAGAGGGATCATCCGCCCCTTTCGGCGCGGCAGGTATCGTTACAGCGATTTAGTTGAGGCGCTCGAAGGGGCTCCTGTGTTTGACGATGGCACCGCCGAAGAGAAGCAAACCCCGCCCGGATGGTCGGTATCAAGCGCTGGGGATCGATCCTGCTACGGGAAAGCGCAAGGCGTTCTACAGCAGGATCAGTCAGGCCGACGCGGACGCAAAGGCACAGCAGTCCCGCAGGATCGCTAAGGCCGGATTCACCCCTGATCTGGGTCTGCCACCAGACACCCTCTGGGGATTCTACGTCCACTCCGCGTGGCCGACGTTTGAGGTGCTTTCCGAGAATTGGAGGAGCCAAGTCAAGTGGGCGATGGTCGGATATATTGCGCCGGCACTAGGGCGGAAGCGATTCTCGGAGCTGAACCGGGTGACGATCCAAGCGTTCTTCAATCAGCTGGCCAGACTAACGAACGAGGACGGCACTCCCACGCTCTCTCCCTCATCCATCAACCGGATCAAAATCGTCCTTTCCCGAATCGTGAACCTCGCCATAGATGACGGTCTCATCCAAACAAACATCATGCGCAATGTGCGCACCGCGCCCAACCAGCGCACGACCAGGCGCTCACTGCGTCCTCACGAGCTGCGGGCGCTCTATGAAGCGGCCCCCGATTACGGCCAGCGGGTCATTCTGCTGATGGGGTTCTGCGGGCTTCGGGTTGGTGAAGCCTGCGGTCTCATGTGGTCGGACATCGACGAGAAAGGCGTCCTGCGCCCCAGCGGGCAGGTTCTACAGCTCCCTGGCGGAGCGAGGCGCGTGGAGACGCTCAAGACGCCAACCAGCTACAATCCCGTCCCCGTTTCCCCGAAGGTGATCTCCCGTCTCAAAGAGGGCGCAACGTCCATTTTTGTTGCACCGGCCCGAAACGGTGCGCACCTGCTCCCGAACAACGTACAACGGATGCTGGACGAAGCCTGCAAGGACGCCGGCATCGAGCGAGTGCGTTGCCACGAGCTTCGTCACACGTTTATCTCCATCCTGGAGAACGTGCTGGAGGTTTCGCAAACCGTCTCGTGCGAGCTGAGCCGCAAAGTGCTGACCTCGGCCACCCGCGAATACAGCCGGTCATGGCTTGAGCTGAGAATGCAAAAGATGAGCGAGTACTTCGAGGTCGTGATGAGCGCTACTGATCCAGCAGACATAGATACACCGAGATCTGACTACAACGCCTGACTACATCGGCTCCCTTTCATGCCACCGCAACCCCGCCGTTCCCACCCCGTTTCTACCTATTTTCCAGATCGAACCGGTAGACGCGATGTTTCCTGGGCACCATAGATTTTTGGCCCTTTTTGAACCTGCTGATGTAGTCAGGCCAATGTAGTCACCGCTAGAATCCCGTCGATGCACCGTTTCAGGAGTGCGAGTGGATTGGGCGATCCCCGAGCAAGCCCAAATAGTGGTTTCAAACCTGTCTCCACGAGACAACACACCAAGATAAAAAGCGCCCTCCCCCCGAGAGGATCGGAAAAGGGGAGGGCTATCTCGCGTTGGCTCTGCCTCTCTGTGCAGTAATTGCACCTGGACGCTCGGCTGGATGCGTCAACATTCGCCTCGGACACAATTCGCGATCATCCAGCGTCGGAAATGGTATGGAGCAGCCAACCATCATGATTCATGACAGCAAGACAGGCGTCGCCACCGTCTACCCCTCATTCGAGCACGCATACGACGCGCTCTCAGCCGAGCACGATATCCCAGCGATCAGTGAGACCACCGCGAATATCGTCCAGGTGCAGGTTTCGGAATACAAAGACCTTTCGGATCAGTGCGTGGTCATCGACATCTATGACGCCGAGTTCGAGACCCGTGAGGCGGCCGCAGAGGTTGCCCTGAATCAGTGCGCAAGCCTGATGGTCGTCGCCCGAGGACCGCTGTTCGACGAGCTTCTCGAAATCTGAGAATGCATAAAGAAAACCCTCCACTTACGCGGGAGGGTGTACGGTTCAGCCTTTTTTGAGAGCCTTTCTTATGGGCTGAACGTTCTTCGCATGCGGGGCGCCTTGTATCCGCACGAGGCTGAAGAACCAAACAGAAAAACGATACCACGCTAAATTGGCGGTTGCACGGGTTCCGGCGCAGTCCCGGCTGTCTGAATCCCCCACACCCGGTAAAGCGTTGGCGGCGTTGAGATAATGAACGGGGCCACGGCGCTCCCCGCTTCGTTCCCATGCTTGCAGTTCGCCGCATCGAGCCAGCGCACCACGCCCTCGTCCTCAGTCAGCATCGGCCCGACCCCCTCGTAGCGCACCCCGTGCATCGTCACCCGGTCGAGATATTTGTTTTCGCCGCCCGCGCTCGTCGCCAAAACACCTCCGCTATTGCCGGCCATGTAGGTGCCGAACATGATGAGCTCCTGGACATTGCCGCGAGTCTCGATGCACCAGCCAGATCCGAAATTCGTGATCTGGCCGCCGAAGAACTTGTAACCCGTCGTGCTCGCCAGGTTTTCAATCGAGATCGCTGGCGCACCAGGATGGTTTTGGCCGATGATGGCATTGTGAAACTCGATGAGCTCGGCGCCTTGCAGACGCAAGATGCCCTGAGAAGCGCGGCCCCAGAACCAGCACCCCCGAAACACGATGCCGGGATCGGTGCCGGGGCGCTGTTGCCCCTGGCCATTCGTCGCCTGCCCGAGATGCCGGCGAGCCTCGATGAACGAAGAGGGACGCCAGGCTTCGAGCGTGTGCAGGATTTGCAAGCCAGAGATTTCCATGCTAGTCCCGTGCGTTTCGGAGCCCTCGATGCGGATCATTGGGAGACCAGCGCAAGCGGGCGACGGCATGAGGATCACTCCGTCAGCGGCCAGAGTGGTCCGCCGTCCGTGATCCACGAGTACCGGGTCGGTGTAGTACTCCCCAGGCGCGAGAGTAGTGTGCGGCTCGGCGAGAACGATCCGCAGGGTTTCCGCGTTCTGGCGGGCGGCACGTGCCGAGTTTCCGCCTTGGAGCCGAACAGCGCGCAGCGATGGCCGGGTCACTTTAGTCACCGATTTCCAGAGCGTCCAGCGGGAGAACGTTGTGCAGACTCACCCGAGCGTCGAAGATGGCGCCGCCAGACGGCGTGATCGTCACCTGCTCGCCGGTTGTGATCGGTTGGGCCAGATCATCGAGGATGATCTGCGGCAGATTCGTAGACGTCGCGCCGCTCTGCCACACCGTCGTCGCCCCCCGCGTGATGGTCACACTGCCGCCGGCAGTACCGAACACGCGGATCGAGCGCAGGACCGCCAGCCGCCCGACCGGATCGTAGAAATCGGGGTTCACCGTCCAAGCGGTGTTCCGGTTCGAGATCGCCTCGACCACTGGCCGGTACTCGGCGCACTCTTCGAGCATGGCAATGCACTCATCGGCGGTGCCGAAACCGAGCGCCTGATAGAACGCCGGTCCGCCGACGGTGGCCTGCGCCCAGCGGTTCAGGTGGACTCCGTCTTTGGCCGCCCGCACCTCATAGCGGATACAGCTCTCGGTGAGCTCGACACTCGGCGCGTACACGACCGGGCGCCCTTTCGCCTGCAGCTCCTTGATCGCCTCAAGCACCCCGGCGCGCTTGTTCTGCCATCCGCCGTCCGTGTAGCCCTCTTCCCCGCTTCGGCGGTGGGTGCCAGTGATCCCGAACACAACGACCGCATCCGGCGCAAATCGTTCAAGCACCGCATCCATCGCAATGACGTGTTCACGCGTGACCGCTTGGTTGAAATCACCGTTGCCGAATCCGGTGTAGGCGAAAAGGCGCAGACCACCATCGGCGTTGAAATGGCGGAGCTGGTTTTCGAGACTCCGCGACGCGTAGCCCTGCCACGCACCGGCGAACGCGTTGACGCCATCGAGGATGTCTGGCACGGTCGAACCACCCGCGCACGAGTGATCGAAATCGATGGGAGTGATCGCCTGGTCGCCCTGCTGAGTGTTGAACACCCCCACCCAATCCTGCGCGATGCCCATCCGCCGCAGGACGAATTGGACGGACGAACGAAGCCCGCTCGTCTCGTCGGTCCCCGCCGCCATCGAGTCTCCGGCAAAGAGCAATCGCCCGCCGACTTGCCTTTGCAAATGCTTGCCAAACATACGACCGATTGGCCGGGCTGACCGCCCAGGTCAACCCTAGATGCTGATCCAAGCCGTGCCGGTGGATTGGAGGCGCACCGTCTGTCCGGCTGCGGCGAGGGTGAGAGTGGCCGCGCCGTCGATCTGGTCGGCACCAGCCGCCGCAACAATGCCGTTGTTGGCTGTTCCATGCGCCCGCTTGACGATGATCACGCGGCCAGGCGCATCCGCCGCCGCCGGGAGTGTGTAGGTCACCACGCCGCCGGATGTGTTCAGGACAACCGTGTGGTCACCATCAACCGCCGGAGCGTTCGCGGTGATGGTGCGCACCGGGAGGATGAGAGCCCCGCCGACAGCGACGCGGGAGCGGTCCATCTCTGCGCGCAGAAGCGCGGCCCCGACCGACCATTTCCGGAGCTCATCAAACCCGGCCAGTTTCACCATGCCCTCCGACGAGACCCCGGTGATGGCACCTGCTGAGCTGGTCACACGGCCAGCGGGCACCCAGGGCGCGCCCGGATCGGCCATTGTCGCAGTCAGCAAAATCTCGTTCGGGGCTTTGAGCCACACGTACCGAACACTCGAAGCGGGGACCGCGATACTCGCGCCGTCAAACTCCTCGATGGCCCCGTCGCAAATATGCCCGGAGCTCACCGTGAGGGTGAGATTGGGTGAGAGGCCATAGGTGCATCCATTCACGACGCCGCGCCCCAGGAGCTGCAGGCCCAAGTCCGAGAGCTGATCCAGAAGCCCATTGAGCTTAGTGAGGGTGAAATTCGACTGAGTGAAGGGGACGTGCGGCATGGCTGTTTGATCTGGCCGCGCTGTTCGATGAAGGGTGACAATGAACCTTGTCCGGCGATCTCCACCGGCTCCATGACGCGGCCAAAATGTGGGTGCCGGGGTTGGATTTGAACCAACGACCTCCGGGTTATGAACCCGGCGAGCTACCAGACTGCTCCACCCGACGATTTGGAGGCGGTGCGAACGCAGGTGAACTTGGGAACCTACTCGCTGCAGGAGCGAGACACCGCCGAATTCATGTGCCGGAAACGCCGGAGATCGTCAACTCACCTCGATCCACGAATCACCGAAATCCGTTGAGAAAAAGGTGCGCGCACCGTCCATGACGAACGTCAATCGGTTCGAGGCGTCGCCGAGTACTTCCAGACCGCACCGCGATTCGTCGCCCGCCGTGATGACGCCCCTGTCCTCCCATGTGGCCGTCACCGTGCGCCGAAGCCACAGCCGAAACTCGCCCGCTTCCCACGTCGCAACGAACAGGTATCCGCTTTCCGGATCGGTGGCCACCGCCACCTGGCTCCCCGTCATCGGTAGCACCGCCGGGGCCAGCCACGACCGCCCTTCCGTGTAGGAGCGGGCTTCGTACACCACTCCATCAGCGGTGTAAACGCAGACGATGTAGCCGCTTGGGTGACGGGCAACCTGTGAGGCGGTGATGGCTGTTTCGGTGCTGATTTCCGCTTCATAGGGCACTCTCCCCTTGCCCGCAAACACCCTCGATGTCAAACCGTCTTCCGTCGCGATGACCGCGCAGGCCTGGCCGAGCGGGAGCCGGGTCACATGCACATCGCCGTCGGTCTCGGAGCCGGTGCCGAGGTTGGCGAGCCACCCCCACCACGGACGGTGGCGAGCGTAGATTTGACCGCGGTACTTCACCCGGTATGTGTCAGGCTCGGAGTTCGTGAGGACTCCGGTAAACCGGCTCAGCGCCCAGCCGAGAGGCGCGCCAGCGACTGCGGCCGTAATCGGGGTGTCGTCCCCAGGCGGAGGCAAAATGTGCGCCGGACGATTCCCTGGAACGGCAAACAGACTCCCCATCTGCGCCCAGATGTACGACCTCTGCGTCCAGGCGCCATCCTCAAGCCAGGTCACCGTGTTTCGCCGGCGGCGCGGCCAGCTCGCAAGCGGAGGCACCTCGCGCGGACCCCAGACAAGCGCCATCGCGTATGTGCCCACCTGCTGCGTCGGCAGCATCCATGCCGATGACATCGATTCGAGGGCGCCGAGGTTGTTGGGCTCGTAGGGATCGAAAATGGTGGCAGCCTCCTCAACGGTGCCCAGGGTTTTGTCCTGCCCCTGGAACAGCTGACGAGCAAGGCCAAGCCCGTCCACGAGCGACATCCTAAAGGGCGACGGCTCGACATCCGGCACCGCCAGCCATCCACGAGTGGGGGTGAACTGATCGAGGTTCCCGAGGCGAATCCCCGCCGCGTTCGGCCAAAGCATGGCTGCGCACTGCCTGGTCTCGGTGACCATTTTTGGAGCGCCGATGGGGTCGTGGAAGAACTGGGGGTAGGCGAGATTAACGGTGATTCCCGGCGCGCTGGTGGTGACCTTCAGAACGTACCGGCGGCGGGTGCGTCCGGTAAGCAGTTGAAACGCCTGCGCTCGATCTGGAGATGAGAACGATGCGGCGGAGATGCCGCCGGCAAGCACGTCTGTCCCGATGTCGCTGATGTAGCCTCCGCCGTGATCAAAGCCCCACGCACCCGCGTAGCTCGTCGCAATGCCCCGCTTCAGCTCAAGCCGAATGCCCTTGAGGTCACCGTCTGCGGCGATGAGCGAGCGCGCCCCTTCCTGCCCCTCGCTGTACGCCTCGACAGCCGCGATGCCCGGCGGCAACCAATCCTGCAGGACATGCGTTGCGATGTGCGGCCACGTGTACGGCTCGGTGAAAAAGTCGTCCATGTCCAGGCGAATCTCCGCCTCGGTGCCGGTGACCGTGAGGGATAGGTTTGGCCCGTGGGCCAGCGTTCCGCCCGTCACCGAAAACAGATCCGACTGAGCAGCCGAGTAGGTGAACGACGCCCTCGGGATGATCTGGCGGGTGAACCACCGCGTGATCCCAGGCCACCTCCGCCCGCCAGCGGCCACGTCCTGCCAGCCCGTCCACGGATTGTCGAGCTCGAGGAGATCAGAGACGAGATGATTGCGAGTCCTTGCGGGCTCCTCGATGGCAGGGTCGTCCAGGTGCTGAGACCCGATGAGACCCCAGTAGTCGGTCCACGGCGTCGGCGAACCATCGAGCTCCCAAGGAATCTGAGGCATCGCAAAAGACCAATGCGGATGACACCAGGTTTGCCAATAGCGCGCGATGGCATCCACATTGCGCAGCTCTCCCGCCTCTGGCCCGCTCCCCGTCCAAGAGCGCACTGCAAACGGGAACAGCACACCGACGGACTCCGAGACGGTCTGGGTGTTCGGAAAAAGCATGTCGTCGCAGGGATCAACGAGGGCAGCGGAAGCGAACGAAGTGCTCGCCCCGACCATGATCGGGGAGAACCGATCGGCGTCCATGACCTGCGTCTCCTCCGGCGCCGCTCCCGCCACCGCTTGGAATGTCACCTTTGGCCGCGAAGGGTGGACGTCGCGGATGGTCTCGTAGGGAGTGCCGACGCCCGATCCCAGCGGCTGGATCAGCGCGGTCGCCTGAGCCTGCGTCCACGGGAAAGCGGAGCGAATGTAAATCGCTCCGTGACGCGGCTCGTCCATGCGCTCGAATGCGCAATCGAGATCGGGCACGAGCCACACGCGTCCGTTTTTGGCGGCGTCCTCGCGCTCGCCTGGCCCTGGGATTCCCCCGAAGGGGCACGTCCCCGTCGCCTGGCGCTCTTGCCGGGTTTTCGCATACGCCACGACGTGAGACCCGTAGGTGGAGTTCGAGACGATAATCCCGGCCAGAGAAAGCGATCCCGCCGGGGTGGACAGGTTGTCGTAAGGGGTGACCCTCAGCGACTGCCACGCCCCAGAGCTGGACTCCTTGAACCGCCAACCTCCGCTCACCGTGGCCGTCACCTCCGCCCCGCTCTCGAACGTCGGCGGTGAGGTGCCCCCGGTGGCCGAGCTCGCCTGAGCGGTTCCGAAAACTTGGACGGGCATGCCGAGAAGCGGGATGTAGCCTGGCGCGACCACAGTGCCGTAGGAGAAAAACTCACCCGCCGCGAGCGTCGCAACCAGCAACCCGAAGACGCGCACCTCGCAGGTGTCATAGGTGAGCCGCCACTCGGCGAAATTGGGCCGCGCGAAGACCTTGACCCCGTAGAAGGTGACCGATGCACCCCCGCCCCCGCCGCTCACCCTTGTGCGCGAGATCGGGCCGATCCGACCCGTGATCTCCGCCGCGCCGGTGTCCTCGGTGACGGTGACCGAGATGACGAGATCGGGCACAGGGCCGCCGCCGAGACCGGTCGAGAGCAGCGATGAGCACACCAGCTCACCGGTAGCCACGTAGCCCTCGAACGGGCTCCCAGAGAGGAACGTCGCGGACGGATCAACCTCGAGCGAGAATTCCAGTGCGTGAGCGGTCCAGATGAGGCCGTTGCCGATGTCCACCCTGAATCACCCCTGCGAGTACGTCAAATCGCCGGAGATGGTGAGCGCGGTTGTTGCAGATGGGAGCCAGAGCAGGAATGGCACCGTGTTATCCGCCAACTGAGCCTTGACGCGCCGCTCTGCCAGGGTGCTCGTCACGTTGGCGAGGGTGCATTTCACGCGGGCGATGGTTCGGTACGCGACCAGATGATACGTGCCCCCGATGGCCGCCGCCGCGGTGATTGTCTGGACGCTCCGAACCCCTCGGTCCCCAGCCTGAAGAACCATTGGAACGAACGAGCCGACCTGCGCGGTGGCGGGCATTGTGATGGTGCCCGTCCGCCCGCTCACACCCGCCGAATTCGTGTAGCTGACGGTGATCACAACGACCGCGGCGTTGGTCGTCGCCTGGCTCACCTCAGCGGCCACGTTGATGCCGTCTCCGTCCGTGTCCCAGCCGTTCAGGGCGTAATCCCAGCACCGCGCCGGCCACGCCACGCTGTTGATGGTCTGCGCCGTGGTGAGGGTGCTGCTGATCCCGCTGTTGTGCCACAGCCGGTCTGCAAGGATGGCCGTTCCAATCACCGAGCCCTGGACCGAGAAGCCCGTCAGAGCGAGCTCCTTACCGGCGATGGGGGCGGGCACCGGAAATTGACCCGCGTATGAGGTCAGAGCCGCCCCGCTGATGCCGGGGACAGGAGCGGAAGCAGCTCCGGGCGTCCCGTTATTGTAAAGCGTTGAGTGCAAGGTGCCGATTGCTTCTAGCGTCCCCGTCGTTTTGAGGAAATCGGTCGCCGGGAGCTCGCCTGCGATGATCTGAGATTCCGTGGTGAGTGGCATCGGCGTTAATCGGGGATGACGTCCGGCCCCCCGATCACCGAGTACCCCGGCACGAAGAGGAATTTCCCAATGTTCGGGCCATCGAGAACTCTTAGCTGGACCGAGTCACGTACAAAGAGCTGACTCGCGTCCACGTTCTGCGATGTGCGGGAGCGGGAGACGAGGCCGTACTGAGACGCAAAGCGCTCGGCGTGGCGAGTGATGCGGTTTTGTTGCCTGAGTGCTCGCTGCTCCGGTGTCATAGCCCGCTGACCTCTGGGATGCGAGCGATCTCCGTAAACATCGGAATATCGTCGTTTTCCCAGGGGCCAACATAAACGCATGCGTAGTCGCCCATGCGGGTGAAAATCCGGCTCCCGATCGGGCGGGCACCGGCGGGCCACGTGCCTTCCTCGAGCACGTCGTCGTCTTGGGTGGCTTCCACTGAGATCTGCTCGATGCGCCACGCACCGTAGCTCACGATGTCGCCCACCTCGATCCCGCGAGGCACGTTGTCCCCCGGCGCCTGGCCGAGCACCACAAACACCTGATCCGGCCACACGCCCGGTTGCCACTCCGCGCCGATCGTGGTGCGGATGCTCGTCCGGCCTTCCTCGTCGTACAGCCGCCGTGCCCACCGCGCCAGGCCTTCGAGAGTGGATGTCATCGCGGTCATCGCGGGCACCTCGTAACGGCTCTTGACGCCAGGCTGGAACGTCGCGTTGAAACCGGCTCGTTCACGCGGATCCTGCGCGATGTAAACAGCGAGAGCGTCAGCACCCTCCCCGGTCTTCGTGGCGCAATAAGCGGCCAGGCTGTTGAACGTAGGCGCGGAGATCGTCCATTCGAGGTTCTCTACCATCCGCAGTACTGGCTGAGGCGCCTCGTAACGCTCGGTGTCGGTGGCTACGCCGAAATAGTCCTCGACGGCGTTTCCGGCAAGGTTGAAAAACCCGTCGGGCTCAGATTCGCCCGGCACCCACGCCGGCGGCATGTAGGCCCGCCACTTCCCTTCCCGGCGCACGATCCGAAGCGGCCCGCGCCCCTGGAGTCCGAAGTGCGTCCGGAGCGCCCGGAACAGATCCGCGACCGTTGCGTCGTCGTTCAGGAGCTTGTAGTCGTCGGCCCCGTCCGAACCGTCTACCTCGATGTCGTACAGCTCGGCCTCGATCTCCCAGTCGGCGCTCGTCCACCCCGCCCGCGTGAGACCCGCCTCGATGAGATCGCCGACTCTCCGGCGGCTGAGATTCGCCATCCCGCGAGCGGCCGTCATCTCGAGCTCCCGCCACAAATCTACAGCGAGCGTGTCCTCGACCTGGTGGTGCGTGTGGACCGCTTCTTTGCTGAGGTCGGCCCTGATCCGGGTCAGGACGCTCCCCATGAGCACCGGGCGCATCTGATCAATCACGCCCTCCCAGAGCACGACCGGCGGCGTGGCCGACGTGCGCACCCGAAGCGGCCCGTCCAGGGTCATCGAGTCCATGTAGCCGTCCTCGCGGTTCCAGAGGATTTCCGCCGAGGTCGGGTTCATCTCAGAGGAGAGAACGAAGTTGATCTTCCGGGTGTACTGCGAAATCTCGTACTCGCTGGCGTTGTCTGAGAGCTGGATCACCGGCGAGAACGAGCCACCCATCGCGAGGATTTCCGGCGAATAGAGCCCGCCCCCCGATGGCCGGAGGAATGTGAACAGGTGGCACTGCCGGGAGGCGGTGGTGAGTGTCCAGAGGTTGTTGTCCTCGTCCGTGACCCCGACCCCCGGATTCGTGAAGGCAGCATCCTCGAAATTGCGGGCTTCGACTCCGCCGCTGGTCATTCCGACGCGGCCGTAGATGTAGCGGCGCGGGATTTGGCCCGTCATCGGCTCCGGAAGCACCTCAGCGGCGAGCCTGATGCCACCAGGCGCGTATCTCACGACGGCCAGGCCCCACGCCACCTGCAAATCCACGGAGCGGATCGCAACGTACACCGGTGCGGGATCGGTTTTGCGTCTGTCTTTGATCGAGCTGTCATAAGGCGCGGGGGTGTTGTACCGGTCGAGCTCGATGAGGAACGCCTGGCGGGTCTCGGCAGCTGCGCGGCCTTCGTTCGAGGATGACTCTTTGGCCGCCTGCGAAAACAGAACCGAGATCTGGTTGGTGCCGAACGGGATGACGGTCAGCTGGAACGGGCGTCCGTTGTCGATGCCGCCCTCGGAGTAGGCGAAAACCTCCCGCAGAATCCAGCCGTCCGGGGTGCGTTGATACGCTTTGGCAATGCCTCCCGTTTGGAGGGCAATGAAGAACGCGTTGCCGAACGCGAAGGCGAAGAACTCTTCTGACCGATCCGCCATCGTTCCGGATGGCTGGATGAGGAAGCTAAATCCCTCGTTTGCGGCCAGGGGCTGATTCGTCTCGGCAATCCACGTCATCCCGAACGAGTCAATGCCGATGGATGCGACGCTTGGATTCACACCGGCGATTCCCGCGAACGGCACCGTCGGATCGGGCTTGATGGAGCGCAGTAGTACTGGCTCGCTTCCGGATTCCACCAGCACCTGCACATCCGTCTCGGCGGGGTTCACGCGCAGAGTGCGCGCGCCGGCGATGCGGAACCACGTGGACGCCCAGAACGGATCGTTCATCCAGTCGGCCCTCAGAGGGCTCGGGCGGAGCATGACGGTGTTCGTGGCCGGTTCTCGCCAGACGGAGGCGTCTGCGAGGCCGTCGGCGCCCATCCCGAACGTGCCAGGGATGAGCTTTCCCGGCGGCTGAAGCGTTGAACCGCGGAATGATCCGGAGAGCACGAACCACTCGTGCCCTGGCCGGGTGACCACTCGGCGCGAGTAGTTGATATCGGTTTTCAGGCTCTTCACGCCCCGACCCCCCGCTGGACGCGCACCGTGTTCTCGGCGAGCTGGTTATCCACCCCTGCGCGGCGCGGCGACATCGATGACGAGTTGACGGGTGTGCGGCTGGAGACCGAGTTTGCGAGCCCGGATTCGTACTGCGCTGCAAACGCTGCCATCCGCGCCCTTGCCACCTCGGGATCGCCGAAAACCGCCAAGTCCTGCGTTTTGTACGCGTAGTACTCCATGCTGGTGCGGCCATGCTTCATCTGGAATTGGCGGAATCGCTCTCTGGCCGCTTGGACGGACTCCCATTTCAATCTCGCCTCGTGAACCTTCTTGCCCTCGATTTGGGCCGTGGATTGAAGCCCCTGGCCTGCAAGAGCGTTCGCAGCCGCACCAACGAGGCCCGTGGCCATCCAGGTGTCGTCCGTGTTCAGGCCTGCAACACTCGCGTCCACACTGCGTCCTCTCATGTCGGCATCCGAGCCAATGCCCTTCGAGCGATTGCCGGGAGTCAACGCCGCACCCGCCAGATCAATCAGGCCAGCCGCCGTAGCGATGACCGCACCCGTGGTGGCACCGATGGCCGCACCACCGAGGACACTCCCCGCCGCGCCTCCGATTGGTCGCGCGTACCAGGGCACCTTTGAACCCCAGTTGCCACCTCGATTCTTCAGAGCGTCCTTCACCACCGCTGGATCGCCGAGCGTGTCCGAGTAACGCCCAGGCGTCCGTGGAACCCCACCACGGCCACCACGCCGAGCGCCGCCACCAAACATGTCAGCCATCCCGTTTCGCTTGGCCGCTGCAGTCGCAGCGTTCATTGCCGCAGTGAATCGCCACGCCGAAAGTGTAGAGGCGACTTGCGCCACCTTGTAGGCTCCCATGACAATGCCGATCGGGATAACAATTCGCTCCCAGTTCTGAATGAAAGTCTTTGCGTAAGCCGCTCCAATTGGCAGCATATCGGCGGCCTTTTTGATTGCGGGAGTCAGCTCCTCACCAATGGCAGGAAGCAAATCTTGGTCGATGACATTTTGCATTCGAGCAAGAGCCGCAGAACCCGTATTCCCCGCTTCAGCGAGCATCTGTTGAGACTCAGCAGTTTGGCCCTCCTTAAGCAGAAGATCATTGATTTCCTTGAACGTAATCGGATCGGTCTGGCTTCCAATGCGACTCCCAAGACCGGAGCGCATGATGAGCCCCTTGATATTGACTCCATTCTCCTGCATGAGGCGGAGCTCATCCCCCTGCAGTTTTCCGGACATTGCTACCTGGGTGTACTGAATCAACGCCCTAGACATCTGCTCCGAGGTGGCTCCCGACCGAAAGCCCACGGCCACAAACGCTTTCATGGTGTCAATGAGTTCGCTGGAGCTCAGCACGTTCGAAAGGCCCTTAAGCCCCTGAGAAACTTCGCCCATGGGCAGACCGAGCTCGTCAGATAGGTTTCTTGTCTGGCGATACATCGATTCGCCCATGCCTGGCCCGTACTGGAACCGCATCATCCGCTTGAAACCTTCCTGCGAGTCGTATGCCTTGATCGCGTTGAGACCCAAAACGACTCCGCCAGCGACGGTTGCCCCACCAAGAAGCGCATTTGAAAAGCCACCACCCCCGCCGCCGCCAAACGTAGGTTGCTGAGCCCCCCGTGCTTGCTGAAAGCTCTTGGCGGCCCGCTCGTTTGAGCGAATGATTCGCAGGTTGGCGCGCTCAACAGCGGTGGCGAGATCGGAAGCGGCCCGTTGCGCACGGCGCGCCTGGTCATCGAGCGAGCGCGTGACGGTGCGATTTGATGCCGTGATGGAGTGCGAGCTCTGACGCGCGATACGAGCGTTGTTCTTGATCTCGGTCTGCACCTCGCGCATCCGCGAGATGGTTGGGCCGGTTCCTGTGGCCCTCGTTCTGATCGAAACGATGTTCTCTTGGTTTTGCGACATCAACCACCTATGACGGCAAGGCGGTCAACGTCATCATTGCTACTTGCCAGCGACGGCGCGTAGCTCATCTCGCACCCTCTTTCTCTGGGCGCAGATATCGTTGTACTTCACATAAATCTCAGGCACTTCTAGGACATAGGGAGCGCAGAGAGATTCCGCCCTTAGATCAGCACGTTCAATCCTATACGCCTCCCGACCAGCGTCATCTTTATTCTCGCCTCGCATGAGGTTCATCCGATAGTCGATCTCGAAAAGCTCCGCTTCAAGCCTGTTGATCTCATCGCGTCGCTGAGCTTGGGGAGAATCGCAACTCCACCAGCCGATCCCGTAAACAATCGCCACGATAGAGAAGAACCCCCACCACAGCATTCGACTGAAATTTGCACCTGCCGAAAGCGATGCGCTAAACACGCTTCCACAGCTCGCACACCCCCAGTTGTAGCCCTGGCCAACGGGCAATTTATGCCAGCGACTAGCACCGCACTCGGGGCATTTCCCAGGCTTCGCCATCCCGCCACTTTACCACCCCTGAATAAGCAGACGAGGCGGGTTTTCACCTGCCTCGTCGTTTCATCGCCTCGGTCCGCCTACTGATCTCCCGCTCGGCATCCCGCATCGCTTTGAGCTTCGCTCTGTCCCGCGAATACGCCATATAAGCGATCTCTAGCACATCCTCCCACTCGTAACCGATGCGCCGCAGATGACGCGGGTGATGGCCGGTCTCCCTCACCACCAGCCGGGTGATTACCCAGCTGAGGTACCGGCCTCCGGCGAGTTTCCCGCGAGCTTCTCCAGCGCTTCGTCCCGCCCCTCGGCGAAATCGGATTCCACCGAGACGCCGAACGTGGCGAGCGACGCCTTAGCGATCCCCGCCGCCTGCGTGAGCAGCTCCAGACGCCGCTTCTCGTCCTCCGCCTTCGATGCGTCGCGGATCAGGCTGTACGTGTCGTTCCAGTCTTTCGCACCCCCACGGAGCCCGCTCGGAGCGCTCAGACCGGCCACCTGCGAGGCGACCGCATCCATCTCGCCCATCAGCATCGGGTACGCCATAAACAGGTGAGCGAGCTCAGTGGCGTCAGGCTTGGAACCCTGCCAGCACTTGAGCACGAACGTCACCGCCTTAACCACCGAGAGCGGAATTTCGGTGAACACGCGCGGCACATACGACGGATCAACTGCTCGCCTGTCCTGCTCGTTCTGGTTGATGATCGCCAGCCAGTGCATCGCCTCCCGGCTCAGCTCCGGCGCGTTGTCCTCGTAAAGGAGCGCCATTTTCTCCGCCAGAGTGAGCCCGTCACGGAATACCGCCACAGAGCCGTCCGGGAGCCGGTAGTGAATCTCGGACGGCGATTGGTACAAAAACCCGAACGTCATTACAGGCCCGTCTGCGTGATCGTGTAGGGCTCGCCGTAGGCTTCGATGGTGATGCTCTGGGCGCCCGGCTGACCGAGATAATCGTTCGAGAACGAAGAGACCTTGCCCTTGATGACCTGCGTGAAATTCGCACCGCCGCCATCGAGGTTGTTGTTCGCCGTGATCGTGACCCGGACGAGCTGACCATTCGTGAGGTACTCGTTATAGAGCGCGTCGGGAATTTGTACGTTGCGCGAGATCGTCACGCGGTTCCCCGCTTTGACCGTTCGGTGGAGCTTGATGGGAGAGCCCTTCGCACTCACCTCCGCGTCTTCGATGCCCTCGTCGAAACTGACGTCGTTGCAGAGCACGGTGATGTCGGGGTTTGCAGGTACGGGGTCAGGGAATTTGCCGTTATCCGCGCCGCAAAAACGAAACGTGACCGTAAACTCCCTGGCCACAGGGACAATCGGAGGGGTGGATGCCATCTGGGGTGTGCCTCTAAGGTTGGCCGATGCTCGTTGAGCATTGAACCGTCAGCACAAGTTGGTTCAAACGCGCACCCTCGTCAACGGTGCTCATCGGCTGAGACCCGGCGACCTTGAAGTGGTGGGCCATGCCGCTCAAGTTGGCGCTCCACAAATCGAATAGCTCACTCAGCCGCTGCTCGATGTCGAAGCGGTGCTCGCCGCTTGAAACGATGATGAAATTGAACACGGAATCACGCTGAAACGCATACTCCTGCTGCTTCCGCTCGTTCGATGCCGGCACAACAAAATACACGAACGGCATCGCCACTTTCTCTGGCGCGTAATCGAGGAACACCCTGAGCGTTCCGTCCGGAAGCGTTCCCACCAGAGCCGCCAGAGCCGCGTCCCCTCTGCACCGCTGAAGGATGAGCTCGATCTGGGAGCGCAGGGCCAGGCTTCTCATTGCGGCGCCATCCCCCGCTGAGTGCGCTTGCCCGCCATCGAATTCCGAACAGCGATCCCAATCTCCTGCGGCAAAAACCGGGTGCGGATCTGGATGCTCGCCGTCGTCATGAAATACCTGCCCTGCGTGAACGTGTAGAAAGCCGCGTCCTGCGTCTGAATGTCATAGGCGACAACGCCGATCTTCCCCTTGCGCTTTCCGAGCCGCTTGGTGTTGCTCCGCCGAGACAGATACCCGAATTCAACGAACACCGCGTAGTTCGCCTGAGCGTAAGTGACGGCCTCAAATGCATCTCGCGGCGGGATCGGAGTGCCGGTGACGAGCTTCCCAGAACCCGACGCCAGGGCCATGCCCGACAGACTGCGCGTCTGCCACCCTCCGTGGAACATCGTGATGATGGAGTTCCGAAGGAGGCCCGTGTCTACCGGCGCGCTTACCTTGGCCACCTCCTCACCCCGGCCAGCCGAACGCTGAACCGCCGTCTGCACGTTTTCCGAGAGATGTTCGACCAGGCCGTCCACCTCCGGGATGACCGCCTCAGCCAAGATATCGGGAAACATCTACGCAAACCTCCGAAGCTCCGCCCGCCCCGCTGTGCGCCAATCTGAGGGCGTCTCGACCGACACCACCGCATAGACCACACCCCGAATCCGGACGCGTTCGTTCGCGGCCAGAGCGACGGAGAGCGGGTACGTCAGGCTATATGTCTGGTCCTCCCTGACCTGGCCACCAAACTCACCCTCAGCTTTTGCGCTCTTCACCGCCAGATGGCACTGCACCGGCGCTGACCAGGCGATGGTTTCAACCGGGCTTCCAACGGCGTTGGCAGTGAGGGTGACGCGGCCGATCTCCATCTCGTCCGGAAGCGAGCCCTCCTGCAGAGCTGTCATCCATCCGATGTCGGTGTCCTGGATCAACTCGGCACCTCGGGCACATCGGGTTCAAAACCGAAACCGGCCGCGCGGCGCTTACGGTACTCCTTCGCCCTCTGCATAAAGCCCTCGGCGCGCTGAGACGCCCGGAAGCTCGCACCGTCGCGGGAGAAGTCCACCTGATCGGCCACACGGGACGCTTTCGCTTCAAACACGAGCGCGCAGGCGAGGTTCAAATCGTAGGTGCCCACCCAATCCGGATCGCTGATGATCCGGCCTGCTGAATCCACCACGCGGCACCGGAGGAGGATGGCGTCTACATCCGAGTTTGTGATTTGCGGGTAGGTGCCCGCCGCTGTGTCCATCACCACAATCGCTCTGGCCTCGCTCGCTGTCATGCTCATCTCTGGGCGAAAACCGGCGTCCGTCAAAAGAAGAACGCCGCCCCCGAAGGAGCGGCGCCTGTCACGGCAGCCAACCGTTGACTACTTCTGAGTCGGTTTGGCGTCCTTGTCAACAGCGGATTTGGCCTTTTCAGCCTCTGCCTCCGCCTTCTTGTCTGCGAGCAAAGCCTCGAGCTCTTCGAGCGGCGTGGCCGCATCGAA
Source organism: Bryobacteraceae bacterium (assembly GCA_039680545.1). Taxonomy (GTDB): domain Bacteria; phylum Acidobacteriota; class Terriglobia; order Bryobacterales; family Bryobacteraceae; genus JAEHDI01. The sequence goes on along the minus strand of JBDKSR010000736.1, from coordinate 16,689 downwards.
TTCGACTTTCAGTTTGCTCAGACCAGCGACGACGCTTTTGAGGCGCGCCGCGCGATCCTTGTCAGTGTCGGTTTTGGCCGTTTGGCCAGAATCCCGCCCATCAGTTTCGTCGTCACCCTTGATCGGGGTGTAGCCGTTGGCGATGCAGATCTCACGCGACCGCTTGCCGCTGGGTGTGGACACGTCGTGGCCGATCTGCTTGGTGCCGTCCGGCGAGCGCAAGTATTTGATCACGTTAATTGATCTCCTTGCCGTAGATGTCCACCGTGCCGGCCAATCCAGTCGGCGTACCGCTCGCGGTGATCGTCAGGAACTGGCCGGGAAGCCAGATCGCCCGAGATCGCCCATTGGTGCCGGGGTTGAGGCTATTCGAGAGCCGCGCCGCCGCCGCGAGTGATCCACCGTCGATGAGGTTCTCCGCACTCGTCGTACCATTCGCGGCGATCCCCGCGTCGAAGGTCTGGCCGGCCACCGGAGTGGTGATCCGAACGCAGAGGTCTTCAACGAAGATGGGCTTGTCCGAGTCGTTCTGGATGGAGAGGACTCCCCCGCCACCAGCTGAGGCCTTGAGCGTTGCCTGCATCCGGCCGTCTTTGTAGAGGTCGTAGATTTTCGCCATGATTAAGCCACCAAAGTCGAGAACGGGAAGTTGTCCGCCGTCGCCGCCTCAATGCTGACGGGGATGGGCAGAACCCAGCCGATGCGCATCACGAACCGGAGCGCCACCATATCCTGCTGAAGCAGGTTGTAGATGATGTTGCCGTTGTGATCCTGGATGACGCCTTCGGTGCACACCTTGATGGTGATGTCCTGGTTCATCGCCCACATGAGCATGCTCCAGTCGCCGTGGATGCTCAAGAGGTCTCCCACCTCCGAACCCTTCACGTTGCGGCGGAACGTGAGTGGTACGCCATCGAGCTCGTAGCTCGTGGTGCCCTGCACACCTTCCCGCGCAATCGACTTGAAGATCGGCTGCTTGTTTTCGTCACGGAGCGCGCGAAGGCGAGCTCGCATCTTCGTCGAAGCCACGACGCCATTCACCTCGTAGCCAGCTTCTTCAACCATGCTGAACGCGCCGCCTTCACTGAGGTATGCGTCGTACACGTCGTTTCCGGCACCAACCACGGCGCTGAGGTCCACAACCTTCGACTTTAACGCGCACTGCGTGATCAATCCCTCCGGCCACGAAGCGGGTCGGTTCACGTTGTCGAGAACGGCCTGGTCGAACAGCTTCCCGAACGCTTCGGCGACCTTCGGGACCGCGAGCGTTTCGAGGTTGTAACCGTTCGACTCCAGATCTCTCACCGTGGCCTCCGGAAGCGGCACAATCGCGGCGATCTCCTCAATGTTGAGGAACGCGTCCTTGTACGCCATTCCGGTCGTCTGCTTGAGACCGGTCTCACCGTTCACAAAGTAGGCCTGGGGCAGCAAGTCAAGCACCTTCACGCGCTGTTTGTCCGAGGGCACGTCGGCAAGACGCTGCGCCAAAGACATGACAACGGAGTTAGCGGGTGCACGTTCGACGATTTGGTTTCGCACAGATTCGGGCAAAAGGGTTTGCACGTTCGCGCGAGCGATCATTTCGGGCATTTGGTTTCTCCTGGGTTAGCGCCGTCCGAGAGCGTTCAGAACGAGATCGTTCAAGCCCCCTTCCTCAGCGCCTTTTTGTCGGTGACCCGTCCCGGCTTCACCTTTGGTTTTTGGAGCTGGTGCACCCGCCTCTTGGAAGAGGTACGGACACTGCTCCTTGAGCTGCGCGAAGTTGATATTTCCCTGGCCGTCCACGAGCCCTCGTGCCTGCGCCAAAGCGATCACATCGCCCGGCTCGGCTTTGAGGCCCGCTTTCGTCACCTGCTCCAGAAGTGCCGCCCGCTGGCGAGCGCCAGCGAGTTCGGCCTGAATCTTGTCGAGCTCGGCTTTCAGTTCGCTCCCCTCTTCGGCATTCTTGCTAAGCTCCTTGACTTGCCGCTCAAACTCGGTGCGCTTCGTGCGCTCCTCGTTCAGGGCCTTCTTGAGACCATCAACATGTCCGCCGATGAGGTTCTTTTCGGTGTCGCCAAGTCCGCCGTAGAAGGAATCCCACGTAGGCGCACCACCACCTTCGCTGGTCGCGGTTCCCGTCCCGGTCGCCGCCCCGGTTGCTCCTCCGCCACCGCCTCCCGCGGAAGCGTCGAAGAAAACTTGAAAAGCATCTCGCTTCATCAAATCACCCCTGGCAATTCAGCCGGGGGCGTCAACGTAGGTGCTTGAGCGGCGTCACCCGGGCCTGTGGCCCCCATGCGGCGTCATCGGTGAGCGTGACCAGCGCAGATGTCCCCTTTTCGCGCCAGGGCTCGTACCAGCTCCCCAAAAGCTCACGCTGGAATGCCTCTCCCCGAGCCCTCAGCTCGGCGTCACCATCCGCCCACGAATCGGTGGTCTCGAACACGGGTGCCACAGCACACCGACACTGCGGGTGCAGGTGAATCGGCGAGCCAGGCGCGTAAAGCTTCCCGTGCAGTGCCCAACACGCCATGCATGTGCGCAGATCGAGCGCGGCGATTCGGCGCATCCCAACGACCGACTCCACGTTCTGCGCGTAGTTGCGGATCGTCGCCATCCGGTGCGCTCCGACGATCTCCGTCCTGGCCGTCACCAACGCGCGATCTTTGGCCACGGAGAGCGGGCGGATGGCATCATCACCGGTGGTGCCGGGGATGCCCTCAATGGCCGCGCGGATCTGCCGGGCCGCTTCTCTCGGGTTGTCACCGAGGATCAAGGCCGATTCAATCTGCTCCTGGAACTCACGAGCCACGACCGGTGCGTACTGATCAAAGACATCCCTCAGCGGGGAGCCTGCCTGTGTCCGCCCAATAAACTCCTCAAGGGCCTCAGTCGGGAGCCGGTTCCACTGCGCCCCGATGCGAGCCACGCCGCCTTCTGCCTCAAAATACTCTTGACCGGCGACGGCCGCCATCATCACGACGTCCGATTGAGCTGACGTGATGGCGGAGATCGAGGCCGCACTCAGCGCCCCCATCTGCATAGCGATTTGGTCGAGAAGGATGGTGTACCGCTCCTGCTGGGCCAGATAAGCCGCGAGAGCGGCCGCTGTCGGCGCCTCCTGCTCGATCTGGATCATCAGCTCGCGGAGCCGGTCCACGATCACCAGCTCAGCCCGCTCAAACGCGACGAGGATCTGTGCAACCGCCGGACGCTCCCGATCGAGGATTCGGCGGCGATACTGTGCGGCGATCTCGTCAACCGTCATCGGAACATCTGCTGGGCGTTGCGCTCAGCGACGGCTTGGGCCTCGGCCTCAGATTGGTCCGCCAGCTCCTGCGCTTCCTCAGAATCCAGATTGAGGACATCTTGGTAGATGCGAGCTTTCGGGATACCGAGGGCCTTCATCTGCTGGCCTGCGGTGAGCTTCTCGGAGAGCGTAATCGGTGAGGTGTCACGCCAGACCGACCGCACACTCTGACCCGTGGCGGCGGAAATGACGTCCTCCCACACGTTGCCAAATGTGACCTGCCGGTCTTCCACTTTGGTCTGGAGAGGTGACTCCATCACGCGCAGAGCCGCACCCGAGGGCACCTGACCATTGGCGCTGAAGAAATATGACGGCACAGCGCTCAGCCGCGCGATTTCGAGGCGTGTGTTTTCGATGGTTTGAATGACGGCGCTCCCATCTCCAGGGCTCAGCACCATCGCTTTTGCATTTTCGTTCTCAAGCGCGACAAAGGGGTCAAGCGGATTGATGCCGGTGGTTTTCTCGCCCGTCTCCGGATCGATCTGCATCTCAAGGCCGGTAAACACTCGCTGCGGGTAGCTGCGGGCCTCCTCAGAAACCACGGAGTCGAAGAGGGCCTTGTTGAGACGGTCCTGCATGGGGATCACCGTTTCAAGCTCGGAGACACCGAATTCACCAGCCCCGACCCCGTTGGGCCAATGGAACATCGGCACCCGCTGATAATCATGAGTCTCGACCGGCACGTCCTCGTCTTCCACGAGAAAAGCACTCTTTACGGCTGTCAGCGTGATCTTGGACGACGTTGTGAATCGCTCCAGCCGGTCAGGGTAGTACACGCAGACCCTGTAGAAACGGGTGCTCTTTTTGGGGCCGATCGGAACGATCTTCACAGCCGCGTCAATCTCGCCCACAACCTCATCGCTGTAGAGGATCGCCACCTGCCACGGTCTCTGCCTTGTGAGCCGGTGCCCTGTGCCGTCGTCCCAGAGCAGGGCGTAGGCGTCGCCAAAAAGAACCGCGTCCTTGTGGATGGCGCGTTGCTCGCCGTCGAATCGCCACGTCCGCTGAAGCTGGGCGATCTGCTGATCCACATCTTGCCCACCACCGTCATCCGACGGGACAAAAGAATCGAGAATGAGACGCCCGGAGATTGTGTCCACGACCAGAGGGCAAAGATTGTCCGTCAGACCTGCGAGTGTGCCGGCGAAACGCTTTCGGAAGGCGTTGGTCACATACGCCATCGGGTGTAGCCCTCGGTAGTAGCGCTCCAGCGTGGTGTACGAGCGGCACCGGATGATGAGCTCATCAACCGCTTCGACCAGGCGCGGCCCGAGTTCAATGTCTTTCAAGGTGGGCATCTGAGTGGGGTATGTCCGCGAGACGTGCTGGCGTCAATCAGCTCATCGAGAAACCGCCGCCCTGCTTCCCGCCGAGCATCAGCTCTGTTCCCGCCCACACGAGCGCGTCCATCCGGTCCGGGGATCGGAGTTTTCCCTCCCTCCGGTCGTTCTGGCCGGTCGGAGGCTCCCACTCGCACATCTGGTTTTCGAGATGGATGTGTGTCCCCACGTGGCTCACCCTGCCCTGCTCGTAAAGCGACGAGATCGGTTCAGCGCGCGGCACCTTCCCCATCGACGCATTCACCTTCTTCACCTTGAGCTGAGGACCGGCGACGGCGAGAATGTTGGTGCGCACGAGCTCGCCCCCGTTGTTCGCTTCGGCAACCACATAATTGGCAGTCCATTTGAACGCGGCCACCGTCACCGCCTCCGCCCATTTGGTCGGCGGGCCTTTCATGGATGCATCCTCCAGCACGAGCATCCGTTTCTTGCTCGTGAGCCCGCACACGACGATCCCGCACTCGGCGTGGGCTTCCTCGGTGCCGTCAGCAACAGAGGGGTCAACGGCCACGACGATCCGAACGACCGGATCGGATGGGTCGGGGCGAAGAAGCCGCGTTGAATCGATGAGCTCACGAGACCAGAGCGCGCGCGGGTTGTCGTCCAGCAGCTCTCCGTACAACTCCTGGCGACCGAGCCGAGTGCCCTCATACGTGGCGATGATGTCTTCGATGTACTCCTCGGCCAGGTTGTCCCGGTTGTCGAGGGTGCTCCCCCTCGTGACAACACACCTCTGCGCCGGCAGCTTCTTGATGAGATCGAGGAGGGCCAAAAACACCTTCGTTTTCCGGGGCGTGGTGGCGACGATGAGCCGCGGCTTTTTCCCGAGGCGCAGACCGAGCCGGAGGTTCGAGAGCGTATCCACGCTCGCCCACGCCGCGAGCTCATCCGCAAACGCGATGTGGCACTGCGGACCTCGAAGCTGGTCAGGCTCCTCCGCCGAGAACAGGAACACCCGCGCACCGTTCGGGAAGTCAATTCGGCGTTCCTGCTTCCGGTGCTTCGGCTTGAACCAGGGCGGGCAATGAGCGAGAATTCCCGCCGGACCGATCACCAAGACGTCGCGCACCTCGGCCGCTGTCCGCCCAACCACGTGAGCAATCTCCCCCGGCGATTTTTGCGCCCAGGCGATGATCTCCTCGGCGAGCACCCGCGTTTTTCCGAACCCCCGACCCGCCTGGATCAGCCAGATTGAAAAGGGCTCCTTCGGCGGAAGCTGAGCGTCGCGAGCCCAGAAACCGTGCCAGTTGTATTGCAGCACCCGGAGCTCTTTCTCGGTAAGACCACCCAGAAACCGGTCGGTGAACCCCGGTTCGTCCGCGTTCTTAGAGCGAACCCAGGCGGCGTCCAATCTCACCGCGGAGCGCCTCCACTTCGTTCAGATCAATGTCCGTGTTTTCGCGTTCGTTCAACCCGTAGGCTTCGCGCTCGCTGGCGATGATGCGGCTGACAATCCCCATCGCGCTGTTCATGTGGGAGACCAGCGAATCACTCCGCCGAACGAATAGCACCGAAGCGGCCTGCTTGCGCTCCTCCTCGTTGCCGTGAAGCCAAAGCCGGATGAGGCGGATCTGTTCCCGCGAAACTTCCCGCATCTCCCGGAGCATTTTCCGGTGGTCTGCGACGATCTCGACTTGGCGCTCAGCAGCTGAAACCGCGACAGTGTCGCGCATTCTGTCGCGCTCTTTGTCGCGCTTGTTGTCGCGGTGCGTCGCGCCCCCCTCTTTTTCCGAATATTCTTTTGCGTCGAGTTCAGCGAGACCCCGGTTTCGGTGGGTTTTGACGCGGGCGGTGAGATTCTCCACCCAGCCCTCCGCCTTCTTGCGGCGGTGAATCTGATCTTTTGAGACACCGTAAATCGCGGCGAGCTCACGGATGGAGCGGGTGCCTGTCTCGTATTCGGCGCGGATGCGCTCCCAGTCGGTCTGGCGGCTCACCGCTTCCAATCGAGTCCGTAGGTGCGCGCGATCCGGTCGGCTTCGAGCCGAACGGGTTTGAACGGGTCACCCACCCGGAACAGCGTTGCGAGTGACCAGCGCCGAGGATCGAGCGAAGTGAGGAGTTCGGTGACCTGGCCGAGCAGACCTGCGCATTCCACGAGGAGGGCGGTGTTGCCTGTCTGCTGGACGTTCGTTGCGACCGCTTCGGCGAACGACATGAGCGTAGCGGCGTCCCTCGTGTAGCGGCGCGAGATGCCGCGCAGGGCCGCGTTGAAGAAAAGGAGCTCGAAGGCGTTTTGGGTTTGGCTGTCCATCACTTCCCTCTGGGCTCGTCCTTAAGGGCGTCACTCCCGCGCCGCTCCCACCTTTGGAGCCACTTCCCCACGTGGCCCAAAATTGGCAAATCCATCTTTGCGGAGTTCAGCACCACCGACCGGGCTTCGTGCAGGAGAAGGAGCATGACCACTGACGAAAACGCCATCTCCATCGCGTCTTTTTCAAGGTCGGCTGAGCCGGCGGTGACGGATGTGGACGCGTAAAACACCCCGTAGAGTGCGATGAGGGACATCGAGTACCCGGTCATCTTTGCCACCGTCCGTCGGAACAGCTGATTGCCGTCCCACCGGCGATCATACCAAGCCGCTGCTGAGCCAACGAGAAGGTCTGCCACCATGAGAGCTCCCAGAACGGCTAGGAGCGACAGGAGTGTGGGAGAAGGGATCACGGAAACACTTACGCCAACGAATCCAGCGACCAGCCATTCCACCGGCGTCGCTTGGGTTGCCACTTTGAGAACGGCGGCGCCGGCCTCGCGCAATGCAGTCATGGTCACTCGAGTCCCCCAAGATCGATGAAGCCAAAACGCGGGTGATTGCGGATTGAGGACGCGCTCCGAACGCGCTCTGCCACTCGGTCACCCTCACGGCTCCCCGCACTGTTTGTGTTGCCCTCGATGGTCGAGAAAGTCTCGTGCCGGTCAACGTGCTCTCTGACAAACCCCGTGTGCCCACCCAATCGGCCATTCCAGACGAAGAGCCGACCCCGCTTTGGAAAGTCATGGATTCGCTTCTCCGCTTTCGCCCACTGATACAGCGAGTATGTGGACGCGGGCCGATCCCAGAGTTTCTTCCGATCGGCGCCGGCAGTGACGAGGCACCAATAAACGAAGGCGGCGCACCACGGTTGCGGGATTCTCCACCCCGCAAGGCGCAGGTACACCGTGACCATCCCTCCCCAGTTCCGCGTGATTTCGCGGACATTCAGCCGGAGTTGCGACCTGGCGACGTGCAGAGCGCGCTCAGAGAGCGGAAGACTTGACCACGCTTCGTCTGTGAGCGTTGTTACGAACGCTGGCTTTTCGGGAACCATCGCATCTGCATGGCCGGCGCGGTCCCTACGTCAACCTTTGCGCTCGATGAGGTACGCGGCCGCGCGCCAATCCACCACGGGTGTCGTGGTGACCGTTTCCGTGACGGTGCCGTCCTTCTTCGTGCTCCGCGTGACCTTGATCTCCTCCCGCTTTCTGGCGGCTTGCTGAATGCTGGCCACGCATTGAAGCTCGAACTCCGCCTCAGCTCTCCCCACATCGGCGGCAAACTCGGGGTCTCTGATCGCCTCACAGAACATTCCGAACTGCACCCTGGCGAGCTTGCAGGCGTCAATGCGGCTGAGGCCCGAACGGACGGCGCTGAGGATCGTGGCCTTATCCCCTTCGGTGATCGAGCTCTGCTTGCTGGCCACTGATGGCCTCCCACCGCCGAATGGCAACGTCTACGAATACCGGCTGGAGCTCCATCGCGTAGCACCGACGCCCGAGCTGCTCGGCAGCCACGAGATTCGAGCCGGAGCCGGAGAACAGCTCGAGCACGATGTCACCGGGGAGGGTGTGCGTCCTAATGGGGATGGCGAACAGTTCCAGCGGCTTCTGGGTTGGGTGCTCTTTGCCCACGCTGGCGTTTTTCCCGTCGTAATCCACGTTCCAAACCGTTGACGGCCGCGCTTTGTTGGTGTCCACCATGAGGGGCCGGTTCCCGCGTCGCCACCCGTGCATACACGGCTCATGCTGGAAGTGATACGTGTTGTACGTCATGATCCCGATCGGCTTCACCCAGATCACGGTCTGGTGGAACAGGATATCGAGCTCTTCCCAAAGCTCCTCCAGGAAGCGCCGCCGAACATCGGCATGCCAGACGTACCAACCCGCGTTGGCGTGGGTGTGCTCGATGGCGTTCTGAAACACTTTTCTCATGAACGCAGGCGCGTCAGAGGCTGAGATTTCGTTGTAGAGGTGCGACCAATCCTTCCCCTCGCTTGGGCGGTTGTCGCCGGTGTAGTCCACAAAGTACGGGGGGTCGGTCGAGAACAGACTCGCCTTCTGACCATCCATGAGCGCGGCCACGTCATCCGAGTTGCTCGAGTCGCCGCACATGATCCGGTGCCCGCCGAGAACCCAGATGTCGCCGGGCTTCACTCTGCACTCCGCCTCGGCCACCGGCTCCGGAACCTCGTCTTGCTCCGTTTCCGTCTTCGGGGATTCAATTTCACGCAGGAGCTGGGCGATGTCCGCGTCGTCATACGGGATGGCGGTGAGAAGGGACTCGTCGGAACGGCACTCCAGGAGAAGCTCGGCGAGCTGAGGCAGATTGGACGTCCCGAGTTCGTAGGTTCGGTTGTCCGTCACCGCAAAAGCCTTCGCCTCAGCCTCTGTGAGGTGCCCGAGCGAGATGGCCGGGACAAGCCACTCATCATCTTGGACCGCAACCCCGATCGGCGGGTCTTCCCCTGCCTCCTTCATCCGGACGAGGGCTTTGTAGACGTGATTCCCCGCGTAGACGTAATCCCCCTTGATGCGCAGGGCGCCATTGAGACCGAAGCGCTTGATTGAGCGCGCGATGGCATCCACATCGCCCTCGCGGTAGTTGCGAGGCCAAACACGAAGGTCCGAGATAGCGATCTGCAGTGTAACTGCCGGTACTGACATAGTAGACAAATATACACTAATTTTGAGACCCCAAACGCCTATGCCTGCCGCTCAGGATTGCCTTCGCTCGCCGTGCGTATTGTTCTAGATCTGGTCGCCACGGTGTGCTCTCCAAATACTCCCAGTACTCGGCTTCTTCCATGAGTTCCGTGTCCACATGGCACGACCGGCAAAGAAGATGGATGTTTGACGGCTCATCTGCCCCGCCGAGAGAGATCGCCACGATGTGCGCCCGTTCCAAGCGGTGCGTCACTCGCCCGCAGCACCAGCAAACGTCCTCGAGGGCGCTGATGCGCGGGTGGTTCACACCGTCCCAGTAATCCGCGACCTGAGACGCAGAAAAGCGACTTCCAGTGCGCTTCGCGGCCATCACTTGCTGAGCACCTCATCGAGCCGCCAGTCATCGGGGAGCGCACCAACGAGCCGACGAGCTGCCAGAGCTGCCGGGCCGCGCGCCTGGACCTCCACGATGAGACGGTGCGCCGATCTCCACCCGCGAGAGATGGCCTGCTTGGTGACTGCCGTGTTGCTTGCCACGACCGTCGCCCCGCTTTCCTCAAGCATGGCGATGAGACCGCGCCGCTCCGCCGCGGTGAGATACGGGAACACCGTGCGGATGAGATTGGTGTCGAGCGATTCGCTGGATTTCGCCGGCGCCGCTGATTCGTCCACATCGGACTCGTCGTCTGCGCCCTCCCGCCGGGCTTTCTCAGCCGCCTTGATTTTCCCGAGGCGATTGCTTACGATGCGCCTGACGTAGTGCTTCAGCGAGGCCTGCTGACCACCGTTGCGAGAGGCGTACCCCTCATCGTAGGTGCGCAGAGCATCGAGCGCGGCAATGCGCGCTTCCTGGAGAAGCTCATCGAACTCCGAACCCGGAACCGACCAGCTTTTCACGATTGCCGCCAGAAATCCCTCGAGCTCGAGGAGCGCCTTTTGCTCGGTGTCTCTGTCGCCCCGCTGGATTTTGCTCACCCAGTACCGCCAAACAGCCTCAGTCAAGTGCTCTCCTCACGTATTTCGGTCTTTGCGCGCCAATCGCTCTGCAAGCGGCCGCCAGTCTGCCACCCTCCGGGGCGGGGACGGAGCTTGCGATCCCAGATGTACTCGCACAAATGACCCCAGACGATGTGCCGCATGATGAGGCAGTCCCCGCAGACGCCAACAACGAGCCATTCCTGATCCGCCAGACGCATTACGTCGCCCGGCCTGATCTGGAGCTCCGCCGGCTTCGATTCCTGACCGCGGCGACGGAGTTCGTCGCTGATCATGTCGCACCGAACGCAGAAGCGGCGAGCCGCGATCACGACGGAAACACCCTCGGAGATCACGTAATCGGCGGCCAGGCGCACGGGTAAACGCACGTCGTTCATTCGCCTTCTCCGATCATACGGTCAACCAGATCACGAGCGCGCTTGGACGGCGAGACGCCTGGGTGGGGCTCATCTGCCGCGAGAGCACGTGCCGGCTTTTCGCATGCAAGCGCCTCGGCCTCCCACGGCGGCACCTGGCGCGGCGTTCTGATGGTGAGCACGATTCCCCTCTCCACGATTTCGCCGCCGCCGACGTATGGCCACGCCTGGCGCGCCTCGAGGAGTCGCCGGACGAGCTGGTGCGGCTCAGGAAAGAACCTTGTGCCGTCCGACGGGTTGAGAAGCCACCACCGGGCGAACGCCTCGATCTCGCGGGGATCAACCGGCCTGGCGAACTCAGAGATCGCTATTTCCCACACCCGCTGGGTCTCAGCGATGCGGGAGGAATCCGCGCCCGCTTTCGGCCCGCCGGGGAGCTGGGAAAGCAGACCGATGGCGCGCGCAATCGCGGTGCGGAGTTCGGGGTTCACGCGTCACCTCCGGCAGCGGCCAGAGCGATCTCGGTGACCTCGTGGATGCTGAGGGTTGTCTTCCGGCCTGGCGGACTCTCGCCGGGCGGTTTCGACGCACCGCCCCCGTATTCGTACCGCCGCTCGGTTGGCCGGATGAGCTTTTTGTGGCCGGATTTGATCGCAAAAGTGATCGCCTCGGCGATTTCCTGCTCGGTCCACGCCTGCAGGTCGGCCAGCAGCATGTCGGCCTCCTGCGCCCCCAGCGCTTGACCGCGTTCGGCTCGGTGCCGCGTGAATCGCTCCCAGAGCTCGCGGAGCTCCGGGCTCGCCAGCCGCTGGATCTGATCAGGTGGGGCGAGGCCTCGCGCGGGCACCCGCGTGAGGGGTGGAGAGTTATTAATATCTGTCTCTGTCTCTGTCTTTGAGACAGGCGTCCCAACGGGACAAACACGGGACACCTGATCGAAATGGACGTGGGACAACTCCGGGACATGGCAAGCCTCTTCCTTTTGCGTCTCGTGGGTGTCACGACGAGACGCTCGGTACTTGCGCTTTCGTTCGGTTTCAGCGTCCCGCTTGGACTCGACTTGTTCGCGGGTGGTTTGATGCTCGGCCCATCGTTCTGAACCGACCGTCCACCCACCGTCGCACTCGTCCCACAGCCCGCATTCAACGAGCAGACCGGCCACTTCAACAGGATCGCCCATTCCAAGGCCCATGAGCGGAAGCGCCGACCGGGGAATGAACCCGTCGGTCAGGTGGTCTTTCGCATAGCAGAGGCCCTTCACGTAGAGAGCAAAGCCCAGAGGCCCGACAGCAAGCAGCTTCGCGTTGGTCAGCGCCTTCGTGTCGAGCTTCACGTAAAGGTTCACCCCTTCACCTCCTCGATGACGATTTCGAGGTAACCGCGCGGGGTGTTCGGATCTGGTGGAAGCCTTCGGTGGCTCACACTCACCACATTTTTGTGCGTGTCGTCCGCAATCAGAGACGCGTCGCGCAGACCATCCAGAGCGGGTTTGGCCGCGCTGGACATGTTGTCTCGGTCTACGGGCACGTACAGCCGGTCGCGTGAGGACATCCCACTCATCAGCTCCTTTCGTCTCACCTCCGCCGTTGGGCGGCGGTAGATGTAAGTGAGCGTGTACCGCTTGAGCGGTGTCGAGGGCACACGGTTTGCGATCCCCAAAATGTGCCACTCCTCGCGCATCCGCCTGATCGCTTCCCACGTCCGCGGAGACGTTTTCTGGTGCGGCTTTACGCGGTTCGTGGGGAGGTTCCCCCGAATGGTGTACTTGATCACTCGGATTCACCTCCTTCCTCGTCCAGTTCGATCTCCGGCTCCATCCCGGGGCGGAATTTTTTCTGCGCCTCGAACTTGAGCTCGAACGTCTGCCCAGGCACCATTTTCTCCGTGATCTCTTTCACGATGGCCGCGATGTCAATGACCTCGCCCTCACCGTTTCTGAGCGTCTCACCGTCGAAATAGGGGGCTGTGTCGTCCCACCCGCGCACTCGAAACGCGGGAGCTTTGAGCCGCTTTCTGAGCTGTTCGAGCCTTTGATCCCTGATGCTCTGCGGACTCGGCGATGAAACGGTTGGAACCCGATCCTTCACCTTCACGATCAGAGATCGGCCGCAGCTCTTCCTGTTCTGCCACGACTGCCAATCAATCACCGCGTAACTTGCGTCACCACGCTCTTCGGTCTCAGCGTAGATGTAGAAGTCGTTGTCCTGCGCCTTCGTGATCAGCGGCAATCCGCGAGACTCGGCGAAACGGCGCGCGGTTTCCGCGAACTTCTCCTCGAAACACGCCCTGTTCCGGCACGAACCCTTGTCCTCCTCGCCCTCATCAATAAGAAGCGGCTGGGAAAGGGTGCAGTGAGGGCAATGGACGCAGGCGCCGCCGGGAAGCGTGGCGTCGGCCAAATCCCAGTGGGCATCCTCCAGGGAGACAGCGCGCTTTTTGAGATACAGCCGGATTTGAGCCGCCGTCTTTGGGCCCCAGCTCGATCTCGCTTGCTCCAATGCATCCGCTTGGACCTCCTCGGTCTCAGCCGCCACCACTTCGTACCACTCGACAGCGAATTCGCGGTTCATCAGCGATCCCACGAGCGGAGTGCTGAGATTCAGCAGCATTCGCCGCCTGGCCACCCAGCGCTCCGATTTGCCGATGTGGTCGGCGACCGCGCGGCTGGTCTCGAAGATTTCGAACAGCCGTTCAATCGCCTGCGCCTCATCGAGCGGGTGCATTTGCGCGCGGGCTAGGTTCTCGGCTATCCCTGCGGCGAGCGCCTGGTCGTCGGTCATTTCGACAACTTGGACCTCGATTTCGGTGAGTCCGACAATCGCGGCCGCTTGGACACGCCGGTGGCCGCACACGATCTCGTACCAATCCTCGACAATTCGGACGACGGGCATTTGGAGGATGCCCTCGCGCCTGATTGACTGGACGAGCTCGTGGAGAGCGGGGTTGTCTGGCCGGGTCCGCGGGTTGTTTTTCGACGGGCGCAGGAAGGTCGGGTTTACACGCCGGACGTCGATCCGGGTGGCTGCCGATTCGATCACAGCGCTTCACCCCTCGGTTCTTCGCCGCGGGTCAAGCTGTTCTCGAAAAGCTCGAGCAGCGCCTGACCCTGGGTTTTGGCATAGCTCAGATGCTTTTCCCGAAGGACTTTGACCTCGCCCATCCAGTCACCGTGACGCTCGATGACCTCATAGAACTCCTCGACGTCGTGGCCCTTCATTTTGCAAACGAGCTTAAAGCCGAATTCGGTCTCAACCGTTTCGACCTCGCAGTGGCACAGCTCGTGATCCATGAGCGCGACGCGGTGATGCTCGCTGAGGTCCGCCCACGCCTCGTCGTGGATGCAGATGGCAAAGCCGTCCATGAGCTCGCTGTATCCCTCCTCGTTCTCGCAGAATCCGGATCCCGCGTTCGGGATGTATAGCCCCTCCTCCGTCCGCTTCGCCAAATAGAAGCGCTCGTGGTTCGTGAGCTTGCGAGCGTAGGCCAGAGCGGGTCTGCCATGAATCGTCTTCGCCGTGTCGGTCATGTAGATGACGACGGGCACTTCCCTCAGAGGCTCATGGTGCTCGTCGATGACCTGCTCTGCAATCCCCACAACTTCGGATGGCGCGAGTCTGCGTCTTTGGCTCATCGCGCCACCTTCCCTTTTCGTGATGCACGGGCGATCTTGTTCAGCCGCCGCCGCTTCTTGATCGCGTTGTTCCGCTGAATCCCGCGTGTTGGGCGTTTCCGAATGCGTTTGCTGGCCCACCCCCGCATTCCCTTCATGTCGCTCTCCTGCATCCCGTCCATTACGCGGGGGGACAGAAGTGACTTGTCAATCGTCATCGCCATCATCGCGGCCAAAGCGACCTTGTCGTTCACGAACTGACCTCCCGCTTCTCGAATTGAAGTACGTGCCGACGCACTTCCCCGAGCGTGAGTTCTGAACGTTTCGGGAGATCGTCACGATGCTCAACCACGAAATCGCGGCGGTGGACCGTGATCACAGGGGCGCTGAGCGTAAAGAGGCGCACCTCGTACCATTCCGAGTCGATGTGCGAAGCCACGGCTCCGCGGACGTCTTTGTCTTCGTTTTCGCTGATCAGGCGAATGTGGGTGCCAGCGGGCACCGGGTTTTCCATTAGGGTTTCAGTCATCGTTTTCCCGAGCCGACTTCCACGGCATCCCCGTCCACGGGTTCAGGCTCGGATACACTGCTGCTCGACACGGCTGGTGCAATCTCTCCGAGAGTGCTGGTCGTTGGGGCCGTTGCAGTGCTAGTGCCGGCCCCCTTCTTTTTCCTTTTCACCCACGCTTGCTCGTAGCCACGCTCCCGCAGGAACGCGTATACGGTGGGCTTTGTGACGCCAAGTTCTTTGGCGACGTCGTTCACACCCAAGCCCTGCTCCTCGATCATGCGGAGGATAAGGGCTTCGCTTTCGGGCCTGATTTTTCGAACAGGCATGCCAGGCATTCTGACGAGGTTTTTTTACAATGTCAAGCCAATGACGCGGTTTTGTGAAATAATCGGGCCCCATGATTTGCCTCGTGGCATACACCGACCCAAGAATCGGCCAGATCAACGAGGCCCTCCAGCGTCACGGTAAGTCGATGAGGTGGCTGACGCGCGAGCTAATTTCTCGCGGCGCCAAGGCCTCCCACGCGACGGTCACGAACGTCTTGAACGGCAACACCAAGAACCCGCACAACCCGAAGCTGGTGGACTTGATGGTGCAGGTATTGCAAGAGCAAACGGACAACTTCGACAAGATTCCGCTGGTGCACCGGAGCTTTGTGCGAATTCCCGTTTACCCTGGGATTTCGGCTGGAGTGCCCGGATACGACGTCACCGATGTTGATTACGAAGAGGTGCCCGACTGGGGTGGTGAACGTGATCGGTGGGGCCGCGTGGTGATTGGTGACTCGATGCTCCCTGTGTTCAGGCCAGGCGACGTCGTGATTATCGAAGACCGCCCGCCCGTGGCTGGACTGGTCGTCCAGGCCTACAACAATGGAGACGACGTGCTCAAATGCTGGCGCGAGGTCTCCGGACGCCAAGAACTCTGGAGCTTCAATGACGAATACTTGCCCATGCCAGCTGATGGATGGGCCGTTCGCGGCGTCGCCGTTGGCCGAATTCGCTACAGCCAGGGCAAGGTCCGCCTATTCCTAGACGCGCCTGGCGGAATCAGCTGGAGTCAGAGAGAGAGCGATTTCTAGGCCAGCCCCTGACTTTATTTTTGATTATTTCAAAAAAAGTCGTTCCAAAGTCTTGACAGTGTAAAAAATCCACGCTATGATTCTTGTGTGGGCTCTAGCACGGCCCACGGAGAAACACATGGCCAAAAACACAGCAAGCGCGGCGGGCCTCGCGCACGAATACACGACGGCAGCCATTCCGCCCACACCGCGCGAATCGGCAAAAGTAGAGGAGGCTCGGGAGCTCTCCGCGCACTTCCAATCGCTCAACCAACTCTTGGGCACCGACCGACCCTTCCAGTACCAGCGAAAGAGCCGATTCGGCGAAATCGACGTCCTCGGATGCTACGTCCGCGTCACGCTCCGGGATGGCATTGATTTCGAGGCTCACGAGACCGATGTCTCGGAGACGGTCGAGAGCTATGTCGAGAGCTATGCAGTGATGTTCCACGCCGAGCACCACTGGAAAGAGGCGTTCACCGCGTTCATTCGCGCCGCTATCCGGATCAAGGGCATTCGTGTCACCGAAGTTATCGGCGACACGAACGTTCTCATCCTCTGCCAGCCGGAGAAGACCCGCGAGCCGAATGAGAGGAAGGAAGAC
>JBDKSR010000735.1:0-1511 GCA_039680545.1 Bryobacteraceae bacterium | reverse complement strand
CGTTCGAACAGTTCCGCCATGAGTTTGGCCGAACCAAACACCACGAGCATCGCGAGCGGGATCTTCACCGCTTCGGGCCCGGTCGCCAGCAAAAGGGAAAAAGTGGGGAACAGATCGTTGAGCATGGGCCTCTCTTACTCGATTCTAAGGCACTGCGCCGGGAACACAGCAGTGCGAATGCTATCATAGGTAGTAATGACGCAGTCTCGCCGTCTCCCCACGGTGGTCATCGTGGGCCGCCCTAACGTAGGCAAATCAACACTTTTTAATTGCATGATCGGACGACGGCGCTCCATTGTCGGCGACGAGTCAGGCATTACGCGGGACCGTATCCACGGCCGATCCACTTATCGCGGCCGCCCATTCGAGCTGATCGATACAGGCGGCATCCTGCCGCATGACGCCGAACTGATCCCGAACGCGATTCTGAAGCAGGCCCGTGTCGCACTCGATCGCGCCGCTCACATCATCTTCCTTGTCGATGGACGAACCGAACTGACGGCGGCCGACCGCGAACTCGCGCAGTTGCTCCACCGCCTTGGTAAACCCGTTTCGCTTGCCGTCAACAAGATCGACGCCGCGTCCCGTGAATCGCTCGTACACGAGTTCCATTCGCTCGGAATTGCCGACGTGTTCCCGGTCTCGGCCGAACATCGCCTGGGACTCGACGACCTCCTTGATCATGTCACGGCAACATTCGAGACCGCCGAGGAAGAGGAAGCCAAGGCCGCGCCAATTAAGGTCGCCATCATCGGCAGGCCGAACGTCGGCAAGTCGACGTTGTTGAATGCCCTGGTTGGGGAAGAGCGAGCCATTGTCTCCCCTGTGGCTGGCACCACTCGGGACGCCGTCGACGAAACCATCACCGTTGGCGAACATTCCTACGCTTTCGTCGATACCGCCGGTATCCGCCGCAAAGGCAAGACCAAGCTCATGGCGGAGAAACTGAGCGTCGTGATGGCACGCCGCCACATCCGCATGGCGAACGTTGTGGTCGTGGTTCTCGATGCCACCGAAGGCGTTGTCGGGCTGGATGCCACCATCGCCGGTTACGCACACGAGGAAGGCCGCGGGATCATTCTGTGCGTCAACAAGTGGGACGCTGCCACCAACAAGGACAAGAAGGCCTTCACTACCGGCATCCGGGATGCAATGAAGTATTTGGAATACGCTCCGGTAGTTTACCTGTCGGCGAAGACGGGCGCGGGAGTGAGGCAGCTTTTGCCTCTCATCTGCGAGGTGTACACCGCCGCCTCCCGGCGCGTCTCAACCGGAGAGCTTAACCGCTTTCTCGAGCACGTGCCTCTCACCACGGAACAACGGGTCCTCTATATTACGCAACCCTCCGTGCGTCCGCCCACCTTTGTGCTGTTTATGGATCACCCTGGACGATTGCACTTCTCGACGGAGCGGCAACTGGTCAATCGCCTGCGGGAACAATTCGGTTACCGCGGCACGCCGGTTGTCATCAAGATCAAATCCAAGCGGCCGCGGTAAACCCGTTCAGAAGA
>JBDKSR010000734.1:0-9619 GCA_039680545.1 Bryobacteraceae bacterium | reverse complement strand
GTAGTCGATCCCGTGCCGCCGGAATCCGTGTATGTTGGTTTCCGGCGCCAGCAGGTTCGACGGGAGCCGAATCACCTCGGCTTCGATGCGATCCGGAAAGACTGAGTACAGCGCCACGTCGTGCGGATAGGAAGCTGTTCCGCAAATCGAAGCGTGCGCGACTCCTTTCTCCTTCACCATTCCGGTCAGGTGTAGATGTCCGGACAACACCGCGCGGACACTGGAAGCGCGGGCTTCGACCAGTTCCAGTAATTCCGGTTCCTTTGCGCGATAGGAGGAAAAGCCGAAGCTCTTCGCCAGGACGGGCTCCTCTCGAATCGCCACCAGCGGAATGTGGCAGAAGACCAGCTTGGGCAGTCTAGGATTGGCGCTCAGCATCCGGTCGAGGCGTTGAAGCCGCTCGTCGAACACACTCTTGGGCCTGTTTCCCGCCGATCCGGAGTTGTTCACGACGATGAACTCGATGCCATGCCGCACGAATGAATATTGGACACGGTCTGATCCGAAGGTGTCGCGATAGGGCTGTTCATAGACCTCGTCCCCTTCCCGCTGCACGTTCTCGTGGTTACCGAGCGCGGTGTAGAAGGGGATACCGAGCGCATCGAGTTTCTCGCGGACGACGGGCAGTTCTTCGCGAAGCCCCTCCAGACTCTCGCCGTGCACGAGGTCGCCCACTACGACAACGAAGTCCAGCCGGGGAAAGAAATCCTGTTTGCTGATTCGTTCGAAGAGCCATTCCGCACGGCGGTTCGCGCCGGCGTAGCTGTTCACAACCGTCGATCCTTTGAAGTGCAAGTCGTTGACTTGAAGGAACCGGAACAGCGGCTCCGGTGCGGCAGCGCCGAAAGCAGTTCGGGCCAGGCATCCGCCAAAAACTATTTCTCTTCGACTGGGATGGAAATTCATAGGCGCGACTGATTCTCAGGGTATGTTACGCGAGGAAAGGACCGTTGATGCCCGGCCTTTGCTTGCTGTTTAGTACGGTGTGAGGCGTGGCGGCTGCGTCCGGTAACGCGAGTACGCATCGAGCCAACTGGCTGTCATGGTCCCTGGCGGGGGCTGTTTGGGATCACTGGTTTTGCGGAGGACCCGCTGCATGGGCGGGTCCGGGTTGTGAGCACGGTTGTAATGTGCGAAAAGACCGCAATAGCGGCATAATTGCGGGAACTGTTCGTCCAAGCCGTCGCCGGGTTCGGGCAGAGTCTTGCGGCCGATGTCCATGCCAAAGACGCGATCGATGCCACCGCAGATCGGGTGAGGGTAGTAGCCGTTTCGCGTGAGTCCCAGCCCGTACATCGCAGGAAGATAACACCCCTGCGAGAGACAGCCGTCGGAATGGTTCGCAGCATCTACCGGCGCGACGTTGAAGGGAACGTGCTCAGTCTGAACCCTCTGCGTCTTTTGTGACGAGTAAACGGTTACGGAGGGCGGAAGCTGCTGCAGGATGGCGCGGCTATGCTCGGAGTATCCGTTCGTGTTGACCTGGATGACGGTCCATCGTGAATCACGGCTCGCGTAGCGGTCGAGTGTACGGACAATTTCCAGGAAATGCGGGTGCAGGGTGGGCTCGCCGCCTTCGATCTGGATCATGTCCCAATGCCGGTTCTGCTGACGACTCTCCTCGATGAAACGCTCGACCTGATCGACCGTCATATGCTCGGGTGCGGGCGCCTGATCCGGACCGCAGGAGCGGTTACAGTCCACGCAACCGAGGTTGCAGGCGGCTGTGATGTCGATGATTATGCGCCTGTGGGTGGGGCGGTACGGCGGACCCGAACGCCATGCCGCGCGAACCTCCCGTTCGTGCCGCCGGCGGAAAATCCGCACCGGCAAACGCTCGACAGCGAGGCGCACACCGCGGGGCAACTTCAGGTAGAGACTCCGTGGGTTCATCGCGGCGCGGCTGCCTGTCTCCGGTCGCGGATCTCATCGATCAGACCGAGATACTCCTTGAGATGGCCTTCCTCGAACCATGTGGGAGGAGGATTGAGCAGTCCGCCACCGGCAGAGGCATGGGATTCGGCGCTCTCCGCGGCGACCTTTTGGAGCAGAGCCAACAGTTCCGTCTCGCTGTCAAACAACATGGCGTCAGGCGAGGCGGCTGTGACTTCGGGAATCGAACCCACGCGGCGTGCGATGACACGCGTGCCCAAAGTCAGGGCCTCCGCCACCACGAGTCCGAAAGTCTCCGGGAAAAGCGACGGTACAAGAACGGAACGGGCGCGCTGAAACAGCAGCCGTACATCCTGGTTGGATCGCAGCCCTGCGAACTCTACGTTGGGGATGCCGCGCGCCATCCGCTGCAACTCGTTCCTGAGCGGCCCGTCGCCGGCGATAACGAGATCCACGCCGGGCACGTGGCGCATGAGCGGAATGACAGTCTGAAAACCTTTCTCGACGACCATCCGCCCGGCTGAGGCGATGAACGGCCTTGCTGGCAGCCAGTCCGGCGTGTCGCGCGGCGGATTCCGCGCTCCGTCCTCCCACCCCTCCGGCAGTAACCCCGGCAGAACGCGAAGACATCCGTGGTTCATCCCCATCGTTTCGTGAGTCTGCATGGCACAGCGGCTGGGGAACAGGATCGCGTCCATCCCGGACAGAGCGCCGTTAAACCAGCCGTCACGCCTCCACAGTTGCGGCGGCTTTCTCTGTCTCAAATTGCAGACAAAGCAGGCGCGCGACCGGCACGGACTCTCACTGATCCTCCATAGCAGGCTCCGCGGGCAGATCCACCAGTAGTCGTGCGCCGTCAGCAGCTTCACGGCCTTGGGGAACGTACTCGCCAAGCGGGGAACTCCACGTCCTCCCAGCAGGGAGACGTTATGCAGGTGGAGCACATCAAACGCTTCGCGCTCGAATATCTGACGCAGGCGGGAGGTGTTGCGCCCGGCGCCCGCAGTCTGATGGCTCCACAGAACATTCAGTTTTCCGCTCCAGCGGCCAGTGTCGAGCGGATGCTCAACCAGACCCTCGGGCGGTTCATACGGCCGTAGGCAGGTTTGTCCCCGAACGCTCTCGAACGCACCCTGGCTATAGACGACATGAACCTCGTGTCCCCGCCGCAGTAAGGCCTGGCACAGGCGCTCGATGTATACGGAGTCGCCGCCGAAACTGTGGGAACCAAAGAACGACGTGAGCATGCAGAATTTCATCGGGCACCGACGTTCTTCGTCAGCCTTTGCGCGAGCAGCCGAACCGTGCCGGCACTCTCGCCTATCTCCCACATTCCGTGACCCACGAACTGGATCGGAAGCGTCGACACAAAAGCTTTGCCCCATCCCGCGCGGATTGCGTCCGCGCCGGCGCGGCATAACACCCACCCGATCGCAACCCAACTAAACGTCAGCCGAAGCCACGTGAAGAGGGTTGGCGGGCCCATCAGTTCGATCTGAGCTGTCGCGTACTCGCGCCCGCGCCCAAAACGCTGACGGCAGAATCCGGAGAAGCTATCGAGATGCCGGTGCTGGACGACGGCTTCCGGCACGAACCGCGGCGGCTGTCCCCGCAGGGCGGCTCGCCGGGTCAGTATCCCGTCCCCGCAGAAGACGTGGCCGGGAAACGGTCCAATGCTTTCCCAAAGCTTTCGGGAATACGCGGCATTCGCGGTTGCGGCACACGGCTTAGTCCCGGGCTTCAATGTGGGAAGCAGCCAGTGGAACTTGCACAGATGAACGCCTGTTTCCCACCAAGAACGGCTGCCAAGTCCCATCCCTCCGACGATGACGCCGTGGCCGGACTCATAGGCTGTCACCAGGGACTTGAGCCAAGCAGTTTCGGGCCGGCAGTCAGGATCGGTGAAAACGAGCAGCTCACCGGCCGCCTGTTGCGCGCCAAGATTCCTTGCGGCGTGCGGAAGCAGTCTGGCTCGGCTCTGCGTGAACCGCGCTTCCGAATAATGCGCACGCACGATGCGTTCTGTCTCGCTTTCCGGTGAAGAGTTGACCACGATCACCTCGAAGTCACGGAACGACTGTTCGCGCAAAGCGTCCAGGCAAGCGGCAATTGTTGACATCGAAAAGTAGGCGGGAATAATGACAGAGGCGCGGGGTCCCTGCGTGCTGCTCATTTGCCTGCCCGGGGCGCCGTGAGTTCAAGCCATATCACCCGCGAGGCCGAGAGTTCGCCGCCGCGGAGCAGTCCCCAAGCCTCCCCCAACGCGCCGCACATATAGAGGAGCAGGATGATAGGAAGACCTGCCAGCGCGTCCCGCATTAAGGGACGGCCGCGCAGAGCGAAGATGAGCCGCTTCAGCCGCAACGGCGGCACCAACACTGGCGCCGCGATCGTGCCTACGATTCGCTTGGGCAGACTCCATCCCTCGTGAGACAGGCGGCGGTTGGCGAACAAGCGTGCGTATTCGAAATGACCGACCATCAGGTCCCGCAGACCGGTGTTGGTCTCGTGGGCGAGCAGTGCAGTTGGGGCAGCGAGAACCCGGAAGTCCCGCCCCATGAACCGCTGGAGGAAGAAATCCATCTCCAGCAGCGCCTCCATTCGCTCTCCAAGAGCCAGCAGGGCGTCGCGCCGGTACGCAATGTTGTTCGCGGTTGAGGTCGGGGCGGGCCCTTCGGGCAAGGGGTGCGCGAGAGCACCGTATTCGGTCATGAAGACCGACCGGTAAAAGTACGTGTCGGGGCTGCCGTTGGTGAAGGCGTAACAGACGGCGGTGCAATCCTCGCCGCCGTGGGCGAACGCTCGCACAACTTCCTCAGCCCAGCGGGTCGTGGGTACGGTGTGGTCCTCCAGGAAGGCCACGAGCGGGGCTTGCGATTGCCGGACACCATCGGCCCGGGCGGCGCCCCAGTCGTCGCTGCCCGGCCTCCTTAGAATCAGAGTGCGAACCCCATCGGGCGGAATGATTTCGGCTGAGCCCTCGGATGCCAGATCGATGATGATCGCTTCGATATCGGATGAAATGGTCTGGGCGGCCAGCGCCGCCAATAGACGACCGGCTCGACTACGGTCCAGGCCTGCGATCGCGATTACCGTGAGTAGCGGGGTCTTCACTCGCCCTCCGAGCCTCCACTTCCGGCGTGGAGCTAAGTTAGTACGACAACAATGTTCCGGCGATGAACCTGTTCCCGCCGTACTGCCCGCCGGTATGGAAGTAATACGCGACGAGGATTCGCCGGCCGGGAAGTGTGACAGCCCATGGATATCCAAGATCAGTGTTGCTGCCGTCGTCGCGAAGGATGAATTCCGGCGAGGAGGCGAAGTCGGTGCACTCGGGATTCAGAACTCGCGCGCGGATGCCGAAGGGCTGATGGCGGTATCCGTAAACCAGGAACACGCGGTTGTCTTCGAGCCGGACGGCATGAAGCGGATGGCCTTGCCAACCCATGTCCTGCCAGGGCTCGAAGCTCTTGCCACCGTCGCGCGAGCGGACGATTACCGCATGGTCATCGAAACCCGCGGTTCGAGCGAACGCCAGGAGATCGCCCTTCGGAGTCTCGTACATGGACGTCTCGTTGAACGTGACCTTCGAGTCTGACGCGATAGGGCAGGAGTATTTCCAGGTCTCGCCGCGGCCGGCTGAAATCATGAGATGTATTGCAGTGTGATCGCCGCCGCTACCGTATGCGACAGCCCAATAAAGGCGGCCGTCACGTCCCTGGCACAGTGCGCCGCGATTGTAGGCCGGGAGCGGCTTGCCGAAGACGTCGCGAACATCGTGGTTGGGAACCGCGGGCGGATAGAATGGCCCCTGCCAGGTGTGCGCGCCATCGCTGGAGCGCATGATGTAACCGCCCTGGAAGGCGTACTGCCCAAGTTCCGCCGTCGCCTTGGTCTTGGCGCCTTGCTGCCTGTTGAGCCAAACCCAGAGGTAGCTTGTGCATACGATTGACCCGTCTCGCAGTTGCACCGCGCAGGGATCCTGCGATCCGCCATACGGATGCGCGTAGATGAGTTCGGGCTCTTTCGTCCAGGTTTCGCCGTTATCGCGCGAACGCACGAGCACCAGATACGCGTTCGGGTCCGTGTGCTGGTGCCCCTTCTCTCCCAACAGCGGACGCTCGGGCGCGCGCCGGAACGCTGCGATCAGCTCGCCATCGCGACGGCGGATGATGGACGGAAAGGCGCAGTAATACAGGTCGTTCGAGTAGATCGTTATATCCTTGATCTTCTTCAAACCTGGGGTGGCGGCGGGGACGAGGGACGCACCGGCCATCGCGACGCCGAATCCGCGGCGGGTCATCCGGGTGTCGAGTTGCATTCACGTATTCTACACTGGTAATAATGGTGCGGCTCGCCGGGACGGCTGGGACAAAGAAGATCGAAGAACTTGCGAATGCACGCGGCGTTCGCGAGGGCCTCCAGTTCTTTTCCCGCGAGAAACAGTGGATCAACGAGCAGCAATTGCAGTTGTGCCGCATTCCCGCGCCGACCTTCCTGGAGGAAGAGCGCGCAAAATGGATGGCCGCGCAGTTGACCGCGCTCGGCTGGCGCGTCGAGATGGATGGCGGCGGCAACGTCATCGCGCGGCTCGACCCCGACAGGGCAGGGCCGTATGTCGCGCTGACGGCGCACATCGACACCGTGCTTGCACCCCGGAATCCGGAAGAGATCAGCATCGAGCCGGACGGAAAACTATGCGGACCGGGGGTTTCCGACAACGGTGCGGGACTCGCGGCATTGCTCGCGGTGGCGCGGGCGATCACGACTTCGCCGGGAATCGAAGACTTGCGGTCCAGGGTCCTGCTGATTGCCAACGTGGGAGAAGAGGGCGAGGGCAACCTGAGCGGAATGCGGTTTGTGTGCAACAAGCAACCGCTCGCGGACCTGATTAAAGCGTTCCTCGTGCTGGACGGGCCGACAACCGATCACATCACCTGTAAGGCGCTCGAAAGCAGACGCTTCGAGGTCAGCTTTACTGGACCGGGCGGCCATAGCTGGAGCGACCACGGCATCGGCAACCCGATACATGCTCTGAGCCGGGCCATCGCGTTCTTTACGGACGACCCGGCCAATGAGGACAATTCCAGCCCGGAGCGGGTCTCTTTTAACTTTGGCCTGATCGACGGCGGCACGAGTATCAACTCCATCCCCACGACGGCGCGCGCAAAGCTCGATATTCGCTCGGAATGCAGCGGAAAAGTGGAAGAAATGGCTGTTTTCTTGAGCAATTCGGTGCAACGCGCGCTAGATGCCGAGAACGAACGCGTCAGCCGCGGACGGCTGTCGGCCCGCATACGGGAAATCGGTTCCCGGCCTTGCGGCGTGCTCCCGGAAGGCTCCCCGATCCTCTCCCACATCCTCGCGGTGGACGCCTGGTTGGGCGTGCGATCTCACCCTGACTGCGCCTCGACGGACGCCAATATTCCTCTTTCCATGGGAATACCGGCGATCTCGATCGGCGCCGGCGGGCAGGGCGGCGGCGCGCACACTCCTTCAGAGTGGTTCCATCCCGATGGGCGGGAATTGGGCCTGAAGCGGGTCTTCCTGACGCTCTGTGCTCTGCTTCGTGACGCCGAGGTAGCGGAGGCCGGATGACCTCGACGAAGGCGCCTCCCCGCTGGCAGGCGGACCTTGCGCTGGCGGGCATCGCGCTGATCTGGGGCTCCACGTTCGTGCTGGTCAAGGAGGCGCTGTCGTATGCCTCGACCATGCTGTTCCTGGCGCTTCGCTTCACGCTGGCTACGTTTGCGCTGGCATTGGCGCTTCGAGGGCGTTACGGCGGTTTTTTCCACAAGCCGAAGGCGATCAGAGCGGGGGTGCTTGCCGGTTTGTTTCTCTTTTCGGGCTACGCCTTCCAGACAATCGGGCTGCGCTACACGACGCCTTCGAAATCAGCTTTCCTCACGGGTCTATCAATTGTCCTGGTACCTTTGGTCGCCGCGCTCGTCTATAGGAAAGTACCGAAGTTTGCAGAAGCGGCAGGTGTCACTATCGCCGCGGCCGGTATGGGACTACTTACCCTGCATGGGCAGAGCCTGCGGATCAGCTATGGCGACGCTTTGACGCTGGCTTGCGCGCTAGGCTTTGCGATTCACATCGTTGTGGTCGGGCATTATTCTCGAAAAGTCGGATTCGAAGGGCTCAGCGTGATGCAGATCGCGACTGCGGCAGCCATCGCCCTGGGTTCATTCTGGTGGGCGGAGACTCCCCGGGTCAGTTGGACAACGGGCCTGTTCGTAGCGTTGGCGGTCACGGGACTGCTCGCCACGGCGCTGGCGTTCACGGTTCAAGCATGGGCGCAGCGTAACACCACCGCGACCCGGACGGCGCTGGCGTTGTCGCTCGAACCGGTCTTCGCGGGGCTGACATCTTTTCTTTTGATGGGAGAGAAGTTGCCGGGCCGGGCGTTAGTGGGAGCGGCTTTGATACTCGCCGGAATTGTTGTGGTGGAATTGAAACCACTGTCCCGCAGCGAGCATCCATAAGAGTAGGAAGCACTTGTTTCTAAATGCTTTATAATTAGCACTAAAAGTCGAACTTGGGAGATTCGAAGCAAATGAATCTGTTTACAACATTACGAAAGCAGAAGTTGTTGTCGTTCACTCTTCTGCTATTCACGCTTTCGGTGGGTATCCTCATAGGAACCCTCTTGAATACCGGGGTGAGGGCGGCCAAAGGACAGGCCGCCACGGACGCCACGCCGCTGACGATTCCGAACCCTGCGCAACTGTCAACAGCATTCAGCCAACTCGCGAAGCGGGTTGAACCTTCGGTAGTCAACATTCGCTCGGAATATCTGGCGAAGGAATCGCAAACAGCACAGCGCCGGAGCCGGAACCGTCAGGGCGGCGAGGAAAGCGATCCTGGTTTTGACCTCTTCCGGCGCTTCTTTGACTTCCAAGGACCATCGGAAGGAACCCCCGAGATGCCGTTCCGGCGCGAGGGCACAGGCTCCGGCGTGATTGTCGATGAGAAGGGGTACATCCTCACCAATAACCACGTTGTCGAAAAGGCGGACCGGATCAAGGTGAAACTCAGCGGTGATACGACTGAGTACGACGCGAAACTGATCGGCACCGATTCAGAGACGGATCTGGCCATCATCAAGATCGACGCCGGTAAGCGGCTTCCCGCGGCTAAGATCGGCAACTCTGATGCGGTTCAGGTCGGCGATTGGGCTGTCGCCATCGGCTCTCCGTTCGGGCTCGAAACCACGGTGACCGCGGGGATCATCAGCGCGAAGGACAGGCCGGGCCAGCAATTCCAGCATTTCCTGCAGACCGACGCGGCTATCAACCCCGGCAATAGCGGCGGACCGCTGCTCAACATCAACGGCGAGGTGGTCGGAGTGAATACTGCGATCGCTACGCAGAGCGGCGGATATCAGGGCATCGGCTTTGCGCTTCCGATCAATACGGCAGTCAAGGTCTACAACCAGATCATTAAGACCGGACAAGTGACCCGAGGCGCGATCGGCGTCAGCCTAAGCGTGCAGCCCGATCCCGAACTGTTGCAGGTTTACGGAGCAAAGTCAGGGGCATTCGTGCAGGGCGTCGAGCCTGAGGGCCCGGCGGAGAAGGCAGGAATCCGCGAAGGTGATGTGGTCGTCGCGATGAATGGAAAGCCGGTACACACCGGCGACGAACTGACGAATGCGGTGGCGGATGCCGGAGTCGGCAGCGAGGCTGTGCTGACGGTGATCCGCGATGGCAAAAAGCAGGAC
>JBDKSR010000733.1:0-4019 GCA_039680545.1 Bryobacteraceae bacterium | reverse complement strand
ATTCCGCCCTCGATGCTCACGACAGCGGCGATCCGCTCGTCGAAAGCCGCGGCATAGAGCGCCATCTTCGCGCCGAGGGACCAGCCCATGATTCCGATGCGAGTACGATCAACTTCGGGCAGGGTTTCGAGATAGTCCAGCAGCCGCTGTGCGTCCCAAACCCACTTGCCGAGCCCGGTGCATCCAGGATGTTTCGTGTTGAGATCGGAGATCGCTTCCGCGTATCCCTCGGCGTAATCCATCCCGAACCAGCGGACCGAAACGGCGATAAAGCCGCGTTGCGTGGCAAGGTGCGCGAACGAAACGGCGCTCAGCGGATCGATTCGCCGTCCTCCAAGATTCATCGCGACCGGGCCATCGACGTCATAGAACGGCACGATGACAACGGGCAAAGGTTCATCGAGCGGCCGGTCCGGATAGGTGATGGCGATGCGCCCCCAGTAATCCGGTTCGAGTTGGATCTGCATCACTCGGGTCAGGTAGCCGTTCTGTCTGGCCACCTCAACAGTTCTCGTGGCAGGCACGAATGGTTTGAGCGACGGAGAGCCCAAAATCTTGCTCCATTTCGACCGTATGCTGTGGGCGCGAGTGACCCATGCAGCCTGAGACGCGCCGGAGTCGATAAGGGGCGTCAAACTTCCGATGGAAGTCTCCAAGCCGGGTGGACGTTGGTCGAATGGCTTGTACCAATCGAGGCTGGCGCTGGCCATTGACGCCGTGGCCTCGCTGCGGACCACGCGAAAGCCGGTGTACTGGCTCTTGCGATCGGGCTCCATCGCGGAACGGTATTCCGTGCCGGCCCACTTCGAACGCGTGCTGCGAAACGAACCGCCACGTATTACGCGAGCCACTCCCTGCGGGGGACCGGCCGGGTCCATCTGCCGCATCGGGCTCAAGGCCATGTTGAAGAAGTCCGTGCACCACTCCCAGACGTTGCCGGTCATATCGTAAAGCCCATACCGGTTCGGAGGAAAGCTGGCCACGCGCACAGTGCCCCCGCCACGGAGATCCGCCTCGTTCGCGGTGCCGCTGCCGCCAAGGTTCGCTGCGCGTGACGGGTCGTTCTGAAGGTGATCGGCGGCGGCCCATCCCCATTCCGCCTCAGTCGGCAGACGATAGCCGCTCTTCCTGCGGTCGCATCGGCCGGTCGAGAGGTCGTAACACGGCTGAAGCCCTTCCCGTATGCTGCGGAGGTTGCAGTAACGGACCGCGTCCCACCAGGTCACGCTCTCCACGGGGAGGCTATCGCCTGTCGCATGAGACGGGTTCCGGCCGGTTATCGCGACGTATTCCCGCTGCGTAATCTCCGACGGGGAAATCAGGAAAGGGCTCATGCTGACCTGTATTGGAACGCCGGTCTGCGGATCTGCAACGGAATACGTCGTCCCGGGGATGCGGACGAGGTCTGCGGCGTGCAGGTATGCGGCAACAAACAGCAGTAGTATCCAACGCATGGTGGTTCGACGGCACCTCAGCGCCCGGCCGGCACAGGCCAGGCCGGGCTATGCTCGATCATCGGTCGTCCAACCAAGATATCAGGTCTTCGGGAGGGTGGCACAGAGGTGGCCAGAGCGGGCACGAGGTAACCCGCTGATAAATATGCCAAGTACTCTTTGGCAGCAAGAGGCAGAAATAGCAGAATCGTCGTGTCCGATCGAAGCGCACATGCGTCTGGTGGCTCAGCGTTCGAGCCCCAAGAGATCTTGACCCACAGTCACCAATGTCATTTCCACGTGCTATGGCGACGCCACTCGCGTGAAATCGGTCAGGGATCAGGGTACCCCAGAACACGTGACACACAACCAGAATTTCTCCGAAGTACTTAACCTCGGCTGCAGGCTTGTGCAATTTACCTGATGGGCGTGACCACTGTGGAGTCTCCCTGGGGCAGTCCCAACGTGAGACTGATCTCATCCAAGAGACCACGCAGCGCATGTCTCGACGAAGTCTCATTACGTTGACTGGCGACGAACTCGTGCTGGAGAGGCCGGAAATGGAAATCGTCGAGCCTGATCCGGGCAGGTGCGGGAGCGATCTGACGGGCATCGTAACGAGAAAATCTATTGGGTATCAGGAGAATCTACATGCTGAATTTTGGATTTGATGAAGGTGGAGCGGGAGATACACTGCTCGTCTCAGCGCAAATTGGCCCTTACGCAAGCGTGAAACGACTCACGCGCCACTGGCAGGACACCCTCAGACGTGCAGGGGTAACCGCTTTCCATTCAAAGGATTACAACAGGAGGAACGCAGGCGTCTTCGTGGGTCTGAGCCGCTCGAAACGTAAGAGGCTGCTCCATGAACTAAGCCAACTGATACATAAATACATGAGCCTAGGTGTGACTACCGGGATTGACGTTAGCCTGTATAAAAATCAGACGGACCACGTCTACCGGAGTGAGTGGGGAGCGGCGTACAGTTTTGCAGCGCTGATGGCCCTTGGGGCTGGTTACTGCTACCTCAACTACGCAGGCGTTCACGATGAAGGAATGAACGTGATGCTTGCGCAAGGTCACCGGAACCTCGGACAGGCAAAATGTCTGATGCTACTGCTCATCGATCAACGGAGGAGTCTCAAACTGAAATCCGTTGATGACGGAATAATGAAAGATCACCCTATCCTGCAGGCGGCCGATATGCTTGCATATGGGGAATGGCAGCGAATTCGGGGCGGCGATCTTGAGATTTACCACGCGTTGAACAACACTAGCTGGAACCAGCATTACCGGACCGAGTTTCTGGAGTGCGACCTTCCGTTGATAAGAATGGCTGCGCTCGGCTACGAGGCAACAATGGCCAAGATGTGGGAAGTTACGAAGCGTTCACAGAGGGTGGAGCGCATTGCAGGTGGTCTTGAATCTCCGGCTGGCTTGGGAACCCCTCGTTCACTCGACTGCTCCGGAGGGGCAAATCACTGATAGGTATTGACTTTCCCTTTTTATTCGCCAACAATAAGGGACAAGGAGATCCGATGCCCCTGACACGCCGGCAGAAGCAGGTCCTGGACTTCATCGGTGAGTTTATCGAGGAGAACGGTTACAGCCCGAGCTTCGAGGAGATCGCCGCGGGGCTCCAGCTAGCCTCTCTGGCCACCGTACACAAGCACATCCGGACGCTCGAACAGAAGAGTTACTTGCGCCGGGGGCACAATCAGAGCCGTTCTCTCGAAATCACACCGAAGTTCTTCCAGGAGAAGCGCAGGTATCGGGAAGAGAGCGCGCCGGTCACCGAGATTCCGCTCGCCGGGCGTATCGCGGCAGGCGCCCCCGTCGAGGCGATTGCCGGCCACGAGACATTGAATTTCGGGGATTTCCTGGGCGGGACCGACACGTACGCCCTGGAAGTGCGCGGCGACTCGATGGTCGAGGACCACATCTGCAACGGCGACCTCGTCCTCATCGAACGTATTAGCGAAGTCAAGGACGGTGATATCGTGGTCGCGTTGGTACGTGGCGCTGAAACCACGCTAAAGCGCTTCTATCGCGAGCCCGACGACCGCGCCCGACTTCAACCTGCGAACACGTCGATGGCGCCGATTTTCGTTCCGCTGTCCGATCTACAGATACAGGGCCGCGTGCTGGCCGTTCTTCGCAAATATCGTTAGGAAGCCGGAACCGGAGCGGCCGGAGCAAGCGCCCGTTTGTACTTGCATTCGGGATTCGGGCACTGCACCTGCGCACCTGCTTTCAGCCATTTCTCAACCAGATACGGGCTGCCGCACTCCGGGCATTTCTCGGCGATCGGCTTGGCCCAGGCGACGAAATCGCACTCGGGGTAACGGTTGCAACCGTAAAACGTCTTGCCGCGCTTGGAGCGGCGCTCGACAATCTCACCTTCGCTACAGTTCGGGCAGGCGACTCCGATGGTCTTCTGCTTCACGTACTTGCACTTCGGGTAGTTGCCGCAGGCCGTGAATTCACCATAGCGGCCATGCTTCAGCACCAGGTTGCTGCCGCACTGGGGGCATTTTTCCTCCAGCGGAACATCGGCCTTCTTCTGCTCGCCGCCCACCGGCTTGG
>JBDKSR010000732.1:0-12618 GCA_039680545.1 Bryobacteraceae bacterium | reverse complement strand
CCGCCGGCTTCGAGCTTGCCAAAACACCCCGGTTCTTACACGATCGACCAACTTATCGAGCGCAATCGCCAGCAGCGGATCGCCGCCGAAGAATTCTAAGGAGCTTTCATGACGAATCTGTTCTCTGTGGCGACTGCCGAAGGTACGAAAAAGCCGGACGGGAAAGTCCGCCGTTGGCTGTCCGAGCTTGATGAGGCAGATAAGCGGGAAAAGGACTGGCGGAAAGAGGCGACGAAGTTGGTCGACCTGTTCGAGTGCGAAGATCGGAAAGAAAATCAGTTCAACATCCTCTACTCCAACACGGAAACCCTCGCCCCCGCCCTTTACAACAACCTGCCTCGCCCCGTCGTCCAGCGCCGTCACCGCGACGACAATCCCCTCGGACAGGTTGCTGCAAAGGTCGCCCAGCGCGCGCTCGAGTTCCTCCTCGACAACGACATTGACAGCTATACGCCGTTTGACAAGTTGATGGAGCAGGCGGTGCTCGAGGCGCTTGTTCCTGGGCGCGGGGTTGTGCGGTATAAGTACGATGCAACGTTCGACGAAGCCGGAACGGTCACTTATGAAACAGTCTGCGGGGAAGTCGTCCCCTGGGATCGGTTCTATCACGGCTATGCGAAACAGTGGAAAGATGTGCCGTGGATCGCCTTCGAGCACCTCATGACCCGCGAGGAGCTCGAGCGGAACTTCCCGGAAACTGGCAAGGACATTCCGCTGTCCGTGACGAGTGCGGCGTCGGAGGCACAAGACGAAGATGAGCGCGGGATGGGGGAGGAAGACTCAACCCCGAGCTTGGGGCATGTTTTCGAGATCTGGGACAAGGAATCGAAAACTGTCTACTTCGTTGCCCCGGCCCTCCCCGAGCAGTTCGTCAAGGTCGTCGAAGACCCGCTCGGCCTGTCCGGGTTCTTCCCCCTCCCACAGCCTCTCGCTTTCTTCCCGAAGATCCGTTCCCTAGTCCCGGCAACCCTATATTCCGCTTACGAAGAACAGGCGAAGGAGCTAAACCGCGTAACCGTCCGCATCAACAAGATCATTTCCGCCCTCAAGGTCCGCGGGTTCTACGACTCGACGATCGAGGGTCTGGATAAGGTTTTCGAGGCCGCAGACAACACCCTCGTCCCGGCGGAAAACGTTGCAGCGCTGCAGCAAGGGCAGAGCCTAGAAAAGGCAATCTGGTTGATGCCGCTGGAAAAGCTCATCGCCGTCCTCCAGCAGCTCTACCTGCAACGTCAGCAGATCAAGCAAGTGATCTACGAGATCACCGGGATCAGTGACATCCTGCGCGGGGCGAGTGTTGCTTCCGAAACGGCAACTGCCCAGAACATCAAAAACCAGTGGGGTACGCTGCGATTGAAGCGCTGGCAGAAGATCACCTCGATCTTCGCGCGCAATGGCCTGAGAATCATGGCGGAGATTGCTTTCACGAAGTTCTCTCAGCCGACCATCGCCGCAATGGTCAATATGCAGTTCCCCTCCGCGGAACAGAAGCAGCAAGCACAGGCTTTGCTCGGGCAAATCCAAGCGCAGGGCGCTCAGCTCCCGCCGGAAATGCAACAGCAACTCGCCCAGTTGCAAGGCATCGCCGCCAGCCCTTCGTGGGAGGAAATCCTCGGGGAACTGTCGAGTGATCTGCAGCGGGCGTACTCGATCGACGTTGAGACGAACTCGACGGTCGATGCTGAGGCGACGGAAGATAAGCAAAACATTTCCGAGTTCCTCAACGCAATCGCCCAGTACCTGAACGGCATTGCCCCGATGGTCCAGCAAAACATCATGCCGTTTGATGCGGCAAAAGCGATCTTGCTCGCGGTAACCCGCCGGTATCGCTTCGGCTTGGATGTCGAGGACGAAATCCGCAAAATGCAGGCCCCTCAACAGCCGCAGATGCCGCCGGAAATCCAGAAGAAAATGGAAGAGGTCGGCAAGGCGGAAGAGCAGTTGCAGAAGGACGCTGCGGACTTGGAAGCGGCGAAGCGGGAGTTCGAGCAGGAAAAGGAGTTTGCTTTGCGCGAGATCGAGATGGCGAAGCAGATGGCCCTCAAAGAGCTCGAGTTCGAGTCGAAGGAAAAGGATCTCGAACTTAACCTCGCCGGAAAGGAACTCGAACACGGCCTCGCCTTGAAGCAAGCTGCGATCGGGGAGCATGAAAAGAAAGCGGCGGAAGCTTCTCAGCAGCGCGAAAAAGAAAAGGGTGAAAGCGGCGAAGCCTCCGCCTTGCAGGAAACCCGCCAAGCCCTTACAAGCTTCGTCGAAACCCTAGCGAAAATGCAAAGTACCCCGAAGCGGGCCAGGAAGCTGCCCGACGGGACTTGGGAAACTTTTTAAGGGGAGCCATAAATGGCCGCCGGAACCTTTACACTGTATCAAGCAAATCTCGACGACATGAGGATGCAAGACCTGCTGTCTGCTGCCGTCAAACTGTCGTTGCACGCCTCGACCTACACACCAAGCGCCGGCACGGCCGGTCACTCGGTTGCCGCCGACCTGACTGGCGAAGTAGCCAACGGCAATGGTTACATCACAGGCGGCGCCACGCTCACCGGTAAGCTCGTCACGGCCGTTACGGGCGGCTGGAAGTTCGAGTCGGACGATCCGACCTGGACGGCTTCGGGCGGAAACATCCCCGCGTGGCGCTACGGCGTCCTGCGTGTCGATGGTGCGCTGTGGGGCAAAACCTCGCCGCTGATCGGCTACTTCTTGGGTGACTCGACGCCCGCCGATGTGCCAGCGACGACAGATGGCAACCCGCTGATGATCACCTGCCCCGCTGAGGGCTGGTTCGATGTTGTCGTTGCCTAACGGCTGCTCGGCATCGTCGTGGGTGCGCAAATGCTGACCGCCTTCATCGACCGCATCACCGGCTTCCTGCGCCCGGACCATTTGCGTGACGCCACCAAAAAGGTCTCATCCGAGCGCGACCGCGCCCCGCTGATCTCGCCGATCACCATCGGCCTCCTTGAGGCGCTCGGCATCCGGCACGCTTTGGCCGTGCAATGGCTCCCGTATCTCAGCCAGGCCGCACACCGCTACCAGATCGACGCCAGCCCGCGCCGGCCTACCCGCCCACTGAGACAGCAGAGGATTTGAGGCGGGAGCTGGCGGCTTGATTAACGCAGAAATAACCGGCGGATGAAAGCCGTCCGGTTGATTGACGGGTTAGCCGTTGCGCCCGATGAAGCAACGGTTTTTGAGGATTGGAACATGAGCGCAAGCCGCGAAATGCCGAAGTACGAATGCCACAAGAAAGTGTGGGCGCTGAAGATTGCCGGGATCGTTGGCGACCAGCATGGCGGGGTGTATTTCCAGCCCGCCGAAGAAGGCTATGACAAAGTGCCGATGTCGCCGGAGTACGTAGCGAAGCACAAGCCCGAGGTCGGCGGCTACTACGTGGTCTACGAGGACGGCTACAAGTCGTTTTCACCGGCTGTCGCCTTCGAGAGCGGATACACGCCGCTGTGACGGCTAACGCCTGAGATAACCGGAAAGCCCTGACGGGCTTTCCGGTTGATTGACGGGTTAGCCGGCACACGATGAACGACCGGCAACAGCAAAGGAACCAAGATGAACAACGAATCCATCGAGCAGGAAATCCAGGCCAAGGGTCTGACCGCGCCGCGCGTGACGCCCGCTGACATCGAGGCGAACATCGCCAGTGAGCATTATTTCACCGCAGGCGAGGGCGTGATTGGTGCCTTTGTTGCTGGTGAATTTGGCGCTCACGGCGGCGATACCGTGGCTGTACGGCGAGACATTGCGTCCCCGGAGGTGTTGAAGCCAAGCCTCAACCTACTGACTTTCTGCGTCCTCGTGCTGCGCAACGGATTCACCGTAACCGGCGAGTCGGCCTGCGCCAGCCCGGAGAACTTCGACGCCGAGCTGGGCCGCAAGATCGCGCGGCAGAACGCCGTGCAGAAGCTGTGGCCGCTGATGGGCTACGCGCTGAAAGAGCGCGTATCACGCGAGCTGTAAGGTGGTCTCGCTTGCCTATCTTCTTCTGTCCTTCGGTCTGGCTTGCGGGTGAGGTGCGGACGGGTGACGACGCGATGCGCGGCCCGATGCCCCTGCGCGGGATCGTCGTCGGCGCGTGGCTGCTGGCGCTCGGGGCGACGGGGTGGGCGATCGGCAGGATGTGGAGGCGAGCATGGGCGTGAGATTGGCGCTTTACCGACCGCACCGCTGGCAGGACGTCGCCGGCTACGTCATCGCAGCATGGACACGCTCGGCGTTTTCGCACTGCGAGCTGGTCGTCGATGGCTGGTGCTACTCGTCATCCATCCGCGATGGTGGCGTGCGGCGCAAGCAGATCGACCTCACGCAGCCGCATTGGACCGTGATCGACATCGACGCAGACCCGGCGAAAGTCCTGGCTCTGTTCGAGCGCACCGCTGGCGATCCCTACGGCTGGCTCGATCTGCTCACGCAGCAAGTACTACGCCTGCCTCTCAGTAGCGCGGGTTGGTTTTGCTCGGAATGGTGCGCCGAGGCCATTGGCCTGACGGACGCTGAAATCTGGTCGCCGGGGATGCTCGCGCGACACTACGGAGTAGAGAAATGACCGCTGACGAAATCCGCGCCGCGATTGCTGCGGACCCTGCGCTGCAAGCGCTTGTGCCCGACACCGTGGCGCTCGCCGCTGCGCTCTCTGTGGGCCGAACGCGCTACGTCGAGACTCAGATTGGCGTGGGCACAATCATCGAGGTGCTCGGCCTCGCCGCTGCAAACCCGGTGCTCGATGCGCTCTACGCCTCGCCGGACTACCGCCACGTCAAGCCGCTGCTCGAACAAGGGCGTTTGCGCCTGGATGCCGTGGCACAAGCCGGGATGCTTCAACCGCTGGTGACGAGCGGACTGCTCACACAAGCCCAGCTCGATGCACTGATTGCCCGAGCAAAAGAGCCCGCGCCGGTCGATGAGTACGCCGTGCGCGTTGCGATCTACAACGACGACGGCTCCATGAGGGTTTAACGATGGCACTCACAAAAACCGATACCGTACTCATCGCAAGTTCGGCAGGAAACCTCGGCGTTTCTCCTGCGGTGCTGCGCGGCACCATCGACCTCTCCGCCGTCTATGGTGGCATCGTCACGCTCAAGATCACCAACGGCGCCACCGGCCCCACTGTGCAATGTGAGGGGCGCGTACTCATCTCGCACGCGGACACGCTGCCGACTGCTGCGAGCGCGGGCACGGACTGGAAAACCGTCTGGCGTTTCGGTGGAGGCACCACGGCCAACGCCGTGACCGAGCAATCGTTCCAGTTCGGGCCGGAAATTCGCCACCTGGAAGTCGAATACACCGGCAACACCGGACAAGCCGTGACCGTCGAAGCCGTCGCCAGTACTTACACGGTGTAAGCGTGACCGCGATCATCATCCCGCGCAGGCATCACACCCAGCCGCAGGGGCGGGTGCGGGTGGCCGAAAATAACCCGTATGGTGAGGCGGCTCGGTTTCTTATCAACTTTGGGCAGGGCGTCGATGACATTGCACGCGGGTGGTCTCCAGAGTCAGGTGTGGCGAACTTCGGTGTTGGTGCGCTTGGGCGCGGACTGCTGGCGGACGGTGTTTCCGCCTTTGTCTACAGAACCAACCCTGTAGAAATCCAGTATCAGGCGACCACGCTTGTTGTCGTGAGTCAGTCCATCGAAGGCGGAAACAACGGATATGTGCTGACGCGCTCAATGGGGTCTGGTACCCCAAGCTGGGGACTTGGCACGCACCGAGGATCGCTTAACGGCTGGACCGTTGCCGTTAACGCAGGCAGTGATTTTATTCTTTCCCCCCACGCCGACATCGGCGCAGCGGCCGCGAGCGCGCCAGTCTGTCAGGTATTTTCAATCGGTGGAGGGTTGGCGCGGCTGACTGTTAATGGGCAGCTTGCGGTGTCAGGGGCATATACAGGGAGCATTGATTACTCGCGTACTTACCAGGGGCAGGGGATCAGGATTCTGCGTGAGTGGGCTGGCGGAACAACCTCTTTTAGGGGCCTTGTGTATGCGTGCGGAGTTCTTGAGGGCGCGTTATCCGACGCCGCCGCTGCAGAGCTATCACTCAACCCCTGGCAGCTCTTCCGCGCCGACCCGATCCGCATCTACAGCCTCCCGACTGGCGCAATCAGCATCAACTCCATCACCGCCTCCAACATCACGCAGACGGGCGCGCGGATCACGCTCGGGCTGACGAGGTAGCGCCATGGCAACGTTCTACCTCGTCATCGTCCCGCAAGGCGTCACGCCAACTTGGTCGCGCAGCAACGTCGGCACCAACTCCGGCTGGACTGCGACGACGATCGCGTATCACGACGCGGACACCGATCCGGGAAGCGGCGCGACCTACCAGTTCGTGCCCGACGCGAGCGGCCTGACTGCCGCCACCGCATACGATCTGTGGGCAGTGTGGGACGACGGCGCAACGACCGTGGGGCCGGTGCAGGGAACGGGGTTCACGACGGCGGCGGCTGGTATCGCCCCGAGTGTTGGGCATATCACGGTCAATGGCTATACGGCAACGGTAAGTCAACCGCTTACCGTGTCCCCAGCTGCGGGGGGAGTAACAGCTCATGGCTATGCTCCGGGGGTTGCCCAGCCACTGACATTAGCCCCTTCCAACGGACAGATTACAGTTACAGGCTACGTCCCTTCCATTGAACAGCCTGTAACTGTTGCCGCTGCGAAGGGGGGAGCTCAGGTTCGCGGGTACGCCCCGGGAATTGCTCAAAATAACGGGCAGACAGTCTTTCCTTCCAGCGGTCGCGTGCAGTTTGCTGGGTATGTCGTTGGTGTCGCTCAGCCTCAGAACATCGCGCTTAGTGCACAAGTAACAGGTGGTGGTGGTGGAGGCGAGTACGTTCGGAGGAAAGTAAAGGCTGCCCGCCGGTTGAATGATTTCCTTGATAAGGTACTGCGGGAAGAACTTGTCGAGGAGTTGGTCGAGGACGCTGTTGAGGCGGTAAAAGAACTGGCGGAGGAAAAGCAATCTGCCCGTTCCGCGTTGACCGAGTTCGTGGAGGACTTTGCCGAAGAGCAAAACCTTCCCGATGTCCGAGAGGTTGTACGAAAGGCGCTCGCGGCGGTCGAGCGGGAGCTGAAAGAGCGGGAACTGGAAGAAGAGGAAGAGTTTGTAGTGCTGACGCTTCTGTTCTCATAATATAGGGTGTATTACGGCAAAGTAATCCGTGGGAGAAAACAATGCCAACTTACGTATTCAAGTGCCACTTCTGCCACAAGCAGTTCGAGCGCATCCTCCGCCTCGCAGACTATGACAAGCCGCAGATCTGCCGCTGTGGAGAAACCGCTGAACGGCAGATCTGCGCCCCGGCGGTTCGCGGGGATTACCCCCCTTATGAGTGCCCCGTCACCGGCCAGATCATCGAAGGCCGCCGCGCGCACGAAGAGAATTTGCGCCGGCATGGTTGCCGCGTGCTCGAGCCTGGCGAAGATCGCGAGGCCGCCCTCCGTGCCGCTGCCTCCGAAGCGGAGTTTGACAAGACCGTAGAGGATACGGTAGAAAGGCTGGTAGCGAACCTGCCTGATGAAAAGGTTCGCAAGTTGGAAACCGAGATAAAGGCCGGCGTTACGGCCACTGTGGAACGACAGTAAAAAGGAGAAGTAAGATGCCTGGGATGGATGATACGAATGATTTCGACTTTGCGAGTGCTGAAGCGGCTATTTCGGATAGTCTCTTCGATTCTCCGGGTTCTGGCAGCGCTGAGCAAGACGGCGCTGAAGAAGATCCGGTGATCGACACGGCGGTTGACTCGGCGGCGACCGAACAGCCTGCGAGTGAGAAAGAGGAACCGGCAACGGAAGCTGGCGAGCCGGAGGTTAAGCCCGAAGCGGCATTAGCCCCGCCGAAAACCTGGCGCGCGGAGGCCCTCGCAAAGTGGGAAACTCTCCCGGCGGAAGTCCAGCGAGAAGTACTGAAGCGCGAGGAGGACATCTTCAAAGGCCTCGAGTCCTACAAGGCCGACGCGCAGATCGGACGGTCCCTGAATCAGGTCCTGTCTCCGTACATGCCGATGTTGCAGCAGGCCGGGGTCAATCCCTTGCAACAAATTGAAAGCCTGATGCAAGCTCACCACGGCCTCGCGACCGGAACTCCCGAGCAGAAGCAACGCTTCTTTACCGAACTGGCTCGCGCGTACAACGTCCCGCTGTCCGGGGAACTGGCCGGCGAAGAATCCCCTTTCATCGACCCGCAAGTCGCCGCCTTGCAAAAGGAAATCGCCGCTCTAAAATCCAAAACATCGGCATGGGAGCAGCAGGAAGCCGCAACCATCCGGGCGACGCTGCAAAAGGAAATCGACTCCTTCGCAGCCGACCCGAAGAACGTGTATTTCGACGAAGTGGCAACGGACATTGCGGCTTTGTTGAAGTCTGGTACGGCGAGTACTCTCGCTGAAGCGTATGAAAAAGCAATCTGGCTGAACCCCGCCACCCGCGCCAAAGAGCAATCCCGTCTGACGGCGGAATCCGAGGCAAAGGCGAAGGCGGAAGCAGAAGCAAAAGCGGCGGCCGCGAAGAAAGCTACCGCTGCAAATGTCCGTTCGAGTCCTAAGTCGGCAAGCGCTGCGGCTCCGTTAGGAAGCATCGACGACACCTTGAGTGCGGCATTGAACTCCATCCGTTCACGTGCCTGATCGAACTTTCCCTTCTTAGGAGCTATTCATGGCCTCCCCCAACGCAGTATTCACCGAACTCGTTTCGACGACCTTCCGCAAGCACCGCAAGGAAATCGTCGACAACGTGTCGAAGAACAACGCCCTCCTCCGCCGCATCTACGACAAAGGTCAGGTGCGCAAGGAAGACGGCGGCCTGACCATCACCGCCCCGCTCGACTACGCCGAGAATGGGACTTACCAGCGCTATTCCGGCTACGACGTGCTGAACATCGGCGCCTCCGAAGTCATCTCCGCGGCCGAGTTCCAGTGGCGCCAGATCGCCATCAACGTCGTGGCGAACGGTATGGAGCTGCGCACGAACTCGGGCGACAGCCGGATCATCAACCTGGTGAAGTCCCGCATGAAGAACGCCATGCGGACGTTCAAGAACAACTTCTCTGCGGACGTGTACAGCGACGGTTCGCTCGCCAACCAGATCAACGGTCTGCAAGCTCTCGTCGCCAACGCAGGTACCGGCACGGTCGGCGGCATCGACTCGTCGACCTGGACGTTCTGGCGCAACAAGGTCCAGTCCGCGGCCGCCCCGCTGCAAGGTGGCAGCGCCATTGTTCCGGGACCGACGACCATCGAAAGCCTGATGCTTCCGCTGTGGCTGTCCCTGACCCGCGGCGACGACCAGCCCGACCTGATCGTCAAGGACAACAACTACTTCACCTTCTTCGAGCAGTCGCAGACCTCGATCAAGCGCTACACGGACGAGACGAAGGCCAACGCCGGCTTTGTGTCGTTGAAGTACAAGGGCGCGGACGTGATCTTCGACGGCGGCAGCGGCATCCCGGCGAACACGGCGTACTTCCTGAACACCGACTACCTCGAGCTGGTCGTGCACAAGGACGCCGACATGACGGTGATGGACGAGCTGAAACCCTACAACCAAGACGCGGCCGTCGTGCCGGTCCTCTGGATGGGTAACATGACCGTCACGAACCGCGCGCTGCAGGGCGTGATGAAGGCCTGATGAAACTTCCGGGGTATTACGCCGTCGTAATACCCCGGAAATAACCCATACCGCAAGGAGCAGTCACCATGACTTTCGCCACTTCCCCGCTGGTCGGCGCCGCCTTCAACCGCCGCACCACCACCCCCGAGTTCAAGGTCGGCACACCCGCCCTCGGCCCGGACAACCGCACTTACGTCTACGTCGGCCCTTCGACCAACGCGATCAACGCAGCAGCGACTTGCACAGTGACGGGCGCCTTCGCCGTCAACAACACGGCGGGCAC
This sequence comes from Bryobacteraceae bacterium, assembly GCA_039680545.1. Taxonomy (GTDB): domain Bacteria; phylum Acidobacteriota; class Terriglobia; order Bryobacterales; family Bryobacteraceae; genus JAEHDI01. The sequence goes on along the minus strand of JBDKSR010000732.1, from coordinate 2,713 downwards.
TTACACCGCCGACGCAGCATTCGCAACTGGCGAGTACGGCTGGGTTCGCAAGACCACGTCCCCGCTGTAATCGGCTAGTCAGCCGCCGTCCACCTCCCACGGTGTTGGTCAGGGCTTCGGCCCTGGCCTTTTTTGGGGAGGGAGTCAACAATCGTGGGAGATTGTCAAATGATTAAGATCGCAGAAGCCCGTCCGCCGTATGTGACTTTCGAGTTCCGTGCGGAAGAAGACCGGGCAGCAAGTATCGAAGCTGGCCATTACGTCAGCAAGGATGTTCCATTCGTGCTTGTCACTCCGATGGGCTCGAAGGACCGTCACGAAAGTCCGGCGGATGAGTGGTTCGCCCGCCGGGAGCAGGACGCGGCGGAAGGTCGTTTCCCTCGGGAATGGTTGTCCGCGTTCAAGGGCGCCTTCGCTGAATGGAAAGCCGGGCGGGAGATTCCGCTCAACGGCACATCCGTCACGAACTGGCCCGTCGCCAGCCCCGCCCAAGTCAAGATGCTTCTCGACCTGAAAGTGCGGACTGTCGAGGACCTGGCGGAAGCGAACGAGGAAACCCTGAACCGACTCGGTATGGGCGGGCGGACGCTGAAGCAAAAGGCGCAAGATTGGCTTGCCTCCGCCAGCGACAGGGGGAAGGTTAGTGAGCAGCTGGCCGGTCTGCGCGCGGACAACGAAGCCCTCAAACAGCGCAACGAGCAGCTCGAAAAGCAGCTCCGCGAGGTCATTCCGCAGTTCGAGGCCCTGACCAAGTCGCGGAAACTCTAAAGTGAGGTCGTCATGACGCTTCTCGAAATCGTGCAAGAGTTCTGCCGGCGGCAGGGCTTGCCAGTCCCCTCCGCGGTTGTATCGCTGGGGGATGACCAGCTAACTCAAATCGTCGGGCTGGCGAATGAGATCTGTGAAGATCTCGACCGGTTCAGCTGGACGCAGTTGGTTCGGGAAGCGTCGTGGACGGCGACGGGAGTGGAGGACCAAGGCGCCATGTCAGTGCTGGCGCCATTTTGCTGCGCGTCGATCCTGAACGAAACGATTTACAACCGCACGACCCGCTTGCCGATTTACGGCCCTGTTTCCGCCCGCCAGTGGCAAGCCGATAAGGCTCTGTTCACTGCCAGCCCGACTCATGAGTACCGCATCTTCGGCGGACACCTCTACATCACCCCTGCTCCGCCTGATACGGATCAACTCGCGTTCGAGTACCGCAGCGGTGCGATGGTCTATAACGCTAACGACAACGCTTACAAGCCCTACTTCACGAAGGATAGTGATGAGTTCCTTTTGCCACAGGCACTGATCCTTCGAGGGCTACGGTGGAGATGGAAGGCGGAAAAGGGCTTCCCCTATGCGGAAGACTTCCGGCTGTATGAAACCGCTGTTGCCGACGCGAACGGACGAGACGGCGGGCATAAAACCTTGACGATGGACGGCTGCGATCGCTCTGTCGGGCCGGGGATCGTCGTGCAGCCTGGTAACTGGAACCTATCATGAGGCAAGTCGCGAGTTCCTCTTTCCGCCCGGCGAGTTTCGGTGCGAGCCTCCCGGCCCCTGTTGGCGGCTGGAATGCCCGCGACCCGATTGCCAGCATGCCGCCGACAGATGCAATCTTCCTTGACAACTTCTTCCCCCGTCCAGGGGACGTTATCCTTCGTAAGGGATCTTCGTGGTACGCTACCCTGCCAATAGGCCGTATTCGGTCTTTGCTCCCTTACAACAAAGCCGACGGTACAACGAAGTTTTTTGCCGCGGATGACTCTGGCCTGTATGACGTGACAAACGGTGGAACGGTCTCCACCGTTGCCTCTTCAGCTACGAACGGCGCTTGGGAGTCCGTCAACATCTCCACCGCCGGCGGGCATTTCCTCTGGTGCTGCAATGGAGTTGACAAGTCCCGTTACTTCAACGGAACAGCCTGGACTGTCCTCGACGGGGCCAGCTCTCCGGCGCTGACTGGAATCACTTCCGAAAACATCACGCACGTCAGCCTGCACAAATCCCGTCTCTATCTGGTCGGGAAGAACTCGCTATCGTTCTGGTACTTGCCAGTCAACAGCGTCGCTGGGGCTGCTGCGGAGTTCCCCCTCGGGGCGATCTTCCGTCATGGCGGGTATCTGGTTGCGACAGGTTCGTGGACGCTGGACGGCGGCAACGGCCCGGAGGACTATTTCGTTGTGGTCACTTCCGAAGGGGAAGTAGCGATCTATTCCGGCATTGCCCCAGCAAACGCTGCGACGTGGGCACTGCAAGGCGTCTACATGATCGGCCGGCCTATTGGTCGCCGTTGCCTGATTAACTTCGGAGGCGACCTCCTTCTCTTAACCGTTCGCGGCCTGTTCCCGCTGTCAAAAGCTTTGCAGTCCGCTACAGTCGACATCCGCAGTGCCGTCTCCGACAAGATCCTGAACGCATGGACGGAGTATGCTGACGCGTATAAGGGACTGTTCGGGTGGCAGCCGATTTTGTGCCCGGAGCTGTCTTCGCTGTGGGTGAACGTTCCGATTCGCTACGATGCAGCCAACGGTGTTATTAACGGGTACCAGTTCGTACTGAACACGCAAACAGGCAGTTGGTGTCGTTTCGTCGGAATGTCGGCGGAATGCTGGGCGTATCGTGAAGGGCGTTTGTACTTCGCCCGGCATAATAAAGTCTATCTGGCGTGGGAAGGCGGCTCCGATGTTGATGGCACTCCGATCCAAGCTGCTGTCAAAACCGC